>CAJXOQ010000100.1 GCA_913057975.1 uncultured Marinobacter sp.
CGGCACATCCATGTGACGCTTGGACTCCGCCATCCATGGCTCCGTACAGTTTTGGAAAAGCTTCCCCACAGGTGCCTTTCCCGATGTTGAATACTCGAAGCTACCTGACAAATTAAAGGCTGAGAAGGGGACTTATGAATAACCCGTTATTGACCGACGACCTGTTGCCCAAGTTTGACCATGTTCGCACCGAGCACATGGAACCGGCAATTGACCAGATTCTCAGCGAGAACCGCGTGAAAATCTCACAACTGGCGCAGCAGGACGAACCCACCTGGGAAACCCTGGCGCAACCGATGCAGGCAACCGAAGACCGGCTGGAAAGAGCCTGGTCGGTGATTTCCCACCTGAACGGCGTGATGAATAGTGATGACCTGCGCAAGGTTTACAAGAACTGCCTGGAAAAGCTCACCGAGTACAGCACCGAGTTAAGCCAGAATGCAGAACTCTGCGAGGCTTACAAGAAGCTGGCAGAAAGCGGCCAGTACGATGAACTCAGCGAGGCGCAGCGTAAATCCGTGGACAACACCCTGCGGGACTTCCACCTCGGTGGCGTCGATCTGCCCCAGGAAAAGAAAGAGCAGTACGCCAATCTGTCGATGGAGCTGTCGGAGCTCTCCAACCGTTTCAGCGACAACGTTCTGGATGCCACCCAACACTGGTTCAAGCACATCACCGATGTGGAAGAGCTGGCGGGCGTTCCTGAGAGCGCACTCGATGGTGCCAAGCAGGCAGCGCAACAGAAGGATCTGGACGGCTATGTGATCACCCTGGATTTCCCCAGCTTCTATCCGGTGATGACCTACGGTGACAACCGCGACCTGCGTCGTGAAGTCTACGAAGCCTTTGTGACCCGTGCGTCCGACATGGGCCCGGATGCCGGCACCTGGGACAACACGCCAGTGATGGCGGAAATCCTCAAGCGTCGTCACGCCATGGCTCAGTTGCTCGGATTCGACAACTACGCCGAGCGCTCACTGGCCACCAAGATGGCCCGCAATGTGGACGACGTGCTGGACTTCCTGAACCAGCTGGCGGCCAAGTCCAAACCCATTGCCGAGCGGGAGTTTGCCGAGCTGAAGGCCTTCGCCAGGGACACCCACGGCGTTGAGGACCTGCAGGCGTGGGACATCGGCTACTACAGTGAAAAACTGCGCCAGGAACGCTACGACATTTCCCCGGAAACCCTGCGCCCCTGGTTCCCGGTGGACAAGGTGGTCCCGGGCCTGTTTGCCGTGGCCGAGAAGCTGTTCGACGTGCAGATTGAAGCCAAACCAGACGTAGAAACCTGGCACCCGGACGCGACCGCCTATTGCATCAGCCGCAATGGCGAGCCCCTGGCCTGGTTTTACCTTGACCTGTACGCTCGCCAAGGCAAGCGTGGCGGCGCCTGGATGGCGGACTGCCGGGTACGCTGGCGAAACCTGCGCGGCCAATTGCAACTGCCGGTGGCCTTCCTGACCTGTAACTTCACGCCGCCGGTGAACGGCAAGCCGTCACTGCTGACCCACGATGAGGTCACCACGCTGTTCCACGAGTTCGGGCACGGCCTGCACCACATGCTCACCCAGGTGGATGTGCTGGACGTATCCGGCATCAACGGCGTTGCCTGGGACGCCGTAGAGCTGCCCAGTCAGTTCCTGGAAAACTGGTGCTGGAACCCCGAGTCCCTGGCCCTGATCGCCTCGCACCATGAAACCGGTGAGCCGCTGCCGGACGACCTGCTGCAAAAGCTGCTGGCGGCCAAGAACTTCCAGTCTGGCATGGCGATGGTGCGTCAACTGGAGTTCTCGCTGTTTGATTTCCGCCTGCACGCGGAATTCACTCTGGATGCCCCTACTAACCCGTTGGACATGCACCGCAAGGTGCGGAGCGAGATCGCGGTGGTGGAAGCACCCTCGTTCAACCGTTTCCCCAACAGTTTCTCCCACATCTTTGCGGGTGGTTACGCCGCGGGTTATTACAGCTACAAATGGGCCGAGGTGCTGGCGGCGGATGCGTTTTCGCTGTTCGAGGAGAAGGGTATCTTCGATCCGCAAACCGGCAAGGCATTCCTGCAGAACATCCTTGAAAAAGGCGGTTCCCAGGAGCCGATGGAACTGTTCAAGGCGTTCCGTGGCCGTGAACCGGAGGTGGGTGCCCTGTTGAAACAGACGGGTATCACCGAAGACGCGGCTTAAGCCGATATCACCCGGTCAGTGTTGTGGCTGGCCGGGCTCTGGAATTGTTGGAGTTTTAACCATGGCGACCCCCAAACGTTTTATCGCCGGCGCTGTCTGTCCCCGCTGTGCGGAGATGGACAAAATCATGATGTTTACCACCGACGACGATGATCAGGTTCGCGAGTGCGTCGCCTGCGGTTTCACGGATGCGGTGTCTGATACCCCGGAGCCGACCAATCCCGAACTGGAAACCCGGGTGAACAAGCTCGACAACGAAGACGATCATACCGTTAAGCAGGTGGTGTTCTTTTCTTCCAAGGATGATTGAGGCTTTGGAGTTTGCCTTCCTGTTGTAGCCTGCTGGTTTTGGGGGCCTGGACGGCGTCGTGGTGCTTTCTTCTGGGAAAAAGAACTCGCTGCGCTCAGACACCTTTTTCCCGGCAGAAAGCACCCCAACACCCTCCGGTTTGAACCGAAAGGGTATCGCTTGAAAGGACAGTGACATTTTGTGTGTTCTTGGCGATATCTTGGGTGTTGGTTCGTGAGGGGGTAGGGGGATTTTTACTCGCCAGAAATGGGTGTCTGAGCGCAGCGAGTTCCATTTCAAGAGCAAAAACTCCCCCTGCCCCCTCGCAGCCCCCGTTGAAGTCAGGCTACGAATAGCAGACAACTCCGAACCCTAAAGAACCATAGCCGCCAACCACCCAAAGCCCAACAACGGCAGGTTGTAGTGCAGGAACGTCGGCACCACCGTATCCCAGATGTGGTTGTGCTGGCCGTCGACGTTGAGGCCAGCGGTGGGGCCGAGGGTGGAATCCGAGGCCGGGGAGCCGGCATCGCCCAGGGCGCCGGCGGTGCCGACCAGGGCCACGATGGCCAGGGGGCTGAAGCCCAGTTCCAGGGCTAGCGGCACGTAGAGGGCTGCGATGATGGGAATGGTGGAGAACGACGAACCGATGCCCATGGTGATCAGCAGGCCAACGACCAGCATCAGCAGGGCGGCCAGAGCTTTGTTGTCGCCGATGGCGGAGACGGAGCCTTCCACCAGGGTGGCAATGTCACCGGTTTCGCGCATGACTTCGGCAAAGCCGGAAGCGGCGATCATGATGAAGCCGATCATTGCCAGCATTTTCATGCCTTCGGTGAACAGGTCGTCGGCTTCTTTCCATTTCACCACCCCGGACAGGTTGAACAGTACAAAGCCAGCCAGCGCCCCGAGGATCATCGAACCCAACCACAGTTGAACCACAAACGCGGCCACGATGGCGACCAGGGCCATGAGAAGCGTTCCGCCGTTATAGGTGACATTCACCCGTTCGGTGCGGGCAATGGCGTCCAGATTGTAGTGTCGGTCGCCGCGGTAGCTGAAAAAGACGGCAACGAGAAGTCCACAGAGCATGCCGAGTGCGGGCAGGGCCATGGCGGACATGACGTTGAGGTCGGTGGCGTCGATGCCGTTGTCGCCCACGTTCGCCAGCAGGATTTCATTGAGGTAAATCCCTCCGAAGCCTACAGGCAGGAACATGTAGGGAGTGATCAGGCCGAACGTCAGCACGCAGGCCACCAGGCGGCGATCCATGTTCAGTTTGGCCATCACGTACAGCAGTGGTGGCACCACAAGCGGAATGAAAGCAATGTGAATGGGCAGGATGTTCTGGGACGACATGGCAATGGCCAGTAGCAGGCCAACGATCAGTAGGCGGATTCCGCCAGCGGCTTTGCCGTCATCCTGCCGGCCCACCAGGTTCAGGGCTTTGTCCGCCAGGGCATGGGCGAGGCCGGATTTGCCGATGGCGACGGCGAAGGCACCGAGGGTGGCGTAGGACAGGGCGACGGTGGCGCCGCCTCCCAGGCCCTCGTTAAACGCGGCAATGGTGGCGTCCAGTGACAGGCCGCTGATCAGGCCGCCGGCGACGGCGCCAATAATCAGGGCAACAACAACGTGGATGCGGCACAAGCTCAGCACGAGCATGATCACGACCGCAGCAACAACGGCATTCATGGCAAACTCCGGGATGTCGGGGATGGCTTTCAGCGCCCCGGAGGTGGGGCGGTTCAGGAAAGCGCGCTAATGTGCCGGAAACGCGTGCTGCAGTCAAAAATCGTGCTTACGGGTGATCGTCAGCCACGTAGGTAAACCGGGGAACATCCTCGCCAGCGACTTCCACTGTCTCCTGGAACATCGCCAAGGGTCGTACCCATAGGCTGTAGTCACCGTACAGGCAGCGGTATACGACCATCGGCTCCTCGGTTTCGCTGTGGCGGGCTACACCGATGACATCATAATCCCTACCCTTATAGTGTCGGTATCGGCCTGGGCGGAGCTCTGACTTTTTATCGGTCATCGTATCTGTCTCCATGCGTCGTTAGTTACACGCGACCGGTGACCACTCGAACGGTCAGTTCTTGAGCTTGTAGCGGCCCGGTCCAAGAAAAATAACGGCAATGGCAATGAACAGGAAGAAGCCCTGCAGTTCGAGTGCCCAGCCGCCGTTGTTACCCAGTGCCATCAGTTCATGGCTGTGTACCAGAGCAATGGCCACCAGCATGTTGAAGGCGATGAGTAACGCGCCGATACGGGTCTGGTAACCCAGGATCACCATCAGTGGTGCCAGCAACTCACCAATGAACACGCCCCACGCGAAAAAGGCGGGAATCCCATGGCTGGCCAGTTGGCCTTCGATGAAGCCCACGCCATGGAACAGCTTGGCGATGCCATGAAACAGCAATAGTCCGCCCAGGGTCAGTCGAACAATCAGTTTTCCCAGATCCGCATTGTCGAGCAAGGTTTATTCTCCCGTCAGGAAAGGTTTGTCGGTCAGCGGGCAAGCTTAACCGGTTTGTCGCCCGGCTCAAAGGTTGCGGATCTGGGGGTAAAGCGGCACCAGCTTCTTAATCAGCCGGTTCTGTGCGCCTGTGGGTATGCCGTTTTCTTCCATGGCCAGTATGAGATTCTCAGCCAGGGCATTGAACTGGGTGTCCGTCACGTTCATATCGGCGTGGCTTTCGCGCATTTCGCGCCCGGAGTAAGTGCAGGGGCCACCACTGAGTTCGCAGAGTTGGTCCGTCAGGTTGGTGTGGAACTGGCGCACGTCAATGCCACGAAACTGATCGTTGATACGCTCGTCTTCGACAATCCGGTAGAGCAGATCTTCGACAATATCGGCGATGCCGGAACGTTCGCCGAGCTGTTGGTAGAGAGAAGAATTCTGTTGGTTGGTTTCAACCATGGACTGGCAACCGGAGAGAGCCAGAAGAGGTAATAGAACCAAGATGATGACAGAATGTTTCATAATGATCTCCCGGGTTGTCAGAAACTGGCCTGCAGTGAGAGGTAGGCGCCGCGCTGGTCTTCCAGGGTGGCAACATCACCAAGATTGACCAGGGCGGCCGTGACCGACAAGCGCCTGTCGGGTACCCAGGCAACAAAGACGTCCCACCAGTCTTCCTCGGTGGCGAAACCCAGGTTGTCCGGCTTCTGGCGGTATTCCGTACCCACCAGCCACTGGCGGGTCACAAACAACCCGACGCTGCCTTCAAACATGGCCTCGTAGCTGTCGTTGCGGTCGCCGCCGAAACCCAGTAGTCCGCCCTGATTGGCCTTGGTACCGCGAACGGTAGCATTGACCAGGAGATTGCGATCCATCACCGCCGCGAAGAAGAGTTTGCTACCACTAACGTAGACATCGGTGCCGCTGTCGTCTTCGGCGCCGATGGCGTCGGGTACGGTGAACTCGCGGTTGCGTTTGTGCAGAAGGCCGGCTGACCATTGCCCCCATGGGCTGTAGAGGGCGTCGCCGGCGAGCCTCACTTTGAGCCCGAAAACGTCCTGCACCAATTCGTCTTCTTCTAGGCCAAAGCCGTTTTTCAGGGTGAACACCAGGCTGTCCAGGTCGAGGGTCTGGCGCGCCAGCGTCAGCTCGACACGATTGTTCCAGGTGACGCCCGCCCCGACAACTGAAAGCGTGTAGTCGTCAGTTTCGGCGCGGGATAGCGTTAGCGTGCCTCCCCACTCCTCATCGCTGGCATACCCGCCAAGCAGAGCCCAGGGGGAGAGGCCGCCACCTGCGCCGCCCTCGACAGAGGTAACCCCGCCGGTGGCCCACAATCGGCTACCAGTATCTGCAGACAGGTTTGCTGATATCAGTAATGCCAGTAAACCGGTGCTGAATACCCTGGCCATACATGTCATGACGTGGTTTCTCCTGTGTCTCTGAGTTCCCGCTGACGGTTCGTCAGCGACGTTTCCGTATCTTGTAGGTCACCCACACCGACGGGCCGGCTGAGGAAGAACCCCTGACCGCTTTCACAGCCCCAATCCCGCAGTAATGCCCAGCTTTCGACGTTTTCGATACCTTCTGCAACAACGCGCAACCCCAGACCATGGGCCATATCGATGGTGGAACGAACGATGAGCTGGTCCTGGGGCTCCGTGTTCAGACGCAAGACGAAGGATTTGTCGATCTTCAGTTCCTGCACCGGCAGCTTGCGCAACTGCGACAGCGAGGAATAGCCAGTACCAAAATCATCCACCGATAACGTCACACCTAGTTGGCGCAGGCGTCGCAGAGTTTCAAAGGCTGTTTCTGGGTCTTCCATCAGGGCGCTTTCGGTTACTTCCAGGGTGATGCTGGACATGGGTAACTGCCATTGGGTAAACGCCTCGGCAACTTCGCGGGCCAATTCCGGCCGGGTCAGGTCCAGCGCCGACAGGTTAATGGCAACACCGATATTCAGGCCCGCGGCGTGCCACTTGCCCGCGTCGTTGGCCACACGGCGGAGGATATGCCGGGTCAGCTCGGTTATCTGGCCGGATTGTTCCGCCAGGAAAATAAACTCTTCCGGGGAAATGAAGCCCAGGTCTGGGTGAATCCATCGCACCAGTGCCTCAGCCTGATAGAAACTGGCAGATGCCATGTCAAGTTTGGGCTGGTAGTTCATGTGCAAGCCGTTGCTGGCAATGGCGTGATGCAGGTCAGAGATCAGCTGAAGCTCTCTCAGGTGGTTCTCATCGTGTCCTGGCTGATAGTGGGTTACGGGCAGCCGGCTTTTCTGTGCCTGCTCGAAGGTCAGGTTCAGTCGCCTGCGAACCTGGTCGGTATCGATGGCGTCCTGGGGTAGCTGTAGCGTAACCATGGTACAGCGAAGGGAGAACGGCGTGTTGTCAATGAATAAGGGAGACTCCACGATTTTGCTGAGTTTCATGGCAAGCTTATCAAGCTCGGATTGCGACTGGGGCGCGACCATCATCAGGAATTCGGCGCCCCCAGTCCTTGCCAGCGCTGAGCGGCCGGGCAATGCTTCCTCCAGCCGTGTCGACACCGCACGCAGAACCTTGTCTCCGAATTCAAGCCCAAGGGTGTCATTGACGTCAGAAATATCATTGAGGCGCAAGCCCATCAGGCTGCAGGGGCGGTTGCTGTTGAACTGCTCCTGCAGGCGCGACAGGAAGGCGTTGCGATTGGGCAGCCCGGTAATCTCGTCGTGGCTGGCGGCATAGCGTATCTGGTCTTCGCGGTCCCTCAGTTTGTTCAGCATGTCTCCCAGCGCCTGGCGCAACTGGGCGAGTTCACCACCGGCCCGGATAAGGGGTGGTGTTGGGGTCTGGCCGTCTCCGATCGCCTTGGCATAGTCTGCCAGTTGCAACACCGGTCGTCCCATGTTTCTGGCGATAATGAGGGCAATCAAGGCCGCCAGCACAAGAACGGCACTGACCAGAAGCAGAATCTCCCAAGCACGCTCATAGTAATTACTCAGACGGGCCTCGCGGTTGATCAGTAACAGCAGCTGCAGGGCCGGCATTTCGTTTTCGGTCAGGTTTATGATGCGGGTAAAATAGTGCGTACTTTCGAGAAACTGGTTCTCGCCGGAGGTCCTGGCCATGGCATCGTTCAGTTCATCCAGCCTGGACAGGTCGATGGAACCCGGATCGGTAAGAATCTGATAACCATCGTCCTCGTCGGAGAAGGCCCTGAACAACACCTCGGTTCCGCTGAGTCGACCGATGATGTCGGTAAGATCACCATTGATGCTAAAACCGGCAATCAGCCATGCCCTTAAGCCGGGCGCTTCCACCGGGATGGTGAGCAGTTCAAAGCCGTCCGCACCGAAAACACTCATCTGGCTGGCAAAGCCTGATTGTCGTGCCTCGGACAGCATCTCTGTTACCAGTGCGCTATCGGTTAAAGAATTGGGTAACCGGTCGGTGTCGGCAAGGACCTGGCCATCGCTGCCAAGCAAGACGGCGAAATCGGCATTCACCCGCCGTGCTTGATTGGTCAGTGCACTGTCTGTAGTGACGCGGTCCCCACTGGCGACGGCAGAGCGAAATCCGAAATCGCGGACTACAACGTCCAGCCGGGAAAGAATCAGGTTGGTGCGGCGCTCAAGCACCTCCTCTGCAACGCTCTCACCAAGACTCAGTTGTTCAAGTGCTCTCGCTTTTTCATCCTCGAACAGGTAGAGCATCAACAGTGCGCCGATGCTCAGACTGACGATGGCAACCATGGTGACCATGACGGTCACCAAACGTCCACGAAACCCTATTCGGCTAGCGACCGCCATCAAAGCTCCCGGAAACGTTCTTGCAGGCCATCCAGCCTGTCATCGCTCGCGGGCTCCGGGGACAATTCCACCGAAAGTTCGAGCGATCCTGAATAGGGCTGCTCAATAGTGAACCGGGCCATACGGGTGTTGTCTGTTAGTCGCGGGTGCCATACCAGGAGCTCGATCTTGCCGGAACCATCGTCTACCGACGGTGGAATCTCGACCGTCAATCGGCCTTGTTCATCGGTTCGGCCGGAGGGTGCGCTGTCGGTAATCAGGATAAAAGCCTGCATATGATCATGAATGTTGCAGCCAATTTCCACCACACCGGTCTTGTCGAAGACAACCGGTTCTGTCGGTCGTCCGGCGTAAAGCTCTATGTTGAATGCCTTGGCGGGTGAGAACGAGTAGACGTGGTGCTGAGTGTTGTCCCGGTTGGGAAAATCCACTCTGGAGTTTTTGGGTATGATCAACGTATGGGGGTAAAAATTACGGTTTTTCTGAACAATTTCAGCCTCTACAGGGGGGGCCGAGGGGCCGTCTTCCACAATCACCACGGCATCGACGACCGGCTTTCCTGACAGACCATCGGTCAGCTCAAGTGGTATTGTGTTGGTCTCAGCTGCGTGGCAAAGAGCGCCCACAAGCACCAGCAACAGGGCAACAGTCAGTTTGTAGATCAATGTGAGTCATCCGTATTGTTTTAGAGGCCCGCACCCAACGACAAACGTATGTGGTTGCGGACCAGCAGGTTTTCCCAATAGTGTCTCATCCAGTCCCATGCGGCGTTCCTTGTCTGTTCTACGAACGGATCCAGATTCAGTTCGTAATAGTCCGGCGAGCCGGCAATTTGCAACACCGTCACGGTGATAGACTGGTCCAGTTCGTTGGCGAAAGGTTCGCCGATCAACTGATGCGCCAGCAGGTTGGCCCGTGTTGCCTCCACATCGACCAGTTCGCTGGCGCGGGTGGAGCGATTGTTCTCGTACATTTCCTCCATCAGCCGGTGACAGAGATAGGCCCTGATAAGAAGTCCGTCAAGGCCATCATAACGTACCAGAAGAACGGATGGTTGGGTAAAATAACCGATCGCTGCCTCTACAAACGGCGCAAACAGCTCGGCCTTACGAGCTTCTCTTGCGCAGGCTTCCACGCATTCAATCAGTCGGGGCGCCATTTCGATGTACTCAATGGCAAACTGGAACAGGCAGGTCGCTGGCTGGTAACCGTCAATGGTGATGGTGGCAGGCAGCGACGATGCCCTCTCCCGCATCTGCTTTAGAAAGGTGCCGGAGCGGGCTTCCTGCCTTCGGGCCTGATCAATGATGTCGAGAACTACCTTTGGTGTCATTTCAGGAGAAGCCGGTCTCTGAACGGAATGGGGTCGCAAGGCGCCTCCCGTTATACGCTTGGGATCGTCAGGGGCATGGGAAGCGGCTGGCTACCGCAACATGCCTGCCTTTTCTCACAAGTGTAGACGAGTTTTGACAGGCTGCTGTGGTGTGAGCATTAAACCTGAACAGGTTGTACCTGGTTTGCCAGCACACTCCCTTACTGCCCTGAAAACCAGCGATCGTGCCGTGAATGGCTCAAAAACAGCCAACCCATGGAAACTGCCCGTGCCAGCATCAGGCAGATCAGCGAGAACCACAGTCCATGATTACCCCACCCGGTCGTCAGCCACCAGACCGGCAGGAAAACCACCAGTGCTGAAAACAGCATCGTGTTCTGCATGTCTCGCGTTCGGGTTGCGCCGATAAACACGCCATCCAGAAGGAAGCCCCACACCGAGGCCAGCGGTAGCATCCACAACCACGGCAGATAATCCCACGCGGTTGCGCGCACTTCCTCGATACCTGTTAGCAAGCCAATCAGAAAGCGTCCGCCAAGAACAAAGGCGACGGTAAACAGCAGCGAGCCCCACAACGACCACCGGAACGCCACCCGGAATACGTTTTTGAACTGGCGCCGACTGTTTTTTCCCACGGCTTCACCAATCAATGCTTCTGCGGCATTGGCAAAGCCGTCAAGGCCGTTGGAGATAACCAGCAGGAAGGTAATCAGCACTGCGTTGGCGGCCAGTATGGTGTCGCCCTGTCGCGCGCCCTGTGCGGTGAAGAAGGCCAATACCAGAAGCAGGGCAATGGTGCGCACCATAATGTACCGGTTCACCTGCAGTATTCTTAGGTAGTCTCGCAACTGCCCGAACAATGCCCGTTCGATCCCCTGGCCATCCGGCATCCGTTTCAGAACCATGTAAAATCCAATGGCGGCCGCCGAGTACTCCGCCATCACCGTAGCCACGGCAACGCCACGACTGTTCCAGCCAAAACCGGTCACAAAGAGCACATCAAGAACAATGTTGAGCCCGTTGGCCACAATCAGCATGACCATGGGCCCCCGCGCATACTGGGTGCCAATCAGCCAGCCCACCAGGGTGTATTGGCAGAGCACGGCTGGAGCGCTCCAGATACGGATGCTGGCGTACTCAGATGCCAGTGCGGCAACACGTTCACTGGGGTTCATCAGGGTCAGGCCCAGTTTGATCAGTGGCTGATGGAACAGAATCAGCAGCAGGCCGATACCGATTGCCAGCAGCACGGAGCGCAGCAATAGGGCAATCTGCGCGAATTCATCGCGTTTACCCCAGGCTTGGGCAGCCAGCCCCGTCGTGCCCATACGCATAAAGCCAAATGTCCAGTAGAGGATGCTGAACAGGTTTGCGCCCACCGCGACCGCGCCCAGATACTCCGGTGTATCGAGGTGCCCCAGCACGGCGGTATCCACAAGTCCCAGCAGTGGCACCGTGAGATTGGTGAGCATCAGTGGCCAGGCCAGCGCCCAGAGCCTGCGATCGGTGGTGGCGAGTCGCGGAGACGATTCTATGGGAATGAGCAAGCTTCCTTCTTTAGTACATTTATGGGTGGACGGGCTTTCGCATTTTTTTGATCTGTGTCTATACTGGGTTGTGTATTATCCATAGCAGACTTCCACCCTGTCTTGAATAGTGTGTGCGAGCACTGGCCGGAGCGGGGCGGATTGGACGCAAAATCCGACAAGAATAACACTCTGTGGAGACACAGTATTATGCGCGTGCACGCTAAGCGGGCAGGTGTCCTCTTGGGCGGGCTTATGACGCCAGCGTTGTCCATGGCGGACTGGACGCTGAACATGAGTCCCGGGGTCACCGGTACCAGCAATGAAATCTTCAGCCTTCACATGACGATCCTCTGGATCTGCGTTGTCATCGGCATCGTGGTGTTCGGGGTCATGTTCTGGTCCATCTTCGCCCATCGCAAGTCCCCGGGCCGGAAGCCGGCAAACTTTCACGAGAATACCCTGGTCGAGATTCTCTGGACCATCATTCCCCTCGTGATTCTCGTTGTAATGGCCATTCCTGCCACAGCAACGTTGGTGGACATGTACGACACCACTGAGGCTGACGTCGATATCAAGGTCACCGGCTATCAGTGGCGCTGGAAATACGACTACATAGAGGATGATTTTGGATACTTCTCCAATATCACCACCAGCGATGACGAAATCTACAACCGCACCGAGAAAACCGAGAACTACTTGCTGGAAGTAGACAACCCGATGGTAGTGCCTGTTGGGGCGAAGATCCGCCTGTTGGTCACCGCCAATGATGTGATCCACTCCTGGTGGGTGCCTGCCTTCGGCGTGAAAAAAGACGCCATTCCCGGCTTTGTGAACGAAACCTGGACCAGGGTCGACGAGCCCGGTATCTATCGTGGTCAATGCACCGAACTGTGTGGCGTAAAACACGGTTTCATGCCGGTGGTGGTCAAGGCTGTTCCTCAGGACGAATACGATGCCTGGGTGGCCGAGCAGAAGGAAGCGGCCCAGCGTGAGCGTGAGCTGACCGAGAAGGACTGGACCCTGGAAGAGTTGATGGCACGTGGCGAAAAAGCCTATGCCAGCGCGTGTGCTGCCTGCCACCAGGCGGACGGTAGCGGTGCGCCACCAGCATTCCCGGCTCTGAAGGGCAGTAAAGTCGTGACCGAAGACATGCAGGCGCATATGGATATTGTTGTAAACGGCGTTTCCGGCACCGCCATGCAGGCGTTCGGCGGCCAGCTGAGCGAAGTCGACCTCGCGGCGGTCATTACCTATGAGCGGAATGCCTGGGGTAATGACACCGGTGAAATGGTGACGCCAAAAGAAGTCTTTGAGTACAAGAATCAGGAATGATGAACCGGGTGGGGGTGGAGCGAAGGCTTCAGCCCACCCTATCCAATGACGCCAGATTAATGACATCACCAGCCTGAATATACGGCGGTAACGGGGGTTTTTCATGAGTGCGGTTGCAGATACCCACGCCCAGGACGATCATCACCACGGCCCCGCAAAGGGCTTTTCTCGGTGGCTGCTGACGACCAACCACAAAGATATCGGGACCATGTACCTGATATTCAGTTTCACGATGTTCCTGCTCGGCGGAACCATGGCCATGGTAATCCGGGCTGAACTGTTCCAGCCGGGCCTGCAGATTGTTGAGCCGGAATTTTTCAACCAGATGACCACTATGCATGGTCTGATCATGGTGTTCGGCGCGGTTATGCCGGCCTTCGTTGGCCTTGCCAACTGGATGATTCCGCTGATGGTGGGCGCACCTGATATGGCGCTGCCACGAATGAACAACTGGAGCTTCTGGCTCCTGCCGTGCGCCTTCCTGATTCTGGTATCCACACTGTTCATGCAGGGCGGTGCGCCCAACTTCGGCTGGACCTTCTACGCGCCGTTGTCGACGACCTACGGCCCGCCCAGTACCACGTTCTTTATCTTCGCCATTCACATCATGGGCGTGTCGTCGATCATGGGTGCTATCAACGTGATCGCTACCATCCTGAACATGCGGGCGCCGGGCATGACTCTGATGAAGATGCCCCTGTTCGTCTGGACCTGGCTGATCACGGCATTCCTGCTGATTGCTGTTATGCCGGTGCTGGCAGGCGTGGTCACCATGATGCTGATGGACATCAACTTCGGCACCAGTTTCTTTGACGCTTCTGGTGGTGGCGACCCGGTGCTGTTCCAGCATGTGTTCTGGTTCTTCGGGCACCCGGAGGTCTATATCATGATCCTGCCAGCCTTCGGTGCGGTGTCGCATATCATCCCGGCGTTTTCCCGTAAGCCCCTGTTTGGTTACGCCTCCATGGTATATGCGGTGGGCGCCATCGCCCTGCTGTCGTTTGTGGTCTGGGCTCACCACATGTTCACCGTCGGTATTCCCATCGCCGGGCAGCTGTTCTTCATGTACGCCACCATGTTGATTGCTGTGCCCACGGGGGTGAAGGTATTTAACTGGGTGGCGACCATGTTCCGGGGTTCACTGACGTTCGAGGCGCCGATGCTGTTTGCGGTCGCCTTCGTCATCCTGTTCACCATCGGCGGTTTCTCCGGCCTGATGCTGGCCATTGCGCCGGCAGACTTCCAGTATCACGACACCTACTTCGTGGTAGCACACTTCCACTACGTACTGGTACCGGGCGCCATCTTCGGCATTTTTGCCTCGGCGTATTTCTGGCTGCCCAAGTGGACCGGCCATATGTACGACGAAACACTGGGGAAGACGCATTTCTGGTTGTCGTTCATCGGCATGAACCTGGCGTTCTTCCCGATGCACTTCCTCGGGCTGGCGGGTATGCCGCGGCGTATTCCGGATTACGCGCTGCAGTTTGCCGATTTCAACATGGTATCCAGCGTCGGCGCATTCCTGTTTGGTGCCAGTCAGATTCTGTTCCTGGTGATTGTGGTCAAGTGCGTCAAGGGCGGTGAAAAGGCGTCTGCCCAGCCGTGGGACGGAGCTGAAGGCCTTGAGTGGACGGTGCCTTCTCCGGCGCCCTACCACACCTTTGCCACGCCGCCGGAAGTAAAGTGAAACAGAGGCAGACTGGCGCCCACAACAACAAACGATAACGGATAAGCCATCGGAGATTGTCATGGCGGAAAACCAGACGTACTACGTTCCGGAACAGAGCAAGTGGCCGATTGTCGCCACCGTCGGGCTGGGGGTTACCCTCTACGGCGCGGCGGCCATAATGGTGAACGGCCAGCAGGGTGAGAGCACCACCGGCCCCTGGGTGATGTTCCTGATAGGCTCCCTGATCATGGCCTATATGCTATTCGGGTGGTTCGGCACGGTCATCAAGGAAAGCCGGTCAGGCCTGTACAGCCCACAGATGGATCGTTCCTTCCGCTGGGGTATGAGCTGGTTCATTTTTTCCGAGGTCATGTTCTTCGCGGCTTTCTTCGGTGCCCTGTTTTACACCCGGATGTTCGCGGTGCCCTGGCTTGGCGGTGAAGGCGACCGTGGTAGCTCCAACATCCTCTGGGAAGGTTTCCAGGCGACTTGGCCGCTGATCAACAACCCTGATCCCGACGCTTACCCGGCACCGGAAGGCATTATCGGCCCCTGGGGTTTGCCACTGATTAACACCATCCTGCTGGTGACGTCGTCCTTTACGGTCACGGTTGCACACCATGCCCTCAAGGAAGACAACCGCAAAAAGCTCAAACTCTGGCTGAGCGCTGTCTCTTATACACATCTGACGCTGCCGACGAATAGAGAGG
>CAJXOQ010000101.1 GCA_913057975.1 uncultured Marinobacter sp.
GCATTGGCAGACACCTGCCACATCAGCCCGGCGAAAAAGGCTAACATGACCACCCTATGCCCGATTGCACCGGGGAATCGACTCCGGATTGCCGTTACGATTCTGCCCATTAGCGGTTCAACTCCAGCCAGTATCCCAAGAACATGAAGCGTCAATACTCTGGCCCGGACGCGCTAACAACCCGCGCATAACCAACCGAGCCCCGGCCGGCTCCTACACTGTTATGTTGGGCGTGCTCAAGAAGGTAGCGGCTGAGGTGCTCCCATTGCTCCTCATCAAGGCCTTGCAACGCCACCTCCGGGACCGGCTCGGCAGCCGCCCCCCTCGGATCCTGTTCTTCCGCAACGCCCGCTGTTGCAATCGTTCCACCATCTTCGGCGGACTCCCAACCAGCACCGGCGCCAAAACCAATCACCGCCGCCAGCGTGACCATGGCAAATGCTGGCCAGTGCCAGCTTTTATCCCGGCGGGACATGGATCCGGCGGTCGCCGCATGCGGTAGAGTACCACTGCCGTCCAGAGCGTCCCTGACCCCGGCGCTGACATCCACATCCTCCGGTGCCACACCGCCCTGATGCATCAGATCCCGCACCTGCTGCCAACGTTGCCACTGCGAACGAACCTGATCCTGCTCAGCATGCGACAGCAGTCTGCGAACCGACAATTCATCTGCCTCGTCATCCATCATTGCAGACAGCGTTTCTTTGAGACGATCATCCATAGGATGCAACCTCATTACGTCCGGGAATCATTTAATAAGGGGCCCAGGTGGCGATCGACCGCATCCCGTGCCCTGAATATTCGTGACCTTACCGTGCCGATGGGGCACTCGAGAATACCGGCGATGTCTTCGTAGCTCAGCCCATCATACTCCCTGAGCAAAAACGCAGATCGGAGCTCCTCCGGCAGGTTTGATATCGCCTCTCTGAGCGCGCTTTGCAACTGGTCTCGTTGCAACAGCTTCTCTGGAGACGCATTGTCCCTGAGCCTTGAACCGTCGTCATAGTTCTCAGCTTCACCCGCATCGGCACTGCCCTGCGGACGACGACCCCGGGACTCCAGGAAATTCTTGGCCGTGTTCACGGCGATCCGGTACAACCAGGTGTAGAACGCGCTGTCTCCCCGAAAACGGTCAATCGCCCGGTACGCCTTGACGAAGGTTTCCTGGGTAAGGTCCATCACCTCCTGGCTGTCGTAGACATAACGACTGATAATCGACGCCACCCGGGACTGATATTTGACGACCAGAAGATCAAAGGCAGGTCGGTCACCATGACGGACCTTTCTTACCAGTTGAAGGTCTGTCTGGCTTTCGCTGTTTTCTTCCTTGTGTCTTTCTGTATCCGCATTCATGGACGGGGTGCCGGGGTTGCCATAGCGTTCGACCATCTGGCCCACTTGTCTGCTATTCAATGGAATCATGCTGCTGTCCGGCATCCGATGAGTCTACAATGCCCCCACTTACTTGGGAGCACCCCGTCAGGCCAAATAGACAGCGAGCGCAAAGTTTAGTTCAATACACATCCACATTATGGCCCGTGATTACGACCCGATGCCACAGTCCTACGAATTCGATGTCCTGATTGTCGGCAGCGGTGCTGCCGGCCTCACTGTTGCCCTGAATTTGCCCGAGCACTTGCGGATCGCCGTAATCAGCAAGGCCGATATCAGCAGCGGTGCAACTCTCTGGGCCCAGGGCGGCATTGCAGCCGTGCTGGACGACGAAGACTCCCTTGAGAATCACGTTAGCGATACTCTCAACGCAGGGGGCGGTCTCTGCCACGAGGATGCCGTCCGGTTTACTGTCGAGCATGGCCGCGAGAGCATCAACTGGCTGATCGACAGCGGTGTTACCTTTACCCGCGATGACCAGTCCCAGTACCACCTGACACGGGAGGGCGGGCATAGCCACCGTCGCATTATCCACGCAGCCGATGCCACCGGCCACGCCGTTTCCACCACTCTGACGTCCCAGGCCCAGGCGCGACCCAACATTACCCTGATGTCCCGTCGGGTTGCCGTGGACCTGATCACCAATCGCAAGCTGGCGTTGCCCGGAAACGCGTGCGTAGGCGCCTACATACTGAATCTGGAAGACAACCATGTCGAATTGTTCCGGGCCCGCTTCACCATCCTCGCCACCGGCGGCGCCAGCAAGGCGTATCGCTACACCACCAACCCGGACGGAGCTTCGGGCGACGGTATAGCCATGGCCTGGCGCGCCGGCTGCCGGGTCGGCAATATGGAGTTCAACCAGTTCCACCCCACGTGCCTGTACCACCCACATGCCAAGTCGTTCCTGATTACCGAGGCGGTAAGGGGCGAAGGCGGTGTGCTGAAGCTTCCGGACGGCTCCCGCTTTATGGATCGCTTCGATGAGAGGGGCGAACTCGCGCCCCGGGATATCGTTGCCCGCGCCATCGACCACGAAATGAAACGGCTGGGCGCTGATCATCTATACCTGGACATCAGCCATAAACCGGCCGAGTTCATCAGGCAGCATTTTCCAACCATTCGCGAAAAATGCCTGGCGTTCGGGATTGATATCACCAAAGAACCGATCCCGGTGGTACCCGCAGCGCACTACACCTGCGGCGGCATACTCAGTGACGAACGCGCCCGTACCGACATCAACCAGCTTTATGTTGTCGGCGAAGCAGCGTTTACCGGTCTTCATGGCGCCAATCGCATGGCCAGCAACTCCCTGCTTGAATGCCTGGTCTACGGTCGTGCCGCTGCTGCAGACATAGCGCGACGAGAATCGGATATTCCTGCTCCGCCACAAGCACCGGACTGGGACGAAAGCCAGGTAAGGGATTCCGACGAAGACGTGGTAATCTCCCACAACTGGGACGAATTGCGGCATTTCATGTGGGACTATGTCGGCATCGTTCGTACCACCAAACGCCTGCAGAGAGCCAAGCACCGGATTGATCTTCTGGAACGGGAAATTGGCGAGTTCTACAGCAACTACCGGGTCTCGAACGACCTGCTTGAGCTGCGTAATCTGGTGACCGTGGCGGACCTGATTATCTGTTCCGCGTTGCAGCGCCGGGAAAGTCGCGGCCTGCACTACACACTGGATTTCCCCGGACTACTCCATGAGGCAAGGGATACCGTACTGGTTCCCACCACTTACCGGCGGTCGTCTCCCTGAAGGAAATGGCTCGGTCCACTCCAATGCCCACTGGTTAACTGAGAGAATCAATGTCTGACAACACCGAATTCAATCGCCTCTACTGGCACAGCCGCCGCGGCATGCTTGAACTGGACGTTTTGCTGATCCCGTTCCTTGAAAACGCCTATCGAGACCTGCCCGCTGAAGACCAGGCACGATACCAGAAACTGATCAACTGCGAGGACACCGATATGTTCGAGTGGTTCATGCAACGCAGCCGCCCAGAAGATCCCGACCTGCAACGCATCGTTGACCTCATACTGAACCGTGTCCAGCCGGGTTGAACTGACACTTATTCCATCCCACGCCGTCGGGTTACTGTGCGCCCTGCCCTGGCTGGCCCTGGCCCTGTTTTTGGCCGCCGTGGCCAGTGAGTTTGGTTCACTCATTCTGACGCTGGTTGTTCCCTCACTCGTGGGCGCCGCTTTCCAGTACTGCCGAACCGGCTTGCTGGCCGGTCCGGCAGCCGTAACCGGACTCAGGGTCGAGAGCGAGCAACTATACGCGCGCCTTCGCTCGGGCCAGGATCGCGCAGTTATGGTTGCGGGCGAAAGTCGTTTGGGTGCCCACTTTGCGATCTTGAAACTGCGGTACTCCGGCACCATATTCTGTACATATCCTGTTGTCCTGGTTGCGGTTACGCCGCGGTTTCGCAACATCCCGCCCGACGCGTTCCGCCGTTTGCGGGTGTGGCTTCGTCTTGGCCCGGCCTCTGGCGGCAAGGCATCGGGCCGCCAGACACAGGAAATCCACTAATTCTGGAGTGCTCCATGTCAGACACCGAAAGTCCGTTGGCCAGCCACCCGCTTCCCCAACCCTGTTGCGTTTCCGTCTCTGACCGGATCATTGTTCGAATATCCGGGCCCGGCACTGACAAGTTCTTGCAGGGGCAATTCAGCCAACAGATTGAAGATGTCACCCAGGTGCATTCGCCAAGAGCGGCAGCCTGTACGCCCAAGGGGCGCACCTATTGCCTGACCCGGTTGGTGAGGGATGGTGATGACATATTGATGGAGCTGCCAGCGGATCTCTCCGACGGCACGGTGACTCATTTGCGCAAGTACCTGATGCTGTTCCGTGGTACGTCAATGGAGGTAGAGTCGGACGCTCGGATCGTCGGACTTCTGGGCGATGCCGCAGCAGAAAAACTGCTACCAGAAAGCACCAGTGCACTTGCAGTCGCAGGCGATTCCGTGAAAATCAGCGGAGGCCACCTGATACGCACGATGGACACCGCCGAAGGCATGGCCCGCTATGAGCTCTGGCAAACGGGTGACCTGGACACGTCGCTGCAACAAGCTCTGGAGGAGATTCCTGCAGCCCCCCTCGCCGATTGGCAGGCTTCCGAAATTGCCGCCGGCGTAGCATCGCTCACGGCCGCCACTACGGAGAGCTTCGTGCCGCAAATGCTGAACTGGCAGCATGTTGGAGGCATTCACTTCAAGAAAGGCTGCTACACCGGGCAGGAAGTGATCGCGCGCATGCACTTCCTGGGGCAACTCAAGAAAAGCCTTTTCCGGTACACATGTGAGGGTGCCGGAACCCTGCCTGCCCCCGGTGAGTCGCTGCTGGACGGAGACCGGTCAGTGGGAAATGTCGTAAACTCTGTTGGTTTCTCTGACGGACACTCGGAGATTCTGGCCGTTGTGCGCCACGATGCGGCGGAGAAATCATTGGTACCCGAGAGCGCCTCCGACGCGGCGCTGTCATTGCGCCCTTTGCCGTATTCTGTTCCGGAGCGTGAAAAAACCGACACACCTGATACATAAGTTGACAGGAAGAATCCCGATAATTTGCTATAAAGTACGTCATATACATGAACATATTAGCCTTTCCGGACCTTCCTTCCGGCCAGGTGACACTTCACAGGCGGATTCGAACTGACCATGTCCAACATTGTAGAGACCATAATAACCGACCTGACCAACGCCATTGAAAACGACAAACTGGTACTTCCGACGCTTCCGGAAGTTGCGCTTCAGGTACGTGACATTGCAGAGAATGAGGACTCGGCCATTCTTGATCTGGTGAAGGTCATCAGCAACGACACGGCCCTGTCAGCGCGTATTATTCGAGTCTGCAACAGCCCGCTATTTCGCGGCAGCCGGGCGATTGAGAACTTGAATATGGCGGTCAGTCGCCTGGGCATGGCTTATACCAGTAACCTGGCAATGGGTCTTGCCATGGAGCAGATGTTCCAGGCCACTTCGGACATGATCGACAAGCGCCTGCGTGCCACCTGGCAGAAGAGCACTGAAGTGGCGGGGGTGTGCCATGTACTGGCCCAGCATTACACCAATCTCAAAGCAGACCAGGCCACCCTTGCCGGGCTGGTTCACCTTATCGGGGTGTTGCCAATTCTGCGCTATGTTGAGGATCAGGATATCCAGATCAGCAGCATCATGCTGGACAATGTGATTGATGAGATTCATCCGCGTATCGGGGCAATGATTCTGCAGAAGTGGGATTTCCCGAAGGAGCTTCAGAATGTGCCTTTGGAATACGCGAACCTGCATCGTGAGGTGCCGGCGGCGGATTATGCGGATCTGGTGATGATTGCCAATCTGCAGTTGATTGCCGGGACGGACCATCCCTGGACGGAGGTAGACTGGAAGACGATTTCGGCGTTTGATCGTCTTGGGTTGGATCCTGAGGTGGATATGAGCGAGGAAGAGGACCTGAATGCGCAGATGGAAGCTGCTATGGCGCTCCTCCAATAATCTTTGGGGGCTGGCCAGAGGTAGGTCGCCCTTTGCGCTCCGCGCTATTCCCTCGACTGGCTTTTTCCGTATTGTTCCAGCAGCTCCGATTTGTTTGGCAAAGACCAATCAACGGTCGGCAGGCCCTTCTGCTGTAACCACTCGTTCGCTCGGGAAAAATGCTTGCAGCCGAAGAAGCCGCGGTAGGCGCTTAACGGCGATGGGTGTGGCCCGTCCAATACCAAATGCTTGTTTCGGTCAATGTGCTGACCTTTTTTCTTGGCGTAGCTTCCCCAGAGTAGAAACACCACCCCCTCACGTTCCCGGTTGATGGTTTCGATGACACGGTCGGTGAAGGCTTCCCAGCCTTTGCCCTGATGGGCGCCTGCCTGGCTTTGGACGACGGTGAGGACGCTGTTGAGAAGGAGCACGCCCTGCTCCGCCCAGGGTTGCAGGCAGCCGTGGTCTGGGGGCTGAATGCCGAGGTCGGCGTGAATTTCCTTGAAGATGTTGACCAGCGACGGCGGCGTGGCCACGTGCGGGCGCACGGAAAAGCACAGGCCGTGGGCCTGGCCGGGACCGTGGTAGGGGTCCTGGCCGAGGATAACCACGCGCACCTTATCCAGTGGTGTGCTGTTCAGGGCGTTGAAGCAATGCTGGCTGGCGGGGAACAGGGTTTTCCCGGCCTGCTCCTCCGCCGCGAGGAATTCGGCCAACTGCTGCATGTAAGGCTGACGGAATTCATCACCAAGGTGCTCCGTCCAACCTCGACCCGATTTTAGCTGGCTTGCCAGTATCTCCACCGGCTGCATGTTCAGCCCTCGTCTTTCTTCGTTTCAGCCTTGTGCTCCGGGCGCATGGCGGGGAACAGGATGACGTCGCGAATCGAGGCGGAATCCGTCAGCAGCATGGCCAGACGATCGATGCCGATGCCTTCGCCTGCAGTTGGTGGCAGGCCGTATTCCAGCGCCATGACGTAGTCTTCATCGTAGAACATGGCTTCGTCATCGCCGGCGTCTTTCTCGGCCACCTGATCCTGGAAGCGCTCGGCCTGGTCTTCGGCGTCGTTAAGCTCGGAGAATCCGTTGGCGATCTCGCGGCCACCCACGAAGAACTCGAAACGCTCGGTGACGAACGTGTCGTTGTCCTTGCAGCGGGCCAGCGGTGACACTTCTTTCGGGTAATCGGTAATGAACGTCGGCTGCATCAGGCGATGTTCAGCGGTCGCTTCAAAGATTTCAATCTGCACCTTGCCCAGTCCCCAGCCTTCTTTAAGGTGAATGCCCAGATCCTTCGCCAGCTGGCGGGCACTGGTTTCATCGGCCAGTTGTTCGGCTTTGATATCAGGATTGTATCGCAGGATGGCGTCCACCACGGTCAGGCGCTCGAAAGGCTTGCCGAAGTCATACTCAATGGTTTCTTCCTCGCCATCGGACAGGGTACGGGTGTTCACGACTGTGGTGGTACCGAGTACTTTCTGGGCGATGGTGCGCAGCATGTCTTCGGTCAGATCCATCAGGTCGTTGTAATCGGCATAGGCCTGATAGAACTCCACCATGGTGAATTCCGGGTTATGACGGGTGGAAAGCCCTTCATTACGGAAGTTGCGGTTGATCTCGAACACCCGCTCGAAACCACCGACCACCAGGCGCTTGAGGAACAGCTCCGGAGCGATACGCAGGTACATGTCGATACCCAGGGCATTGTGGTGGGTCACAAACGGGCGCGCCGTGGCACCACCAGGAATCACCTGTAGCATTGGGGTTTCGACTTCCATGAAGTCCCGGTCAGTGAAGTACTGACGCATGACGCTGATAATCTTCGAGCGCGCATAGAACACGCGGCGACTGTCTTCGTTCACCATAAGGTCAACGTAGCGGTGACGATACCGGGCTTCGGTGTCGGTCAGCCCCTTGTGCTTCTCCGGCAACGGACGCAGCGACTTGGTCAACAACGTGTACTCATCCATGCTCACATAGAGGTCGCCCTTGCCCGATTTGCACAGAATACCGCGCACACCCACGATATCGCCCAGGTCCCAGTGCTTGGTGTCTTTCTGGACGTCCTTTGAGGCGTAGATCTGAATGCGGCCCGTCATGTCCTGAACCACTTTGAATGCTTTGCGATCAAGCATCATGCGGCCGGCAACAGCCACCTGAATGCCCATCTCAGCCAGCTCTTCCTTGCTCTTGTCGCCATATTTGGCCAAAAGCTCGGCCGCGGTGGCATCGCGACGGAAGTTGTTGGGAAAGGCATTGCCCTGATCACGCATCTCCGCCAACTTGGCGCGACGCTCGGCAATCAGCTTGTTGTCCTCTGGCTGTGCATTCGGGGTGTGTTCAGTCATGTTGGCTCGCAAAATCGGGAATTGTCCGGGTTAGCATGGCGAAGGCGCTGTTTACAGCGCCATCTTCAGGCTGGCTTCGATGAACTTGTCGATGTCACCGTCCAGCACCGACTGGGTATTGCTGGTTTCCACCTTGGTGCGCAAGTCCTTGATACGGCTGTCGTCCAGCACGTAGGAGCGGATCTGGCTGCCCCAGCCGATATCCGCCTTGGCGTCCTCCGCCTTCTGTTTCTCGGCGTTACGCTCCTGCATCTCACGCTCAAACAGCTTCGCCTTGAGCTGCTTCATGGCCTGGTCTTTGTTCTGGTGCTGGCTTCGGCCAGCCTGACAGGCCACGACAATGCCGGTGGGATTGTGGGTCAGTCGCACCGCTGACTCCGTCCGGTTGACGTGCTGACCACCGGCGCCGGAGGCCCGGTAAACGTCCACCCGCAAATCCGCCGGATTGATTTCAATCTCGAAGCTGTCGTCCACTTCCGGTGAGACAAAGACAGATGAGAACGACGTGTGACGGCGGTTGCCGGAATCAAACGGCGACTTACGCACCAGACGATGCACGCCGGTTTCCGTGCGCAACCAGCCAAACGCATAATCGCCCTGGATGTGAATGGTCGCACTCTTGATGCCGGCCACATCGCCTTCCTGCAACTCGACGATCTCGGCTTTGAACCCACGACGCTCCGCCCAACGCAGGTACATACGCAGCAGCATATTGCCCCAGTCCTGGGCCTCAGTACCGCCGGAGCCGGCCTGAATGTCCAGATAGGCGTTGTTGGCATCCATCTCGCCGGAGAACATGCGGCGGAATTCGAGCTTCTCGAGCTCTTTATCGAGCCCGGCCAAATCGGCTTCGATCTCCGCAGCCGTGCCCTCGTCCTCTTCCTCATCCGCAATTTCGAGCAGACCCTCGGCGTCTTCAAGGCCGGAGGTGAGGTTGTCGATGGTACGAACAATCAATTCAAGATCGGAGCGTTCCTTGCCCAGCGCCTGCGCCCGTTCGGGGTCTTCCCATACGGAAGGCACTTCCAGCTCACGCTCAACTTCAGTCAGTCTTTCACTACGCTGATCGTAGTCAAAGATACCCCCTGAGCGCTTCAGTGCGCTCACGAAGGTCTTTTATCTTCGTAACAATGGGATTGATTTCCATGAAATCCTTACTCTCGCTCGGAAAATGAATGCGATCAAAATCAGACGCGAGATTCTACCGGAAATCTGTTTTTAAATCAGCCGGTGGGTTTTTGACTGGGTGCCTGCATTGGTCGATGAGGCCCTTCCAGGATACGCGGTGAATACGTCCCTGTACGCTCGACAAAAACATCCATGTTTTTGACGATCCTGGAAGGGCCTCACCGACCAATGCCCAAATCACGAGTTATCGCCACAAAGGTATAATTACGGCGCTATCTCCCAGGTTCGATCGGCATAGGGGTGGGTACTCTTTTCTGCCGGGAAAAGGTGTCCGAGCGAAGCGAGTTCTTTTCCCGGCAGAAAAGAGTACCCCCCCCTGTGCCAGACTCTTAGACTCTCAGACCAGCGGCTCCAAATAATCCACCAGAAGCTGCAAATTGGTACGCCCACGAAAGGTATTCGCATCAGGCTTATAAACCACCCGCGCACCAGTCCTGGTGTAGTCAGGCACTTCCGGCCCGGTGTTGAAGGCGATGCCATCGATGATGGCGCCGCCCTCTTCTGGTTGGAGTACCAGCTTCAGGTGGTTCTCGCCGACAATGCGCTGGCTGACCACACGGAAGTTGCCGTCAAACAGGGGCTCCGGGAAATGCTGCCCCCAGGGACCGGCACGCTTTAACAGGGTGGCGGTTTCCAGGTGAAGCTCGTCCGGGCTCAGGGGGCCATCGGTGGTGATGGCCGCTTCCAGGTCTTCCGCCCGCAGGGTATCGCGGACCGCCCGGTCGAACGCGTCACTGAACGCATCCAGGTCACCGCGGGACAGGGTCATGCCTGCCGCCATGGCATGGCCGCCGAATTTTTTCATCATCCCCGGGTGTCTGGCATCAACCACGGCGAGCACGTCGCGGATATGCAGGCCCGGGATGGAACGGGCGGAACCCTTGATGTCTTCGCCGTTGTCGTCCGGCGCAAACGCAATCGTCGGGCGGTGGGTCTGCTCACGAATACGGGCTGCCAGTATGCCAATCACACCCTGGTGCCAGTCGGTGTCGAACAGGGCCAGGCCCCACGGCAGGCCCTCAATGTCCAGCGACATGGACGCCAACAGGTCCTGGGCCTGGGTTTTCATGTCTTTTTCGATGGTACGACGTTCACGGTTGAAGGTATCCAGTTCACGGGCCAGGCGCTGGGCTTCGTCACGGCTGTCCGCCAGCAGGCAGGCAATGCCCACGCTCATATCGTCCAGGCGACCGGCAGCGTTCAGTCTGGGACCAACCACAAAACCAAGGTCCGTGGAGCTGATTTCGCTGTGGTCGCGGCCGGCCACTTCCAGCAGCGCCAGAATACCGGGGCGAGCCTCTCCCTGGCGAATGCGACGCAGGCCCTGCTCCACGAAAATGCGGTTATTGTGGTCCAGAGGAACAACGTCAGCCACCGTACCGAGCGCCACCAGGTCCAAGAGACTACCAAGATTCGGCTGTGGCTCGGGCAGCAAACCCTGCTCCCGGAGATGCTTACGCAGGGCTGTTAGCACATAGAACATCACACCCACGCCCGCCGCGTTCTTGCTCAGGAACGGGCAGCCGGGCTGGTTGGGGTTCACGATGGCATCCGCATCGGGCAGGGTTTCGCCAGCCAGGTGATGGTCGGTCACGACGACTCTAATGCCCAGTTCCCGGGCAGCCCCGACCCCTTCCACAGCGGAAATACCGTTGTCCACGGTCACCAGCAGGTCCGGCAGTGAATCCTCATCTCTCAGTCGGTGGATAATGCCGGGCGTCAAACCGTAACCGTCGGAAAACCGGCTGGGTACACGGAAATCGATATCGTGCAGCCCCAGCATCCCCAATCCCAGCATGGCAACTGCCGTGCTGGTGGCGCCGTCGGCGTCGAAGTCCCCAAGCACCAGCACTCGTTGCTGACTGGTGATGGCTTCCGCCAGGAGCGCAACGGCACGGTCGACACCTCTTAGATCCATGGGCGATGCCAGGTGTTTCAGTGTGTAGGTGAGTTGGTCATCCGACGTCACGCCACGGGCGGCGTATAGACGGCGAAGCAGTGGGGGCAGATTCTGGCCCCAGTCCGGAGTGGTATCCGAACCAGGGCGACGAAGGATCTTTTTGGGTGTCATACCGTTCAGGTATTTTTCCAGTGCTTGGCGATAAAGTCCTGCACTGCGGGCAGATCATTATCCAGCACGGTGTATTGCTCTTCCCGCTCGAACAGGTCCGACATATGCACCGGCAGGGACGGCTCGGCCTTAACACCTGAGCGCAACACCGCATCCGGGAACTTGGCCGGATGCGCAGTACCCAGGGTAATCATCGGTACCGCCGGGTCACGACGGCAGTTGCGGGCCGCGCGCACGCCGATGGCGGTATGGGGGTCGAGCAGGTACTCGTTCCGATCAAACACTTCACGAATGGTGTCCGTGGTGCCCTCGTCATCCACCGCGTCACTGTCAAACAGTTTTCGGGCATGCTTCCAGCGGTACTCTTCGATGCTGACAGGGCCCTTGGTGGCATTCTCCAGCAGGTCCTTTACCGCAGCGCCGTCGCGACCGTGCAGGTCGAACAAAAGGCGCTCGAAATTGCTGGACACCATGATGTCCATGCTTGGCGACAGGGTATGCTCAAGCTGGAGCTGCTCGTAGCGGTTGCCGCTCATAAAGCGATGCAGGATGTCGTTACGGTTGGTGGCAATCACCAACTGGGAAATTGGCAGTCCCATTTTCTTGGCAAGATAGCCCGCGAAAATGTCGCCGAAGTTGCCCGTGGGTACCGAGAACGCCATGCTCCGATCCGGCCCGCCGAGCGCCAGGGATGCATGAAAGTAGTATACGATCTGGGCCATGATGCGGGCCCAGTTAATGGAATTCACCGCCGCAAGCTGCGTTTGACCACCGAGGAATGACTGATCACCAAAACTCGCCTTCACCATGCGCTGGCAGTCATCAAAGTTGCCGCGCACTGCGATGTTGTGGATATTGTCGCCCTTCACGGTGGTCATCTGGCGACGCTGCACCTCGGACACCCGTTCATGGGGATGCAGGATGAAAATGTCGACGTGTTCGCACCGACGGCACCCCTCGATAGCAGCGGAACCAGTATCACCGGACGTTGCCCCCATGATCACCACGTGCTGTTTGCGTTTCTCCAGTACATAGTCCAACAGGCGCCCCAACAGTTGCAGGGCAAAATCCTTGAACGCCAGGGTAGGACCGCGGAACAGCTCCATGACCCACTCATTGGTGTCCAATTGAACCAGCGGTGCCACCGCCTTATGAGCAAAGACCTCTCCGTAGGTGTCGTCCAGCATCTGGCGGAAATCCTCCGCTGGAATCGCGTCGTCGACGAAGGGGTGCATCACCTTGAAAGCGAGCTCGCTGTAGGAAAGCCCTCGCCAGTTGCGGATTTCCTCAAGGCTGAAGTGAGGCAGCGATTCCGGGACATACAGGCCACCGTCAGTGGCCAGGCCTGTCAGCAGGACGTCTTCAAAGCCCAGGGCGGGAGCTTCGCCCCGTGTACTGATGTATCTCACCTTGCGTTCCTGTCAGTTAAAGTTTTCGGCGCGGATACGGACGACTTTTCCGTCGATATCGCTCAGGGCTTCCAGCTCTTCAATGGCGCGGTTGATCTGTCGCTCCTGAACCGTATGGGTCAGGATGATCACCGGGATTCGGCCATCTTTCAGCTCCGATTCTTTCTGCATAATGGACTCGATGTTGATGCCGTGCTCACTGAGGATGGAGGCAACTTTCGCCAGCACACCCGGACGGTCCAGTGCCTGTATACGCAGGTAATAGGCCGACTGGACATCTTCCATCGGCAACACTGGCAGATCTTCCATTGCCGCAGGCTCGAAGCCGAGGTAAGGAACCCGCTGGTTGCTCTTGGCGGCCACGGAGCGGGCGGCGTCGATGATATCGGCGATGACCGCCGATGCTGTGGCTTCGTCGCCGGCGCCTGGGCCGTAATACATGGTCTGGCCAACGGCATCGCCATCAACCAGAACCGCATTCAGTACACCATCAACCTGAGCAATCAGGTGGCTGCGTGGAACCAGGGTGGGATGCACCCTCAGCTCTATGCCTTCATCCCGACGGCGCGCAATCCCCAGGTGCTTGATGCGGTAGCCAAGGATCTCCGCATGAGCGATGTCATAGGGGGTTATTTCCGAAATCCCCTCGGTGTAGGCCTTTTCAAATTGCAGCGGCACACCAAAGCCTGCAGAGGCGAGGATCGTCAACTTGTGGGCGGCGTCGATACCTTCCACGTCGAAGGTCGGGTCCGCCTCGGCATACCCCAGGTCCTGGGCTTCTTTTAGCACTTCCGCGAACTCACGACCGGCCCGCATTTCGGTGAGAATATAGTTACCGGTGCCGTTGATGATGCCGGCAATCCAGTCGACCCGGTTAGCCGCCATACCTTCGCGAACAGCTTTGATGACGGGAATGCCACCGGCAACGCCAGCCTCGTAGGAAACGATCACATTCTGCTTGGCCGCCGCCTCAAAGATTTCGTTGCCATGAACGGCAATCAACGCCTTGTTGGCCGTAACCACGTGCTTGCCATTCTTGATAGCAGCCAGCACCAGCTCCCTTGCGGTGTCGTAGCCACCAATCAGTTCGACCACAACATCCACGGACGGGTCGTTCACCACGTCAAAAATGTCGGTACTGAACGGGATATCCCCCAGATCAAACTCATTGCGCGGGGTGCGTGTCGCCACCCGGGCAATACGGAGATTGAAACCCGTCCTGCCCGTGATCAGGCTGGCATTCCGGGTCAGTACGTTGAACGTACCACCACCGACTGTTCCCAGTCCGCAGATTCCGACATTGACGTCTTTCAAGCTTTCACCTCTGTTCCCGATGGGTTGCTGTGGGGCGCGATAGTATAACGGTTAACGGGCGCCCGAATAAGCCCCGCCTGATGAACAGGCAAAGGAGACATTCCGTAGCCTATCAGAGCAGCCCCAGGCCTTCAGCCAGTTTTTCCGACGGCACGTAACCACGCACCATATTACCGTCTTCCAATACAATCGCCGGGGTGCCCGTCACACCAACGCGACTACCCAGCTCGAATTGCTCCCTGACCGGGTTCTCACAACTTTGCTCATCCACGGAACGACCCTGTTTGGCCGCGTTCATGGCAGCCTGCGGATCGTCGGAACACCAGACGGAAATGTACTTGCGAAAAGAGGGCGTATTGGGGCCGGAGCGGGGGAAGCCATAGTAATTGACAGTAATGCCCAGTTCGTTCAGCCGCGGAACCTCATCATGCAGCTTGCGACAATAAGGGCAATCGATATCGGTGAACACTGCAATAGAAGCCTTTTCGGTGCCCTTGGCCGGAAAACTGATTAGCCCCTTATCACCAAACTCATCCATGGTTTGAGCGCGCTGGGACGCCCGGCCCTGTTCAGAGATGTTGGCAATACCATTAGCGGTCACCTTCAGCAGGTCGCCGGTCAGGAGGTACTGGCCATCGGCCGTGGTGAAAATGGCATCGCCGTTATTACTGTATACCTCGTACAAACCCTCAGCCTCCGACTTGCGGACATCGGATATCTTCAGCCCCGGAATCGCTGCGGTGAGTTTGTCGGCAATCGCATCCTCGACCTCGCCCGCATGAGCGGTGTGAGCGCCGGCCGCCAGCGCAGTGAGCACCAGAGGCAGCAGGGGTTTAAACACGTTCTTGATCAGCATATTGGTTTCCAGTTTTCCAGAATCACGAAGGTATATAGCCTGTCAGACGGCGAATTCCGCCGAGTTTGTGCGACACCGCTGCCCGCAAAAAGTT
>CAJXOQ010000102.1 GCA_913057975.1 uncultured Marinobacter sp.
GATAGGAGTCCGTCTCGTGGGCTCGGAGATGTGTATAAGAGACAGACAGGGACGTATTCACCGCGTGTCCCGGAAAGCCGGATCAATCCCGACCCTCCACCATCAGTCTGACTTGGCCCAAGAAGCCGGCCGTTTCTGCATAAACGCAAGAGTCCCCTCGGAACCCTCGTCACTGCGAATCGCCTCGGCAAACTTCCCGGCAGCACTGTCCAGAAGCCCACTCATCGACTCGTGACCAACGCGGTGCAACAACGCCTTGGTCTGGGCCGTCGCATTCGGCGCGCACTGCTGTACCCGGTCAACCGCATGGCCGAGCAACTCATCAATCTCAACTTCAGACTCCGCCACCTGGTGAACAATCCCCAGCCGGCACGCCTCATCCGCGTCCACTCGCAGCCCCAGCAACGCCAACCGACGCGCCTGCGTCAGCCCGATGCGCTCCACCACAAACGGCGCAATCTGCGCGGGAATGACTCCCAGGGTCGTCTCCGGCATACCAAACTTGGCTGTCGGCCCGGCAATCGCCACATCCGACACACAGGCCAATCCAAAACCGCCGCCCATCACCGCACCCTCGGTGACTGCAATCACCACCTTCGACGACTCGTTCACCTGTTGAATCATCTGGCCGAACGCCCGGTTCAACCGGTAGAAAGGATCTTCCTCACCCTCGGAAGGCTTCTGCCCCCGGGCACCGGCCATGTCCTTGATATCCCCGCCGGCGCAAAAGTGGCCACCGGCTCCGCGAATCACCACGGCACGAATGCTGGCGTCGTTCTCAACCTGACTGAACACCGTCGACAATTCCGCCACCATCTGCAGGCTCATGGCGTTCCGAACGTCTGGCCGGTTGATGGTGACGTGAAGGGTAGGCCCCTGTTTCTCCAGAACTAGCGTTTCGCAGTGAGGTAAATTTTCCATAGACATGACTCCAATACCGTTGTCTGGGGGCTGCCTGCCAGTCCTTCCCACAATGCCAAAACCTAATAATCAGTCCCGTTGCTTACCAGGCAAAGTCCCCATCATCTTGCAGATAATCCCCAACATGATTTCGTCAGCACCGCCGCCAATCGACACCAGCCGCACATCCCGGAACGCACGGGACAGCGGGTTCTCCCACATGTAACCATTGCCACCCCAATACTGCAGGCAACTGTCCGTCACCTCACGCCCAAGCCGGCCAGCCTTCAGCTTGGCCATTGACGCCAGCTTGGTCACATCCTTGCCTTCCACATGCAGCTCACAGGCCTGATAGGTGAGGGCACGCAGGGCTTCCACCTCGGTTTGCAGCTCTGCCAGGCGGAAGTGAATCACCTGGTTGTTGATCAACGGCTGCCCGAACGTTTTGCGCTCGCGGCAGTATTCAATGGTCTTGTTGATACAGAGTTCCAGCGCCTTGATTACGTTGGCCGCGCCCCACATTCGTTCCTCCTGGAACTGCAACATCTGCATCATGAACCCGGTGCCTTCCGCACCGATGCGATAGCGCTGCGGCACTCGCACATCGTCAAAAAAAATCTGCGCGGTTTCGGAAGAGCGCATGCCCAGCTTGTTCAGATGCGGACTGAAGGAAATGCCCGGCGTGTTCATGGGCACAACGATGAGCGATTTGTTCTTGTGGGGCTTGTCGTCGGAGGTGTTGGCCAGCAGGCAGATAAAGTCGGCTTTGGGGCTGTTGGTGATCCACATCTTGGAGCCGTTGATGACGTAGTCATCGCCGTCCTGCTTTGCGGTGGTTTTCATTCCCGCCACGTCAGAACCGGCGGCGACTTCGCTGACGCCGATACAGCCCACCATGTCACCGGCAATGGCCGGGGCAAGGAAGGTCCGTTTGAGTTCGTCAGAGCCAAAGCGTGAAATGGCCGGGGTGCACATATCTGTCTGCACACCTATTGCCAGCGGCACGCCACCACAATGGGCGGTGCCCAGTTCTTCTGCCGCCACCAGGTTGTAGCTGTAATCCAGGCCCATGCCGCCGTACTCTTCCGGCTTCTGGATGCCCAGCAAGCCCAGGTTGCCGAGCTTCTTGAAGATATCGTGAATCGGGAACTCGCCGGCTTCTTCCCATTCGTCGCAGTGGGGATTGATTTCCTTCTCCACGAAATCGCGGACGGTTTTTCTGAGGGCTTCGTGTTCGGCTGTGAATTTCACGTTTTTGTTCTCCTGATTGATTGTTAGCCCGTGCCTATTTGGTGATGGTGCACGTTCTCTAGCTTGGGTGGCGGCTGTGTGGGCGGGCCTTCAGAAACACGCTCCTTCGGCACATCCATGTGACGCTCGGGCTCCGCCATCCATGGCTCCGCACGGTTTCTGAAGGCCCGCCCACACAGCCGCTTTGTCTATAAATTCGTTGCTTCCTGCAGGGCGTTTTTTGGGAGGCCTCCCGCTCCGGGGCCAACCACCATGACTAAGCTCCCCTAGAGGCGGGCAACGCCAAATGAATTAGGCCGCAACTGCCGAACCTCAGCCTCCCGACAAACCGAAAGCACCAACGCCAGAACCCGCCGGGTATCCCGCGGATCTATCAGCCCGTCGTCCCACAACCGAGCTGTACCGAACAGGGCCGTAGAGCCGTCTTCCAGTTTCTTGGCCGTGGCCTGCTCCAGGAAATCCAGCGTTTTCGGATCCGGCTCCAGGCCGCCCCGGCGCTGTTTGTCCTCGGCCACAATGCGCATCACCTTGCCTGCCTGCGCAGGGCCCATGACCGCCGTGCGGCTGTTGGGCCAGGCGAAGATGAAGCGTGGGTCCAGGCCGCGGCCACACATCGCGTAGTTACCTGCACCATAGGAACCGCCGATCACAATTGCGACCTTCGGCACCCGGCAATTCGCCACCGCCTGGATCATCTTTGAGCCGTGTTTGATGATGCCGTTCTGTTCCGAATGGGTGCCCACCATGAAACCCGTGGTGTTATGCAGGAACAGCAACGGCGTGCCGGCCTGGTCGCAGAGCTGGATAAACTGCGCCGCCTTGGTAGCGCCGGCAGGCGTGATCGGGCCGTTGTTGCCGATAATGCCCACCGAGTGACCTTCAATGCGGATGGTGCCGCACACGGTCTGGTCGTCGTAGCCGTTCTTGAAATCCATGAACTTCGAGCCGTCGGCTATGCGGGCGAGGATTTCACGCACGTCATAAGGCTTCTTGGCGTCGCTGGGAATAACGCCCAGCAACTCTTCGGCTGGGTAGATCGGCTCTTCCCATTCTGGCTCCCGCGACGGGGGCAACTGCTCGTTCCAGGGCAGGGCGTCGAGCACATTGCGGGCGTGGCGGATGCCGTCGGCGTCGTCCTCGGCCAGATATTCCGCCGTGCCGGCCACTTCTGCGTGCATCTGTGCGCCGCCGAGTTCTTCATCGGTAGCCACTTCGCCGGTGGCCGCTTTCAGCAGGGGAGGGCCCGCCAGGAACATCTTGGCCTGTTCGCGAACCACAATCACATAGTCCGACAGCCCCGGCTGGTAGGCACCGCCGGCGGTCGCATTGCCATGAACCACCGTTACCTGGGGAATGCCAGCGGCGGACATGCGTGCCTGATTGGCGAAACCGCGCGCGCCCAGCACAAAAATGTCCGTGGCGTAGTTCAGGTTAGCGCCGCCGCTTTCAGACAGTGACACCACTGGCAGCTTGTTCTCCATGGCAATTTGTTGCAGTCGCAGGGTCTTGTCCAGCCCCGCCGGCGTGATGGTGCCGCCCTTGATGGCGCTGTTGCTGGCCACCACCAGGCAACGAACACCGCTAACCGTGCCAATGCCGGCAATAATGCCGCCACCGGACAGGCTGCCGTCCTTGTCGTCATGCATCTTGTAGCCGGCCAGGGAGCACAGCTCCAGGAATGGCGTACCACGATCCAGCAGGCGATTGATGCGATCACGGGGTAACAGCTTCCCGCGCTTGGTGAACTTTTCACGCGCCGCTTCCGCCAGATCAAGAACCTTCTGCTCCACATCGCGGAAGGTGCCAATGTGCGCTTCCATCACCTCCGCGTTTGCGCGAAAGTCATCCGACTGGGGATTAACGGTGGACTCCAATACCTGCATCGAATTCTCCTCAGTCGTCACTCAACACTTTTGGTGTGACTGCCCGGTGGAACCCATTAAAGGGCTCATTGTTCTTCGCTTTCTGAAACGGCCAAACCCGGCCACCCTGGGACGCCGCGCCGTCAATTCGCAGGCAATCCCCACTGATAAACGCCGCCGCCGGGCTCAGCAGGAAACAAATCGCTGCACTGACCTCGGACTCCGTCCCCATTCGCTTAAGAGGCACGTTATCCCCGAGGCTACGAATCCACTGCTTCATATGTTCGGGATAGTTATCCATCCCACTGGAGGCAATCCAGCCCGGTGCCACAGCGTTCACCCGAACCCCGGAGCAACCCCACTCAACCGCAGCGGTCTGGGTAAAATTCACCATCCCCGCTCGTGCAGCGCCGGAATGCCCCATGCCGGGCATGCCGCCCCACATGTCAGCCACAATATTCACGATGGCACCACCGGTTTTTGACAACACCTGATTGTAGGCTTCACGGGCAATGAGAAAGCCACCAGTAAGATTCGTGCGAACCACCGTCTCCCAACCTTTCTGGTTGATGTTTGCCAACGGCGACGGAAACTGGCCCCCGGCGTTGTTCACGACGCCGTTCAGCCCGCCATGTTCATCAATGATGGCCGTGACGGTCGCCTTTACAGACTCCTCTTCACGGATGTCACACACGTGAGCGGAAGCGATACCACCGTCCTCGGTAATCTCGGCTCTTACGGTCTCAACCTTCTCGGCCCTCCTCCCAATCAACGCCACCCGTGCTCCGAGCGCAGCGAGTTCGTGGGCGGTACAGCGCCCAATGCCGGACCCTCCTCCGGTGACAATGAAGACCTGGTCCCGAAAGAGATTCGGACGAAAAACAGATTGATAACTCATAGCAAGAAGACCTTTTCAAATGTTCGGGCGCTCCGGTGGGAAGGTTTGTCCGGGACCGTCAAAAACATGGATGTTTTTGTCGAGCGTACATGGACGTATTCACAGCGCGTCCCGGACAAACCTTCCCACCGGAACGCATGCACCAAAGCCAGATTAATCAAGCAGGCCAGCACGAATCGGCACAGGGAACTCAAGCAACTGTTGGGCAAACGCCTTCCCCTGCGGATCAATCCGCAAGCTGGCAACCCCCCCGCCACCAAGACTGTGCTCCAACAGGAAATTAAAGGCCTGAAACCCCGGCAACGCCCAACGGGTCACCCGACCATGCTCAGGGTGCAGCGTATGGGCCATCCATTCCGCCACAGCCAACTCCGTCAACGCCGCCTCAATAAACGGTACAAACTCCGCCTTGCGGGCAATCACCCCGATATTGGTGTGATCCCCCTTGTCACCACTGCGTGCCCAGGCTAGTTGAATCAAAGGCACCGTAGTATCCGTGGCCGGAGAGGCCGCACTGGCAGACTGCTCAATCAGCTGGCTTGGCTCGAACCCTCCGTCAGTAGCCACGTCTACCGTCTGCTTGTCGCCACCAAGATCCACGGCAACGGATACCTCCATTTTCGGAACCAGGCACGAATACAACCGAATTTTCGGCCACACCGTCGGCCGTCCACCCACAATGCCCGTAATCCCAGGTGCCATCCCTGTCGCCGCTTGGGCGATTTCCCGGGAAAACAGCACCAGCGCTTCCTTCTTGAGGTGGGCCGTGCTGATCTTCACCACCACCTCCCGACACTCTCCCATACGCCCCTGAGCGCCGTAGGTGGCCTCGGTGCCTAATAGTTCGATGCTGGTTTCCGTGTAGTCCGGTAAACCCCGCTCACTGAACATCCGGGAGGTTTTGGCCAGGATCGCCTCGGCGACTGTCCGGGCCTTGGCCTTCGCATCCATGCCTGCCAACAGGAAGGTTACCGTGCACTTGAAACCGTCCGGCCAGGTGCCGGACACCTTATAGCTGTCTGAAGCGGGGAGTCCTTTGGCGCCAGAAACCCGAACCTCGTCCGTTGCCACTTCCTCAAGCGAGACCCCGGTAAAATCACAGGTCACATCCGGCAGCACGTAAGCCCTCGGGTCACCGATTTCATAGACCAACTGTTCTGCCACCGTGCCCCGGGACACTTTGCCCCCGGTACCTTGCGGCTTGGTCATGATGAAATCCCCGGTGGCCAAGACCTCCGCAATGGGGAAGCCCATATCGGCATAACCCTCGGCTACGTCTTCCCAGTCGGTAAAGTTACCGCCAGTGGATTGCGCGCCGCATTCCAGTAAGTGCCCGGCCAGGCTGCCCTGGGCAAGCCGGTCGTAATCGCTCCAGCTCCAGCCAAATTCATGCACCAGAGGCGCCAGCACCAGGGCGCTGTCGGCAACTCGGCCGGTTATGACAATGTCCGCACCCTGTTCCAGCGCTGCGACCAATCCCGGAGCGCCCAGGTAGGCGTTCAGGCTGACCAGCATCGGCGGTATCGGCTGTCCGGTGGTCATCTCGGAGATGCCGGCATCGGCCAGTTGCTTCTTCTTCGGCAGAAGGTCATCGCCCAGCACCAGGGCGATCTTCATATCCAAACCGGCTTTTTCGCACAAAGCCTGCAGAGCATCGCGGCAGGCGACGGGATTGACACCACCGGCGTTCGCCAATACCCGGATGCCTTTCTGTTTGATCTCACCCAGCAAGGGGCCCATCACCGTCTGCACGAAGTCACGGGCGTAACCCTGGCTTGGGTCCTTCATCTTCTGCCCCGCCATGATGGACATGGTGATTTCCGCCAGGTAGTCCGCTACCAGGTAATCAATATTGCCCTTGCGCACCAGTTGAGCGGCGGCGGTTTCGGTGTCGCCCCAGAAGGCGGCGGAGCAGCCTATACGGACGGTTTGTGGCCTGGAGATGTCGGAATCTGGCATGTCTTCACCTTGTTAACGGAAGCCGCGAAGTGCTTTCAAAGACCCTTGATGGGCCGCTTGTAGCGGAGGTCGTCTATCATAAAGCCGACAATACCAAGCAAGCGCTTGGTTTGTAAACAGGCAAATTCGGGATAGAATGGGCGCTCTTCTGTTCCCTGGCTGGAAAACACTGTGAATCAAGACTCTATCCTGCGATCACTGATTGCCGACAACCTGGTTTCCGATCCTGCCGGAGCCCGTGGCCGGCTTCTCCACGAGGCCGCAAAGCTGTTTCGTGACAAGGGTTATGAGCGGACCACCGTCAGGGATCTGGCCGCCGCCGTTGGCATTCAGTCCGGTAGCCTGTTCCACCACTTCCGCACCAAGGAAGAAATCCTCAAAGCCGTCATGGTGGAGACCATTCGTCTCAACACGGCCCTGATGCAGGCTGCGGTGGATGCGGCCAGTACCCATCGTGACAAGTTACAGGCGCTGATTCGCGCTGAACTGGAGTCCATCAACGGGCAGACCGGGGAGGCCATGGCGGTGCTGGTCTTCGAGTGGCGTAGCCTATCCGAGGCATCCCAGGTTCACGTCCTTGAGCTCCGGGATATCTACGAGCAGTTGTGGTTGGATGTGCTGGAGACGTTGCGTCAGGACGGCGTGCTGACGGCAGACCCGTTTGTGGTGCGCCGCATGCTCACGGGCGCCCTTAGTTGGACAGTGACCTGGTACCGGCCAGACGGTGGCCTGACGTTGGACGATTTGACGGCGCAGGTGGTCGCAATGATGGGGTTAACGACGCCCTGAACCGGATGCCCTGGCATAAAATGCCGGTCGTGGTACGAATGTCTCAATTGTAATTATTCTCAGAACTCATTGTTTTAAATAAATAAAAAATTTGTTTCCTCCCGTCTATGTGGGCCATTGGCCTGATCGGCATGACCAAATCGGCAATCCAGCCATTTTTGTCTGACAAGATTCAACGCATTCTTGCCCTCGTCAAAGATGAACGGGGCAGTGATTACGATCGCCCCCGACCTATAAAAACAATGTAAACAGGACGAACTATGAACTCCTCACTGGTGAATTCCTTTGGGCATGCCCTCAACGTTCGCAGCCGTAATCTGCTTCTTCTTGTGGTGACGTTTCTGGCCGGTTGCTCGGCCAACCCCATCTACACCACAACCGGCGTGGTGCTCTCCAATTACTCCGAGGGCGAAGCGACCCCCTACGTCATGCAGATGTCCGATCCGCAAATGGCCTGCGCATTGGGTGAGGGCGTTGACCCGCTGTTGTACTCGTTTTCCCGCGTGACCGAGGCGCCTGAGAGCACCGGTTCCCTGTTGATGCTGCTGGCCGCGAACTGCTCTGAATACAAAGCGTGGGAAGCGGAACTGGAATACCTCCGCGCTGACTTTGCCAGCGACGTACCCGCCGCAAAAGACGCGCGGGAGAAAGCAAAACGACTGAATGCTCAGACCGCCAAGCGGCGCTATGTTGCCTATCAGCGCGCCATGGCGGCCTATGATTTTGATCCTGCCGCAAAGGAGTTCGAGTGTCCGTTCCTGTTCGATGAGCAGGAGGAGCTGACCTTCTTGCTGGGCTTGCTGACCGGTATGCAGGCCATCGTGAACGACGCCAATTCCGGTGCCATGGCAGGGGTTCCCCGCAATATTGCGCCACGGGCGGAGCGTGCCGCCGAATGCCTGGATAACGAAAAGTGGGGCGGTTTGCCGAATGCCATTCGCGCCATGGTCTGGCTGTTGTTGCCGGACACCCGTCCCAGCCTGTCTCCGGATCCCTGGGAAGTGCTTGAGGATAGCTCCCGTCTGGGGGTTGCGTCGGGTATGCGAGCGTCCATGGCTCTTGAGGCCGTAGCTGCAGAGACATTCGGTCGCCCGGAGGTGCTCAAGGATGTCATCGCGCGGTTCGCCGAGGCGGAGGGAGCGATCAAGGTCTGGGCGGAGTATCGTCTGGTAGACGAGATCGCCCGGGATGTCATTCAGTTCTCGTCCGACAAGCATTGGACAGCCAACTACGGCTACCGCACGCCCCGTACCTATTTTGGCAGGCTGAGCCCGGAACGGCTCGAAGAGCCTGAAACCATGGATCTGGACGGCCTGCTATAAGCAGGCCCCTGACTCACTGCAATTACCTACAAACACAAGAAAGACCCGGAGGTCATTCATGATCCGTAAATCCCTTGCTGCCCTGTCTTTTGCTGCAGTTGCGCCGATGGCCGCCGCACAGTCTGTGACGATGTGCGTTTTCGATGTCATCGGCGCAAACGGTGATATGTACAACATGGTCAAAGACTATGCGCTGGAAATGAAAGCACATGGTGTTGATTTCGAACTGCGCCCTTACACGGACGAAGGCGTTGCTGTAGGCGATTTCAACTCTGGACAGTGCGACGCCGTCGCCGCTACGGATCTTCGGACCCGTCCGTTCAACCGATTTACCGGCAGCATCAGCGCCGTTGGCGCGATCCCGACCTATGACGATCTGAAAACAACCCTCGCCACGCTTGCACAGGCCAAGGCAGCGCCGTTGATGAAGCAGGGCGATTACGAGGTCCTGGGTATTGTGCCGGCAGGGGCCGGCTATCTCTTCGTCAATGACCGGAGCATTGATACTGCGGGAGAGTTAGCGGGCAAGCGTATGGCCACGCTGGACTACCAGAAAGACGCCATCCACATGGTCAACCACGTGAAAGCGACGGTTGTACCCTCCGACATCACCAACTTTGCGGGCAAGTTCAACAATGGCTCGGTGGATACGGCTTACGCACCGGCGTTTGCCTACGAAGCACTCGAACTCTACAAGGGCATTGGCGAAGACGGCGGCATTGTTGATTATCCCCTTGCTCAACTGACCATCCAGATTATTGCCCGTGACGACGTGTTTGACGATACCACGGCCCAGAAGTCCCGTGACGTCGCCTGGGGTATGTACGGCCAGGCCATGGACCTGATTCAGCGCCAGGAGTCTGCCATTCCGGAGGAAAAGTGGATCCGCATCCCCGATGGTGACATCGAAGGCTATCAGGAAATGTTTCGTGAAAATCGCCTGCAATTAAGGGATGGCACCGACGGCGCCAAAAAGGTGTACCACCCGAAGATGATGAGCCTGCTCAGCAAAATCCGCTGCTCCAGCAATCCCGGGGCCTCCGAGTGCACAGCGCCTGACCGCGAATAATAAAGGCTGACCCTCAATGAACTGGCGAGCATTATCAGCGGCAGGCCCGAAAACGCTGTACCCCGTGCATCGACTGCACGGGGTTATCCTCCTGCTGCTCCTTGTCTTTACGCTTCTTCTGGGTATGGGCAACTCACTCCACTCGCGCATGCTGTGGGTGGGGGAGCAGACCTGGCCGAATTACTACCTGCTGGATCCGGATGCGACGGAGCCGAGCTGCACGTTGTCCATGGATGTGGATGCCGAGGTCAGGAAACGTGTCGAGGCCTACGAGCCAGATCCGGACGACCTTTTCAGCTCGCCGCCGGACCCGGATGCGATCCGCAAGTCCCTGGAAAAAAATCTGGCACTCTGCCAGCAGAAACATCGCCTGTATGAAGAAAACCAGAAACACGCCACCGAGGCGCTGGCAGTTTACAAGGCGGTTGAACAGGGCTTTGCGGATTTCCTGCTGGATAATATCGAGCTCACCAAGTTCCTGTTTATCGCCATGTTTGCCATGGCTGCGGCGATTTCGGCCTTCGACGCCGATCACATAGCCCTGCGATTGCCGCGCAACCGGTCAGAGTGGCGGCTGAGCCAGGGCATGCAGTTCGTGGTCAACGGCCTGATGGTGTATTCCCTGTTCTCTTACGTGGGCAGGTTATCCTCTTCGCCGGGCTCGGGAGGCACCGCTTTGCTGCAATACGCCTGGGCGGCCGTCTTCGGGCTGTTCATGGTGATCAACCTGATGCGGTTTGTGTCGGTGCCGTCTCGAATGAGGCCAGGATCACTGGCGGCGTCCTCCGGCCTGGTACTGCCGCTGTATTGCGCAATGGGCCTGATCGCGATGAGTTATTTCTTCTTCGTGGACGGCTACTCGTCCGGCCTGGCGATCTATTTCGGTATGATGACCAACCTGTCCTCGATGTTTATCAACATCGGGCTCTATGTGCTTGTGGGCATGGCGCTGAAGCAGACTCGCATTCCGGACCTGCTGTTGAACGTCATCAAACCTTACCATCTGCCCGCGCCCATGCTGGCCTCGGTGATGATATTCGCGACCGCTTTCCCCACTGCGTTTACTGGCGCCTCGGGGATTTTCATCCTGGCCGTGGGTGGTGTCGTCTACGATGAAATGCGCAAGAGTGGCGCAGGGCGACAGCTATCGCTGGCGACCACGGCCATGTCCGGCAGCTTGGGGGTGGTTCTTAATCCCTGTTTGCTGATCGTGGTTGTGGCGGCGCTGAACAAGGAAGTGACCACCTCCGAAATGTACGGCTGGGGTTTCTGGGTGTTTATTATGTCGGCCACTCTGTTCTCTGTGGTTGTCTGTAAAACCCAGGGCAACTGGAAGCCTCGCCCGGCTCCGGGGGCGTTCCGCAAATCGCTGGCGCAGCTTCGGCCACTGGCGCCATATGCCATCGTTACCGCGGTGGTTATCCTGGCCATCTGGATCATCCTCGGTTTGGGATTCAACGAGTACAGCGCTCCGATGATCCTGCCCCTGGTGATGCTGGCGCTGGTCTATCTCGATTCGGGCAAAGCCCCCAACGAACAGGGTCAATCCCGGGTGCGCGCTTTTTGTATGCGCACAACGGCGGCCGCCAGTGACTCTGCTGTACACATTGGTGCACTGTTGGCGTTGATCGGATTTTCCATCTGCCTGGGGGGCATCCTGGAACGTTCCGATGTGGTGCACGCATTGTTCCCGGAAAACCTGACCAGTCCCTGGATCGCCATGCTGGTAATCGTGGTCATGCTCACGGTTATCGGCATGGTGATGGACCCGTTCGGCGCGGTTATTCTGGTGTCAGCCACCATCGCGCAACCGGCCATCCAGTTGGGCATCGACCCGCTGCACTTCTGGATCGTGTGTCTGGTGGCGTTTGAGCTGGGCTACCTGAGCCCGCCGGTGGCGCTGAACCACTTGCTGACGCGGCAGGTGGTGGGTGAAACCGAGGTGTTGGCCGCTGAGCGTACGGGGTCGTTCTGGCACCGCTACGAACGACTGTTGTTGCCGCTGGTGGTGATGGGGCCAACATTGCTTGTGGCCGCCTTCGTGCCACTGTTTTTCTACGCACTTTAGAGCGTCGGAGTCAATAATGTGATACCGCCTGTGGGGTAACCTGCAGGTGGTTTTTTTGCATCTGATCGCCGGTTTGGAGCGTAATCGGTTCCATAGGCGTTTAATGAACACCATACTGAAAGTACATAGCGTGATTCTCACGCTTCAAAGCTGTCTTCCTAGTGAGCCCATTATGATTAGGACTGTCCCTGTCACCGCTGGTTTGATGTCGTTTGCATTGTTGTTTTCAGGTTGTGGTGGTGGAGGATCTGGCGGCAGCACTGAAGCGCAGCCCGATCTGAGCGGGGTGGTTGAGATCGAGAGTGGTACGCGGGTGGACTCCGATACTGCAGACGATCGTCGCGTTGACCTTGCCACAGCCAATGACAGCGCAATGTCTGCCCAGACGTTACCTCCAGGTGCAACCGTGGGTGGCTACCTGAGTTCTGGCTCCGGTACCTATGCAGATTTTTTCCAGTACTTCGAAGATGCCGTTGATGTCTACGCCGTGGATCTGTCGCCCGGTGATCGCATAGCCTTTCAGGTATTTGGATCTCCAGAAGAGCTCCTTTCCCCTGGCGCGGCTGCGCCGGAGCGTTCTCTTAGGATATTGAGGCGGCAGGCGGGAACCGTCGTGGAAGTGACGTCTCAGTCTGCCTCCGGTGACCTGCAACCACTGGTTGAAGTGCTCGACGACACTTTCGAGCCCGGCTCTTACCTGGTGGAAGTCAGTACCACCAACGGCATTCCGTTTCGGTACGTGCTGTCGCTGGCGGGTGAGGCATCGGCTAGCGTGATGAATACCAGTTACTCAACCCCGCCGTTCATGATTGATCAAGCCATAGTCACCGTTGCGCCAGCCACGGGCAATCAGTCAGTGGTCGCGGCCATGGCGACGTCACAGCGTCGGGAGTTGGGGCAAGGTGCCTGGCTGTTGCGCCGTGATCGGCCACGAAACCTGGCAACCATGTCATCCGGTCAACGAGAGCATGCACGTCAGGAAACCCTGGACTGGGTCAGGGAGTTGCAGCAACAGCCCAGTGTGACATCGGCAGAGCCGAACTATCTTTTTTCCGCCCAGCAAGTGTCTCCGGACAATGATCCACTCTACAGTCGTCAATGGAGTCTGCCGCTGATTCAAACGCCGTTGGCCTGGCAGGCCGCACCGAATGCGGGTGCCGATATTGGTATCGCGGTGATGGATACCGGCGTGTTCCGATCGCCACCGACGGCGACGGGCGACTGGCATCCGGACTTGAGTGCCAATGTGCAACTGATTCCCGGACAGATTATGGATTATGTATCGGGCGATCTGGATATTGATCGGGAGGACAGCGGCCAACGCGATACAAACCCGGCCGACCCAGGCGACGGCAAGGCCCGCAGCAGTAACTTCCACGGTACTCACGTGGCAGGCATTGCTGCCGCAGCCGACAATACCCTGGGTGTTGTCGGGGTGTCGCCGGGGGCCACCATTTATCCGGTACGGGTTCTTGGGCGTGACGGTGTGGGTTCATCCGCAGACCTGATCGAGGCCTTGAACTGGGCAGCCGGCCGGAATGAAATAGATGTGATTAATCTCAGTCTAGGTGGGCTTGGCCCAAGCAACGCGCTGAAGCAGGCGATCGACGCCGCCTGGAATGGTGGCAACGGCAAACTGATTGTTGCCGCTGCGGGTAATCAGGGTACGGACGAGCCAACCTACCCGGCTGCCTATCCCAACGTTATCGGAGTGGGGGCTGTAGACGGCGGAAGTGTTCGCGCCTCCTATTCCAACGTTGGCCAGTCCGTCGACGTGGTCGCGCCGGGCGGCGATGCAAGCCGGGATGCCAATCAGGACGGTGCGGCCGATGTTATTGTCAGTGCCTGGGGGCGCGACGATACGGGCTCCTTCGAGCCCGGATACGCCGGTCTGCAGGGAACGTCGATGGCTGCCCCCCATGTGGCGGGTATATACGCCCTGATGAAGTCTGAAGTGCCGACCCTCACCCCGGCCGGGTTCCAGAGTTTCTTGGTAAACGGTGACCTTACGGACGACGTGGGGCCCACGTTTGAATACGGAGCGGGACAGATCAACGCATTGGCGGCGATGGATGCGGCGCTGGACGGCAACTTCCCGATCACTCTTAGTTCATCGCCCACGGCCATACAGTTCAACGCAGCGGTGCTCAGCGAACAGTTGGCATTTTCGACCTACCCTGCAGGGGAGAGCGTCACCATCACAGACGTTGACCCAGGTGCGCCATGGCTTGATGTGAGTGAACCCAGCAATGAGCGACCGTTGTCACTGACAGTGACCGCAGACCCTGAGGAACTGGAAGCCGACGGGCGCTACACGGCTAAGCTGGTGATTACCTATCAAGCTGACGGCGCTGCTGTAGCAACGCTTACGATTCCGGTGTCTCTCCGTCTGGGAAGCTCGCCCGATGAACGGAATGCAGGCCGGCACTATGTATTGCTGGTCAGTGCCGACGACGAGCGGGATACCCTTGAGCAAGCCGTCGTTTCCGCCTCCCAAGGCCTGTCTCTTATACACATCTGACGCTGCCGACGAATAGAG
>CAJXOQ010000103.1 GCA_913057975.1 uncultured Marinobacter sp.
CGAGATAGGAGTCCGTCTCGTGGGCTCGGAGATGTGTATAAGAGACAGGATCAGATCTTCATCAACACCGATTTCAGCTCAGTATAATGCTCAATGCACGCTGACCCCATTTCACGGCCAAATCCAGACTGTTTAAAGCCACCAAATGGTAGTGCCGGATCCAGGGCCGTGTGGCAGTTCACCCAGACACTGCCCGATTTTATTCGTGGAACCATTCGATGAACGGCAGACAGGTCATTGGACCAGATACTGGCACCGAGCCCGTAGGGAGAGTCGTTGGCGATTCGAACGGCGTCTTCTATGTCATCAAACGGCATTGCGACCAATACCGGACCAAAGATTTCCTCACGAACCAGGCTGGACGTTTGATCAACATCCACAACGACCGTCGGTTTAATGAAGAATCCGGGGCCAAACTGCTCGCCCCCGGTGACAATACGGGCGCCCTCAGCCCTGCCTTTCTCGATATAGCCATGCACTCGCTGCTGCTGGACTCCGGATACCATGGGGCCCATGTCGGTTAACGGATCCAGGCCGTTGCCGAGCTTGATATTTTCCGCAATGCTGGTGATGTCTGCGACCATGTTATCAAACAGTTTTCGTTGCACGTAAAGGCGCGAGCCAGCACAACACACCTGCCCCTGATTGAAGAAGATGGCATTGGCCGCACCTTCTGCTGCCTCCTGTGGGTTGGCATCGCCCAGCACGATTGTGGGCGACTTGCCACCAAGCTCAAGGGTGACGCGGGTCATATGCTCCATGGCGGCCTTGCCTATGAGCTTGCCCACGCCCGTGGAACCGGTGAATGTCAGCTTATCCACACCAGGATGAGACGACAGTGCGGCGCCGGCATCCTGACCCAGGCCTGGCACGACATTAAGCACACCCGGGGGATAGCCGGCTTCCAGTGCCAGCTCACCAAGCCTCAGCGCCGTCAGCGGGGTATCCTCAGCGGGCTTCAGTACAACGGTGCAACCGGTCGCGAGGGCTGGCCCCAACTTCCAGCAAGCCAGCAGCAGCGGAAAGTTCCACGCGACAATGGCGCCAACGACCCCAATCGGTTCCCGGCGGGTAAAGCCATGGAACTGGGCATCGGGCAGGAATGGGACCGACGCCTCCACGGTATTGCCTTCAATCTTGGTGGCCCAACCGGCCATGTACCGCAGGAAATTGATCGCGAGCTGAATATCAACCGCTCCGGCGACGGCAACACTCTTGCCATTATCCAGGCACTCAATTTCAGACAGGGATTGCGCGTTCGCTTCAAGCAGGTCAGCAAAACGCCACAACAGACGCTCGCGTTCCACCGGCTTCATTCGGCTCCAGGCTGAATCCTCAAAGACACTGCGTGCGGTGGTCACCGCAAGATCAACGTCTTCAGCGGTGCCACAGGCAACTTCGGAAAACTTTTCCCCGGTGGCGGGGTTAATCACATCAAGCATTCGCTCACTGCGCCCCATCGGACGTTGATCGCCGATCAACAGACCATGCCTGCGATCAATAAAGGAAAGGGTGTCAGGATGAAGGGTGAATTGAGTCATTGCGCACCTCTTGTGTTGTTGTCGTTAAATCCAGGTTTTAACGCAAGCAATCGATATGCCACCAAAATAAATTCGCTTATTTATATGATTTTATTGAGTTAATAAACCAACACGGAATTTCAGACAACCCAAATCGCTGTCGCAGAATGAAACATTGTCCAGGCGCCAGCCTTCGTCTCCATCCACATCAGACCATCGACGTGTTGCTGCCCCCTCCGTACTAAATCTCAAAGTTGTCTCAGATTGTTACAGCTGTTGCTAAATTAAACAGAACCATGTGTGTTTTATTGCGCCTGGATCGCTCGAAAATTAAGCCAGACGACTGTTTTTATAGGAATAAATACGTACATGGCATGTCATGTGCGTACCAGCACTGCAACTGGCCGCAAATAAATCAGGCCTCTAAAAACTATAAAAGATGTCCCTGTGTTGACCATAGAAGGAGGTCAGATCTTGAAAACAACAAACCTCAAAAAACTGGGTGGCGGATTGATCTCGCTGGCGTTTGCCGTTGCCACCCCTTCGGGGATCGCGGCGGAAAGTGCCGAACAGATCATCAATAGAACCTGCATCGCCTGCCATACCGCTGAAGACGATCAACAATGGAGCCGCATCAGCCAGCAGCGGAAATCGCCGGAAGGTTGGCTGATGACCATTGCCCGAATGCAGATCATGCATGGTTTGCAGATTAACGAGGACGATCGTCGGACCCTGGTTAAGTACTTCGCAGACCACCAGGGTCTTGCCCCCTCAGAGACCGATGGAGTCCGCTACGCTCTCGAACGCCGGCTCAACACCATGGAGTCTTTCGATTCGCAGCAGTTCACGGAAATGTGTGCCCGTTGCCACTCTGGTGCCCGGGTCAAGTTGCAACGCCGTCCTGCCGAAGAATGGGAACACCTCGTACATTTTCATCTGGGCCAATGGCCTACAACTGAGTACCAATCGCTGGCACGTGACCGGGACTGGTTCGAGATTGCTCTGAACGAAATGGTGCCCGAGTTGGCTGAAACCTTACCGCTCGAATCCGACGCTTGGGATGAATGGCAGCAACGCCCTGAGAGTCAGGTTGCCGGCAACTGGACTCTGGCCGGCCACATGCCTGGCCGTGGTTCTTTTCACGCCCGTATGAACGTGTCGGAAGCGGACGGCAAGGATCAATATAACCTCACGCTGGACGGTGAGTACGCCGATGGCAAAGCCATCCATGGCGAGGGCTCTGCCATCGTCTATACCGGCTTTGAGTGGCGCGCCAACCTGAACATCGATGGCACAGCCATGCGCCAGGTCTTCGCCTTGAAAGACGATCAGCTGAAAGGACGCATGTTTCATCGTGACCACGATGAGGTCGGCGCCGACGTGATTGCCGCCCGCGATGGCGGCGACGCCGGCCGAATACTCGCGCTTCAACCAACCTATATCAAGGCAGGTACCGAGGCCGAGATCCGTATCATCGGGGCCAACCTTGACGGCAGCCCAGAGCTCGAAGACGGCATTGAACTGATCGAAATCCTTGAACAGAGCGATAGCCTGATCCGCATCCGCGCAAAAGCAGCTGCAGACGAATCCGGCAGTAAAGCCGTGAGTATCGGGTCGACACAAAGTGAAGGCCTCGTGGTGTATGACCGGATCGCACAAGTCAACGTGGTACCGGAATTTGCAGTGGCCCGCGTGGGCGGCAATGGCAGCTCCACCCCGAAAGTGGAAGCCCGGTTTGAAGCCGAGGCCTGGGCTGCCGGTGCAGACGCCACTATAGGTACCGACGACGACTACCGTATCGGCCTCGTTCCGGCGACCTGGTCCGTCGCTCCCTACAACGAAACCGCAGAGGCGGACGAAGATGTTCGGTTTGCCGGCACGATGGACAGCGCAACCGGCGTCTTCACGCCTGCCGCGGCGGGCCCCAATCCGGAGCGGCGCATGATGACCAACAACGCCGGCAACCTTACCGTTCAGGCGACGGTGAAGGATGGTGATCAGACCCTCAACGCTGAAGGGCACATGATTGTCACCGTCCAGCGCTGGAACAACCCTCCGATTCCGTAAACACACTGGCTCATCAGTGAGCCGTAAGTACCTGACGCTACATAGTTTTAATAAGAACAGGAGAGAGGCAAATGGGTGCTGTACTCAATCTCGTTGAACATAACCTCCATGAGGTGAAGGTCGGGGAAACCCGAATGCTGTTTCACATCCCGTCCAGCTCACTGTTTGCGCTGGACCAAATCACCGCCGGCATTCTGGATCGGCTGCGCAAGGGCAAGCAGTCCGCGCAAGCGCTGATCGCAGACATGGGGGCGCGCTTCCCCACCGAAGAGATCGGAGAAACGCTGAAAGAACTGCTCGCGCTGGAACTGGTCAATGACGGTCGGCCACTGACCGATGACATCGCTGCCCGTACGGTGGATAAGTTTCCGCTGACGACGGTCGTACTGAACGTTAACACCGGGTGCAATCTTAGCTGTACCTATTGCTACAAAGAGGATCTCGATACACCGTCCGCCGGTCGCAAGATGGAGCTGCAGACGGCAATCGACTCGGTAGAGATGCTGTTGCGCGAATCACCGGATGAAGACCGCTATACCGTCGTGTTTTTCGGCGGTGAGCCGCTAAGCAATCGCCCGTTGATTGAAGCCATGGTGGAGTATTGCGAACGCCGCTTTACCGAGTTGGGCAAAAAACTCGATTTCGTGATGACCACCAACGCGACCATGCTCAATGACGAGATCATTGACTGGCTGAATGCCCACCGATTTGGTTTGTCAGTCAGCATGGACGGCCCGAAGGCAGTACACGATAAAAACCGGATTACCGTAGGCGGACAAGGAACCTACCACGTCGTCCGTCGCAAGGCTCTTCGGTTGCTGGAGCGCTATGACTCTCGGCCAATTGGCGCACGAGTCACGCTGACCCACGGAACCACACAGGTGGAGAATATCTGGGACCACTTGTTCAATGAGATGGGATTTTCTGAAGTAGGGTTTGCCCCGGTTACCTCAGGTGATATTTCAGACTACAACCTGACCTCCGATGAGCTGAAGGAAATCTTTGCAGGGATGAAACGTCTGGGAGAGCACTATCTGGAGGCCGCGCTAGAGCACCGGAATATTGGCTTTTCCAATATGCACCAGTTGATCACCGACCTGCATGAAGGGCACAAAAAAGCTTTACCCTGCGGCGCCGGCCTGAAAATGCTGGCCGTTGATCATGAGGGCGACCTCAACCTATGCCACCGCTTCACCGGCTCTGACATGCCAACGTTTGGAAATGTAAGCGACGGCGGGGTTCAACACGCAGAACTGGGTGATTTCCTCTCGAAGCGACTGGATCGGAGTGATACGGGCTGCGCTACTTGCCGAATTCGCAACCTCTGTTCCGGAGGCTGCTACCACGAAAGCTATGCGCGTTACGGTGACCCAACACACCCGACCTACCACTACTGTGACCTGATGCGCGACTGGGTGGACTTCGGCATTGATGTATACACCCGAATCATGGCGCACAACCCTGCCTTCATCGATCAGTACATCTCGCCGCGGAGGGCACACTGATATGAAACACCTCAAAGCAATCAACAACAAAGCCCAGTTGCTCAGTCAGGCGGTGGCCGAGGAGAGCGTCGAAGAAGTCGTCGCGATGACGTCGTTGGCCGGCTGTACCGCTACGACGGACCCGGGTTGGGAAATCGACGCCTTTGGCGGTGTGACTTCCCTCTGCCAGCCCATGGAAGCGGACCTCTATGGTTGTGCCGACCCCTGCTGGTGGCCGGCGCAGGTGCCGGACATGATGAACACCTACCCAGACTGGAACAAGGATGCGATGAACTCGAAAGAGGACTGGCGCAACCTGGACACCGTGTTCCCGGAAGACAAAGAATGAGCCGAGGGTGATCGAACAATGACTAATAAACTCTTAACTTCATTGGTAACGGCGACAGCGCTGACACTCAGCGCCACGCTCCCCACAAGCGCACTGGCCACCAGCCCCGCGCTTGAAAAAGACCACGAATACCTGGTGGTGGCAAACTACCCGAACAACATGCATGTCATCGACGTGGAAACCGACCGCCTCTACAAAAGTTGCGCACTGCCGGATGCGTTTGGTCCCGGTGCGCTTCAGATGGCACCCGACGGCAGAACCGCCTACATCCTGAACAATCACTATGAAGATATTTATGGTGTGGATCTGGATACGTGCGAGGTCGTCTTTCATGCACCAATGGCGTTGCAGTCCAGTGAACGCACCAAGTCCATCTTTTCATTCGCCATCAGCCCTGACGGCAACGAACTGTACGTGGTACAGAATCCGACGCTGCTGTTTCGGGACCACTACCGGGTACAACCATCCCGGCTGGCAGTCTATGACACCAGTGCCGGGAAAAACGCCAAGCCGATCAGAACCTTCCCGTCACCACGCCAGGTAACGGTGATGATGACCGGCGACGACGGCACGCTCTATATGGCCGGGCCTGACATCTACGCCGTGGACGTCGAAACAGGTGCGGTGGATGTCGCGATTCCCAGCCGGAACTGGGAACGGCCACTGTACGCTCCACCGGATGTGCTTAACGTGTGGCCGATCCAGTCGCCGTCGAACGATTTCACCATTCTGTACACCACCGCCCGATTCCAGGATGAGAACTACAACCTGGACACCGCGGACTGGATTTACGGCTTCATGAACGTCGATCTGGAAACCGGTGAGACCTCGACCAAAGATTTTGGCCCGATCACTGAAATCTATTTCAGCGGCATCCTCTCCCCCAAGGACGATAATCTCGTGTTCGGTGTACTCAACCGTCTGACCAAATACGACATAGAAAAGAAGGAGCTGATCGGCGTGGCGGAACTGGATCACTCCTACTACTGCATCGCCATGAATCACGCCGGCGACAAGATTTATCTAGCCGGCACCTTCAATGATGTCGCGATCTACGATGCCGACAGCATGGAGAAACTCGGCGAAGTACAGCTCCCGGGAGGCGATATGGCCATCTCAACCTCACAGGTTTTTATCCGATAGTTTTTACCATCGTCCGTGGAGTCCCGTCTTTGTCTCTTCGCGATCTGCACCCCGACCGGACTTGAAGCGGGCGATTTGTCCGGGTGGTTCCCACCCGGACTTTTTTAAACACCATCCGGAGAACAACAATGCAAAGATCAATTATGACTGCCGCCACCCTGGCGGCACTGGCAACGCCTGCCTATTCGGCCGTACTCAGCGAGACGGAAGACAGAACCGTTGAGCTAAACCTTGAGGCCATGGCCGGCTATTTTTCGACCAGCGAGGACTACCTGGCCGAGGGCGGCAAGGACTGGCAGGAGGCTTATGGCAAGGGCACCGTTGCAGTCGAACAGACCCTCGCCAATACCAGCACCCTCTATGGTGGCCTCGGCGTGATTGCTCTGGGCACCTTTGGTGACGGCGACGCTGCCGGTTTCACCACCGGCGACGAAAGTGACGCTGATATCGAGAATGCCTACCTGGGCTGGCGTAGCGCCCGCGGCACCCTTGATGTATCGGTTGGCCGCCAGGGTTTCCAACTGGGCGACGGTTTCCTGATCGCTGGCGATGCCATCAGCCTGGGTGAAGGGCTCGACCCTCTCGGTGTGGATGTCGACAGGGGTGGTGCCTACTACTTGGCCGGTCGCAAAAGCTTCAGCAATACCGCCATCATCAACTATGACCCAGACGGGCCTTTGCGCGGCGATTTGTTCTGGCTGCAATCAGACAACCCGTACCAGCAGGATACGGAGTTGGCGGGCATCAACCTTGAGATGGTAGACGACTCAAAAGGCACACTCGGGCTGAGCTACCTGAACGTGCTGGATGTGGATCGCGGCGCAGACCTGGCACTCTGGGACCAGCGTGACGGCATGGACGTTATCAGCCTCCGTGGCCAGGGCAGTCTGGGCGTTGATGACCTGTTCCTGTCTTTCGAGTATGTCGATCAGAGCGGCGGTGACACCGCGGTGGAAAACGACGCCTATGCCTGGTACGTCGAGGCTGGCTGGACCTTCAGCAATCAGCCGTGGAGCCCGGGTGTCAATGTGCGTTACGCCGAATTCTCCGGCGACGATGCAAACACCGGTGATAACGAAGCGTTTGACCCTCTGTTTTTCGGTTTCACTCGGGGATTCGGCACCTGGTACCAGGGTGAAGTGGCCTCCAATTACGCCGGGCCAGCCAACAGTGGCAACGAAGTGCAACGAGTCGAGTTCACACTGGCGCCAAGAGCAGACCTGCAACTGGCAGCACAGTACTGGGACTTTTCCGCCAGAGACGATGCCGCGGACCTGGATGGCCAGGAAATCGATGTCTATGCCCTGTGGAGCATCAACGACCATTTTGTCTTCAGTCCGTTGGTAGGCTGGTACAAGCCGGAGGGCGACGATGTCATTGCCAGCCAGGGCAACGACGACAGCAACTTATACGTTCAGGCCGTACTGATGTACTTCTACTGAAGCACCCCGATATCGCCAGGCCAATGGACGAGCCACTTCCGGTAAATCGAGGAAGTGGCGTTTTCGGGAAGGGCAACGAAATCTGACGAGGTTTGCGCCGCATTGGACATTGGCGTATATCAAAGGAGTAGACTGATACTTTATCGAGACAATAACAACAATGGGGCCGTCGTCATGGCACAACGTTTACGTCACGACTTGATCAGTGATCCCGTCATCGCTGCGCGCACTGCCAGAGAACGCCTGCAATCGGAAGGTGAGTTGCCAGGTGGGTACCTGCGTGACGAGATTGAGGCCTCCTGGCGCCGCAGCCTTGAGGCGGGACTGAATTGCTCCAACGACAAGCCGCAGAACTGCGACGAGGTCAATGACCTGCCCTTGTTCAGAGAGCAGCACGAGCTGCTGCTGCACGTGGCCATGCCCGAGTTTGAGCAGTTGTCTCATCAATTCGGGGCCGATGGATTGATTCTGTTGGGCAACGCCGACTCCCGGATTCTGGCGATTGACGGCAACGATGAGATTATTACCCCCGCACGACGCCTGGCACTTCGCCAGGGTGTTTCATGGAGCGAGGACAATCGTGGCACCAACGCCATCGGAACAGCCGTGGTTGAGCGCCGACCGATTCTGATAAACGAGGAAGAACACTTCCTCGACACGGTTTCCCACTTTTCGTGTACCTCTGCGCCAATTATGGATGCCAGCGGCAATCTGACGGGAGTCATCGATATAACCCGTGTAGGCCGCAACCGCCAGCCGCAGGATACCCTAGGCGTGGTTCAACTGGCGGCACGGAACATCGAGGCCCGCCTGTTTACCACGCAATACCAGAATCAGATTGTCCTGGCGTTTCACCCGCGACGTCACTATCTCCGGTCGGCCTGGCTGGGTCTGGTCGCACTGGATGAAAGTGGCAAGCTTCTGGCTATCAATGAACAGGGCTGTCAGTTGCTCGGTCATGGTCGCAAACAGATCGTCGGCCGCATGATTGAAGAACTGGTCAGCGACAAGATCGGTACGTTACTGACCAGTTGTCTCCGCGAACCCATCGTTTCAGTGCAAACGAAAGCTGGCGAATTATTCTGTGAATTATTGCAGTTTCCAAAACGGTTAAAACCGGCGACATCGACGACCCATCTCCCGCATAAACCGACGAAAAGAACGCCGCCTGTTCCAACACTGGAAGAGTTTTCCGCCGGCGAGCCCAGGTTACTGCGTGCGTTCAAAATGGCGAGCAGAGCACTGGATCATGATGTACCAGTTCTGCTGAAGGGTGAAACCGGCACCGGCAAGGAAGTCGCGGCACAGGTACTGCACCATGCCAGCGGTCGAAGCCAGAAACCCCTCGTTGCGGTGAACTGCGCGGCCATTCCTGAAGGCCTGATTGAGTCAGAACTGTTTGGCTATCGTGAAGGCGCCTTCACCGGATCCCGAAAAGGCGGCATGGTCGGACGCTTCCAGCAGGCAAATGGCGGCACATTGTTTCTGGATGAAATCGGCGATATGCCCCTCTCTCTCCAGGCTCGACTGCTCCGCGTTCTTCAGGACCGGAAGGTGGAACCTCTTGGTGGCGGCAACACTGTGGACCTGGACATCGCCCTGATCGGCGCGAGCCATCGCAACCTCAAGCAACTGGTCGCCGAAGGCCGTTTTCGTGAAGACCTCTACTTCCGCCTGAGTGGCGTCTCTATCCGTTTGCCGGCGGTTCGTGACCGGCAAGACTTTCCCGGCCTGTGCCAGCAACTGCTGAAAAAACTGAACCGGACAGAGGCTCAACTCGACCCGGCCCTGGAACAACGACTGGCCGATTATGCGTGGCCAGGCAATGTTCGACAGCTTGAAATGGTGTTGAAAGTCGCGCTGGCCTTTATGGACCCGGATGAGCATACCCTGACGGAGGAGCATCTGAGCGACGACTTCCTTGACGAACTGGAAGACGCACCTATTGCCAATGGCACCCTCCAGGAAACCCAGGAAGTATTGATTCGACAGGCACTGGAGCAGCACGGGGGTAACGTCAGTTCCGCTGCGAAAGCTCTGGGAATCAGCCGTGCCACGCTTTACCGTCGCATGAAGACGTTCAACCTGGCATGAGGTTTTAGCGAATGCTCAATTGGCTGGTGCGCGCGATTCATGCCCCTGACCGCTCGCAACTCGAAGCTGGTTTTCAGTGGTTGTACAGTTTTGTAAAACCTCAGAAACCAGCCATTCTCGGATTGCTGCTGCTTTCATTCTTCAGCTCGGCCCTGGTACTGCTTCAGCCCTGGCTGACCAAGCTGTTGATAGACGATGGCCTACTCGCCAAAGACTACGACATGTTGATCGTACTGGCGGTGACCATGATTGTTGTCGGCATCCTCGGCACCGCACTGGCTGGGGTTAACCGATACCTGCACACCCGTTTGTCGGGTCGCATCCTGTTTTCTCTGCGCAGTGACCTCTACGCACATCTTCAAAGCCTGTCACCAGCCTTTTTCAGCCAACGCCGGGTCGGTGACCTGTTATCCCGTATCGATGGCGACGTGGCCGCAATTCAGCGTTTCGCCGTCGATAGCTTATTCTCGTCCGTGAGCAGCATCATTGGCCTGGTGGGGGCATTGGTGCTTATGCTGACACTGTCCTGGAAACTGTCCTTATTAGTGTTGGTGCTGATTCCATTGGAAGTCGCCTGGTTGCGCTGGATGCGCCGCAAGGTGGAAGTCCGTACCCGCGAAATGCGCGAACGCTCAGCGGATTTGTCCAGTTTCCTTGTCGAAACCATGCCAGCCATCAAATTCATACAGTCCAGCGGTCAGGAGACCCGTGAGCGCGAGCGCCTGGACGGACTGAATGATCATTACCTCAGCCAGTTGCTCAAACTCCAGGTTACCGAATTCTTCACCAACGCCATTCCCGGAACCCTGACGTCCGTGACCCGCGCATCGGCATTTCTGATCGGCGGCTGGTGGGTAATCCAGGGCGAATGGCCCCTGGGCTCGCTGATCGCGTTCTCCACCTATCTTGGCATGGCCACCGGCCCGGTAAACAGCCTTCTGGGGCTTTATGTGGCGATCCAGCGAATGAGTGTCAGCCTGAATCGTGTGAGCGAACTGCGGTTGGCGAATGCCGATATCCAGTCGCCTCCCAACCCCCGTCGTCTGCCCACTCCGCTACGCGGTGAGCTGATACTGGAAAACATCAGCTTCGCCTACGAAGAGCGTGCGCCGGTACTTGATGATGTCAATGAGGTGCTGCCCGCGGGCCAGAAAATTGCCCTGGCCGGTGCATCCGGGGCCGGAAAATCCACACTCCTGGACCTGCTACAACGCCACTATGATCCCCAGCACGGACGCATTCTTTTTGACGGTATCGATATCCGGGAGCTTAGCCTGACGGACCTAAGACGCAGTATTGCAGTGGTTTCTCAGGAGATCACCCTGTTTCGTGGATCGCTGGCAGACAACCTGCGCTATGCCTGCCCCGACGCCAGCGATGAACAAGTGCTGGCAGCAGCGTCGGATGCCCAGCTTGCCGAACTGATAGAAAACCTGCCCCAGGGACTGGACACGCCTCTGGGGGAACGGGGGCAGCAGCTGTCTGGGGGGCAGAAGCAGCGTATTGCCATCGCCCGGGCATTGCTGCAACAACCTGCCATTCTGATACTCGATGAGGCTACCTCGGCTGTCGACCAAAGCACGGAACAACAAGTGATCGCGGCCGTCGACCGACTGTTTGCCAGCCGCACCCGCCTTCTGATCAGTCATCGTCCTTCGACACTGGTCGGAGCCGACAAACACCTGATACTGACCGGTGGCCACCTCAAAGAGGTCAGGGAGGTTGCCGGTGCCAGTTGAGCCTGTTCGTATTGGTATTGTGGATTCCGGGTTTACAGCGTCCCAGCAAGTGGTGAAAGGCGCTGCCTTTACGCTGCGCGATGACAGGCTCTGGTTGGAGGACTCCCAACCCGACCAACTGGGGCACGGCTCTCGTATCATTGAAATCATGGAAGCGCTGTCCCCTGAGTGCGAGATCATCTCTGCCCAGGTGTTTCAGGATCGCTTCACAACAACAGCGGCCCAGGTAGGCGCCGCCATAGATTGGCTGGTCGATCAACACGTACAGGTGATCAACCTGAGCCTGGGGCTGCGACAGGATCGAAGCTCGTTGCGGGACGCCTGCCAGCGGGCCATCAAGCGTGGCGTGATTCTTTGCGCGGCCAGTCCTGCGCGGGGTGAACCGGTGTTCCCCGCGTCTTACCCCGGAGTTTTCCGAATGACGGGCGATGCCAGATGCGCCCGTGATGAGATTTCGCATCTGAATACCCGGTTTGCCGACTTCGGTGCCTGCGTAAAACCGATGAGCATGGTCGTTGGCCTATCCGGTGCCAGCCTCGGCTGCGCCCACCTTACGGCTCATCTGGCCAACTTTCTTCAGATGACAGACAGCGCGAACCCGGACAATGCCCGGACGTGGCTGCATGAACGGGCACGTTATCATGGCCCTGAACAAAAGCGTTTCGCCAATGACTGACTCGATCATCCTGGTGTTCGGCGGAGGCCCGGCAGGGGCTGCAGTCGCCATTGGCATGGCCCGACTGGGCTACCGCGTTACCCTGATCGCCAAACCACGGCCGTTTGACGCGGTTGAAGGCGTCTCGGAACGAGTTATCAAGGGCATGAGCGGAGCGGGTTTCAAGCTGGCTCTTGAAGAAATGGCAGAGCCCTCGGCACGACAGGTCACATGGAATGGCGAGACCAACGACGCCAACACCGAACACCTGGTGTCGCGCAAACGTTTTGACCAGGCACTCTTACTCGACCTTTCCAGCCATGGCGTCAACGTTATTAGTGGAAGAATACGAAGCTATGCCTGTGAGAACAACCAATATCAGGTTGCGGTGGATTGCGCGGAAGGCGGTCACCGGCAGGTGTTCGGGGATTTTATCGTCGAAGCACGGGGGCGGGCTGCACCCACAGCGGGACTGCCTCGGGTGAAAGGGACACAGACAGTATCACTCCTCCAGCATTGGCATGGCCCGCCGTCACAACCCTGCTCAGCCGTTGAGAGTTTCGCTGACGGCTGGTCCTGGATGGCAGCGCAACCTGACGGCAGGCGCTACCTCCAACTGACCGTCGATGCAGCATCAGCTGACCTGCCACCAAAACATCAGCTCGCCAATTGGTGCCGTGAACGATTGGAGGGGCTTCACCAGGCAAGGCCTTTTATTGACCGCGCTGAACCGGTCGGGGATGTCTACGGCAGAACCAGTACCGCAATTCTGTGTGAGCGTAGCGTGGCTGATCGCTGGATTCGGGTGGGAGATGCAGCCATGGCCGTGGATCCTCTCTCCGGTAATGGTATGTTTCAGGCTCTGTCCTCCGCGCTGCAGGCCCCGGCTGTCGTGAATACGCTGATACGACACCCCGAGCGTGCGGAGTTGGCAAAGCAGTTCCACGAAACGCGTATAGAGGGCTTGTTCTACCGCTTTGCCCGTATTGGCAGAGACTTCTATCTTGGCGAATCCCGCTGGGGCGACCGACCCTTCTGGCAGGCCAGACGGGAATGGCCTGACACCCACCCCATACACAGAGACGTAACGCCCGCTGACGTCACGACGGCTCTTCGCCCTGTGGTAAAGGACGGATTGATTGATGAAGAACGGGTAGTGATTACCCCGGATCAGCCAACGGGCGTATGGCACTTGAACGGGCTCCCGTTGGCGCACCTGCTCGATACCATCCGATCTCAACCACAACGCTCTCCAACCTCGGTGCTCACTGAGCAACTTGGACCTGAAAAAGGCCAGTTCATCGCCCTGTGGCTGGCAAAGCAAGGCTGGGTTTAGCGCCCGGACTTTTCTTCGTACAATTTATTAATGGTTTCCAGTACGGGTTGCTTCTGTTTCCGATCGCCTCCGGCCTGCAGATACTGGGAATCGGAGCCTCATTCTGGGATCTGGTGCTGGGGGTGCTTGTGTCACTGATCTTCGAAGTCCGGGACTTCGAGTTCACTATCGAACGACCACTGGTTGGCAAGCGGCTCTTGCGTAGGAAGGTGGGCAGAACACACCTTCTTCTATTGAGGTTGTGAATCGATTTGTCAGCACTTACTCTTTTGAGTTTTTGGTCATGGGGTGTCTTCTAGAAGCATCAAGGTGCTTCTGCTCCTTTAACCGACGGTAAAGCGTGGCCCGACCGATCCCCAGTCGTCGGGCAGCCGCTGTTACATCTCCGTTTTCAGCGGCCAATGCATGATCGATAGCTTCCAACTCCAGAAGTTTCAGAGAACCTGAATTTCGACAGCCGACACCGCCCTCCCGAGCCTGCTCAACAATGTCGATCGGCAAATGTTCGGGTTCTATAACATCACCAGAATCGGCAACCACGTCTGCATGTTTCAGAGCATGTGCTAACTCCCGGACATTACCCGGCCACCCATACCGCAAAAGTACATCCAGGGTAGAATTGGAAAGCCTGCGTCCATCGGTGAGCTCGTGGCCCATACGCTCAATAAATTCACGTAGGCCGGAGCGCTCCCTCAGTGGGGGCAGCCGAACTGACATTCCCTTGATTCTGTAAAACAGATCTTCGCGGAAATACCCCTGTCTCTTATACACATCTGACGC
>CAJXOQ010000104.1 GCA_913057975.1 uncultured Marinobacter sp.
AAGGAACATTGCGGCAGTTGCGCCGCGTGCCTGGACATCTGCCCCACAGATGCCTTTGAAGGCCCCCACAAACTCGATGCCCGCAAATGCATCAGCTACCTCACCATTGAACTCAAGGGCAGCATTCCGGAAGAACTGCGCCCCAAAATGGGTAACCGCGTGTTCGGTTGTGACGACTGCCAACTGGTCTGCCCCTGGAACAAGTTCAGCAAGCCAACGGCGGAAAAAGACTTCCAGCCACGCCATGGCTTGGACAACAGCGAATTGGCTACGCTGTTCCTCTGGACCGAAGAACAATTCCTCAAACGCACTGAAGGCTCCGCCATCCGCCGCACCGGTTACGAGGGATGGCTGAGGAACCTGGCGGTGGGCCTTGGCAATGCGCCTTCAACCATCCCAGTGATCGAGGCCCTAAAACAGCGGGCTGACTTTCCGTCAGAGATGGTTCGGGAGCATGTGCACTGGGCCCTTCGCAGGCACGGCTTATAGCTTGAAAGCGCCGCGGCCTAAAGTTGGAAAAAGTGTTCCCGGTAATGCCGCAACTCCTCTATGGAGTCGCGGATATCGTCCAGAGCCAGATGGCTGCCCTTCTTTTTCACCCCGTCCAGAATATCCGGCCGCCAGCGCCTAGCCAGCTCCTTGATGGTACTCACATCCAGGTTACGGTAGTGGAAGAAGGCTTCCAGTTCCGGCATGTATTTCACCAGGAAGCGCCGGTCCTGGCCGATGCTGTTGCCACATAATGGGGACTGCCCCGGCTCGAGATACCGCTGCAGGAATTCCAAGGTTTTCTGTTCGGCATCGATCTCGCCGTATTTGCTGTCTATTACCCGCTGGGTCAGCCCGCTGTTGCCGTGAGTGCGGGTACACCATTCGTCCATTTCGCTGAGCAGCTTATCGGACTGGTGCACCGCGATCACCGGCCCCTCTTCGACTGTATTCAGGTCGGAATCCGTAACAATTGTCGCTATCTCGATAATCCGTTCTTTTTCCGGGTCCAGCCCGGTCATTTCCAGGTCAATCCAGACAAGGTAGTTGGCTTCTGGCATTCGGTGACTCCCAGCCTTCCAATGCGTGCATGGGTGACCGATCACTGCTTCCCGGGATACGCTACAAGCACATCCATGTGCGCTCGACTGAAACCATCCCTGGTTTCAGACGCTCCCGGGAAGCAGTGACCGGCCACCCTCGTAATATTGGTAATATATCGGCCAATCCCGACAGAACAAACAGGCTCTGACGAAATCATTCACGTATGATGTTACAGCAATCACCATTTCCCAGCAGGAATTAACCGACCCACGATATGGCTAAACGTCGACTCAACAAGCAGCAGCAGTGGCGCATCAAGAAAATTCAGCAGGAACGGGCTGCACGGGCGGCGAAGAAAGAAGAATCCATCAGCGAAAAACTGGACGCTGGTGATCTGGGCCCAGAGCAACAGGGTCTTGTTATTGCTCACTACGGCCAGCAACTCGACGTTGAAGCCCTGGAGGGGGAAGACACCGGCACGGTGCTGCGCTGCTTTGTGAGAGCGAACATCGACAGCCTGGTAACTGGCGACAAGGTGATCTGGCGCCCAGGCAGTGATAATACCGGCGTCATCGTGGCGCGGTGCGACCGTCACACCCTACTGCAACGGCCCGACAACTTCGGCGCACTCAAACCCGTCGCCGCCAATATCGATTACATCATTCTGGTGATTGCCCCCGAGCCAGAACCCCACGACAACCTGATTGATCGTTATCTGGTGGCGGCCGAGAGCACGGATATTCCCGTTATCATCCTGCTCAACAAGACTGATCTGGTTACCGACCAGAATCGGGAAGCGATCGACCAATTGTTGGCTCGCTACGAAAAGCTCGGATATCGAATTGAGCGCACTTCTGCCAAAACCCTTGAGGGCGAGCAGGCGGTGAGGGTTGAAGACCTGGTAAAAGGCCAGACCAGCGTATTCGTGGGTCAATCGGGAGTTGGCAAGTCGTCCATCATCCAGACGTTGTTGCCGGAAGCGTCAATCCGGGTAGGTGCCGTATCGGAAAGTACCGGTAAAGGGGTTCACACGACGACGACCGCCAAGCTTTTTCACCTCAACTGTGGAGGCGATCTTATCGACTCCCCGGGCATTCGGGAGTTCGGCCTTTGGCATATGACACCGCAAGAGATCGAGTATGGTTTCCGCGAGATTCGCGACCTGATAGGTCACTGCAAGTTCCGCAATTGCAGCCATATGGGGGATCCTGGCTGCGCGATTGCGCAGGCTGCCGAGGATGGCCGCATCAGCACAGAGCGGCTGAAAAGCTTCAACCGTATTCTGCAGGATATGGCGGAACAGCAATCACGGGGACTGAAAGTCGATTGAACCGGCTTACCAGTTCAACTCCCCGGGCTTGGGCTCCTCTTTTTCTTCAGCCCAGCTTCCTTCCTCCAACCGCTGCATCGCTTCCTGCTGTTCCTCTTCGCTCGGAACTGTCAGGTCGATCAATGGCACATTCGACTGGCCAGCATTGTTTTGTATCCCTTGTGCCGTTTTCTTGTTCATCACAATGATCGAAATACGGCGATTCACCGGAGCCTGCGGGTCATTCTGTTCAAACAACACTGAGTCGCTCAATCCGACCACACGACCAATCTGCTGCTGCCCCACACCCCCGGCAACCAGCGCCCTACGGGCCGTATTGGCCCTATCCGCTGACAACTCCCAGTTGGTATAACCGGGGCGACCGCTAAACGGTGTGGAATCGGTATGGCCGGTAATGCTCAGTTTGTTGCTGACGGTACTGAGCGTCTTGGCAAGTTCAAACAGGATATCCTGAGAATAGTACTTAAGCTCGGCCCGACCACTGTCGAACATTGGGCGCTGGGAACGGTCGACAATCTGGATACGTAACCCTTCGCTGGTAATATCGATCAGCAACTGATCCTTGAACTCCTGAAGGGTTTCGTTCTGCTCGATACGCTCCTTGAGATCCTGGAACAACTCCTCCATCTGCTGCTGCTCCAAGGTCTGCGCCAACTCCTCAACGACCTGATCCTCGATCTGGATATCACTGCGCTCAATGTCTTCACTGCTTTCGTTAATGACGGAGGCGCTGCCCTCAAGGTCCACCGGGTTGGGCGACCCACCCTCAGTAAATCCCACCGGGTCTTTGAAGTAACCTTCCACAGCACGAATCTGCTCAGGAGACGCCGTTGCCGTCAACCAGAGCACGAGAAAAAACGCCATCATGGCAGTAGCGAAATCGGCGAAAGCCACTTTCCATGACCCACCGTGGTGCCCGGCCGCAACCTTCTTTTTTCTCTTTACGATGATCGGCTGTTCTTCCAAGAAACTGCTCCCGACGGTTCTTACTCAGACTATTTAGAACGCACGTGATCGTTCAATTCCTGAAATTCCGGACGCTTGTCGGAGGGCAGGGCCTTGCGGCCAAATTCGATGGCCATCTGCGGAGCCTGGCCGGAAACGGTGGCAACGATTGCGGATTTGGCACACTCATACGCCTTGATTTCGTACTTGGCGGTATGCTCCATGGCAATAGATGTGGGGCCGACAAAACCATACCCCATCCAGATACCAAGAAAGGTGCCCACCAGCGCCGCTGCCACGCTCAGACCAATCCTCTCAGGCCCCTCACTCAGAAAATTCATGGTAATGACGATACCCAGCACCGCCGCAACAATCCCCAGGCCGGGCAATGCGTCCGCAATTTTGTTCACGGCATGGGCCGGCTCTTCAAGTTCATGCTGACGGCTCTCGATCTCGTTTTCCATCATGCCTTCGAGTTCATGGGTGGCCATGTTTCCAGAACTGATGATCCTCAGGTAATCGGTAATAAACGCCAACAGGTATTTCGACTTCATGATGGCCGGATACCGGCTGAAAATCTGGCTTGATTCCGGATTGTCGATGTCTTCCTCGATGGCCATCACACCCTGTTTCCGGGATTTGTCGAAGATCTCGTACATCAGGCTGAGCAGATCCATGTAAAAGGACTTGTTGTAGGGAGACCCCGTCAATTGGCTGAGAACGCCTTTGCCCACCTCCTTGATGGTATGCAGCGGGTTGGCAATCACAAAAGACCCTACCGCAGCGCCGCCGATAATGAGTATTTCCGTGGGCTGCCACAACACCATGAGATTACCGCCGTGGAGGACATAGCCCCCAAGGACGCTGGCAATGACAATGACTGCACCGATTATGAGTAGCATGGACTGAGAAAGTACCTTCTGTGGTTTCTGTCAGACTAGGCGCCTGGAGCGGAACCGCCTGGCCGGCCTGCACAGATAATAGCAAGCAGCGGTCCGAACCGCGAAGATATGAAACAATTTCTATACATGCCCCGCGATTTGGTAAACTTCGCGCCTTTGAACGCCAAGGACCACTTTCCAATGTTCGACAAGCTGTTTGTAATGAGCCAGTACGTTCTGCCGCAATTATCGGTTTCGCGTCTCGCTGGCCGACTGGCGGACAATAAAAGCCTGCCGGGGCTCAAGAATCGCGTGGTGAAGTGGTTTATTGGCCGCTACGGCGTCGACATGGACGAGGCCCTGGAGCCGGACCCAGCGGCCTATCCGAGCTTCAACGCTTTTTTCACTCGTGCCCTGAAGCCCGGCCTTCGGCCCGTGGATGAGCGCGAAACTACTCTGGTCAGCCCGGTGGACGGCACCATCAGCCAGTTGGGCCAGGTCAGTGATGATCGGGTTTTCCAGGCCAAGGGCCAGTCATTCAGCCTGAAAGAACTGCTTGGTGGCGATGAAGTTCGCGCAGCGGGCTTTGCCGATGGCGAATTCGCCACTATTTACCTGTCACCCAAGGACTACCATCGCATACATATGCCGCTGGCCGGCACGTTGAGGGAAATGGTGTACGTCCCGGGCAAGCTGTTTTCCGTCAACCCGACAACCGCGGAGAACGTTCCCAACCTGTTCGCCCGGAATGAGCGAGTTGCCTGTATTTTCGATACCCCCGCAGGCCCCATGGCACTGGTGTCGGTTGGCGCCATGATCGTTGGCAGTGTTGAAACCACTTGGGCTGGCATCGTGGCCCCCGGCAACAACGAGGTTTCCGCCAGCCGCTACGACACCCTGAAAACGCCGATACGTTTTGAGAAAGGTGAGGAAATGGGTCGGTTCCGCCTGGGCTCAACCGTGATCATGGTTATGCCCAAAGGCGCTGTAAAATGGAACACGAATCAGGTGGCCGGGGGTACGGTACGCATGGGAGAAGCCTTCGGCGAAGTCAGCAGCGATCAGCCGGAAACGCCATAACACCGGCCAGGTCGTCCAACCCCAGCTTGAGCATTAACAGGCGATCAAGCCCCAGTGCCACACCAGAACAGTCTGGCACACCCGCCTCTAGCGCCTCCAGAAAGGCGTGATCAACGGGCATCTCTGGCTTGCCCGCTGTACGGCGGGCACGATTGTCAGCTTCGAACCGGCGCCTCTGCTCTTGCGGGTCCGTCAATTCCCAGTATCCATTGCACAGTTCAACACCTTCCACGTAAAGCTCGAAGCGATGCGCCTGGCGCAACCCATCCCGCTCCGACACCCGTGCCAGCGCAGCCTGTGATTCAGGGTAGCCGGTGACGAACACCGGCCCAATGCCCGCCAGCGCCGGCTCTATCTGACAACTCATCAACAAGTCCAGGCAATCGTCCCGGGTAAGGTCCTTCAACTGCGACGACTCCATCCACTGCCCACACAGCCCGGCCAATTCGCCATCGCCGGCCCGAAACGGATCAACGCCGGCAAAACGGAGAAACACATCGCGATAATTGACCGTGTGTGGCGGCTCACAACCCAACCAGCCGCACACCAACTCGGAAACCTCCGCCATCAAATCGGTGTCCGTGAATCCGGGGCGATACCATTCCAGCAACGAAAACTCCGGGTTGTGGCGGCGACCGGACTCTCCGTCACGAAACACCCGTGCAACCTGATAGATCGGACCGGAACCGCCAGCCAACATTCGCTTCATATGGTATTCGGGAGACGTCTGCAGCCAGCCGACCCCGCCATTACCACCAACAGGGGAAGGGTTGGCGGAAATGCTGTCGATATTGATATCGGTCACGCCGTGCCGTCCAAGCACGGGCGTCTCGACTTCCATCACATCACGTTGTGCAAAAAAGCCGCGCACCCAGGCAAGCTGTTGTGCGCGGCTTTTAAGGGCCGCCGGTGAAGCCGAGGGCCGCCACTGCAGAGAATCAGTCACTGCGGTACCGATCAGTTGTTTTTGACCCGATTGACGTACTCGCCGGAGCGGGTGTCCACTTTGAGCACTTCACCAATGGTAATAAACAGCGGCACGTTGACAACAGCGCCGGTCGAGAGGGTCGCCGGTTTGGAGCCGCCCTGAGCGGTATCGCCTTTCATACCGGGATCCGTGTCGACCACTTCCAATTCGACGAAGTTGGGCGGGGAGACTGTCAGGGGTGCGCCGTTATAGAGAGTCACGGTATACACATCCTGCTCCTTCAGCCACTTCAGAGCATCACCGACCGCCTTGGTATCCGCCGGGAATTGCTCGAAGGACCCGTCGGTTTTCATGAAGTGCCAGAATTCGCCATCGGTATACAGGTATTCCATTTCCAGATCGATCACGTCAGCAGCTTCCAGGCTCTCTCCGGACTTGAAGGTGCGCTCCCACTGGCGATTGGTCATCAGGTTACGCAGTTTTACCCGGTTGAACGCCTGCCCTTTACCGGGCTTTACGAATTCGTTCTCGAGAATAATACAGGGGTCGCCATCCAGCAAAACCTTAAGACCGCCACGGAATTCGTTGGTAGAATATGAAGCCATGAAATTATCACCTGAAACGATGCTTTTGAAAATTCGAAGGTGGCTATGATACAGCGAACCGCCACCCGTATAGAAGCCCGCCCCGTCGATCACACTGATCACAGCTGGCAGCGACTGCTCTCGGAGTCCGTCACTACGCCGGATGCCCTCCTGCGCCGGCTTGACCTTGACCCGGCAGCTTGGCTCCATGGCGCGGACGAAGGCCACCGATTGTTCCCCATACGGGTACCCGAACCCTATCTGAATCGAATCACGAAGGGCGATCCCGACGATCCCCTGTTACGTCAGGTACTGCCTTTATCGTCCGAAGCAGACACCTATCCCGGGTTCGTCTCCGACCCACTCCAGGAAAGCGGCTCCATGCCAGCGACCGGGCTGATTCGCAAGTACGATAGCCGAGCCCTGTTAATGGTGACCGGGCAATGCGCCATTAACTGTCGCTACTGCTTCCGCCGGCACTTCCCCTACGAGGACCACCGACTGTCGCCGGAGGACAGGGCGCAGGCCCTCAAGGCCCTCTCCGACGACATTCGCATAAACGAAGTGATTTTCAGCGGGGGCGACCCGCTGGTGGCGAACGACCGGCTGCTGTCGGCCTGGGCCGAGGCATTGGCAGACATCCCACACATCCGCAGGCTGAGAGTCCATACCCGACTGCCGGTTGTCATCCCCCAAAGGGTGTCTGATTCGCTGATCAAGTGGCTCTCGGGCTCACGCCTGCAGGCTGTCGTCGTCATCCATGTCAATCACCCGGCCGAACTGGATAATGACACGCAACAGGCTCTCGGGCGCCTGAAAGCCGCAGGCGTCACGTTGCTGAACCAGAGCGTGATATTAAAAGGAGTGAATGACGATGCCAGCGTGCTGGCGGAACTCAGCGAGCGATTGTTCGAGTGTGGCGTGCTGCCTTACTATCTCCACGCTTTCGACCCAGTGGCCGGCGCCCATCACTTCGAAGTCAGTGACAACAAGGCCAGGGAACTGGTCCGGCAACTGATTACCTCGCTGCCAGGTTTTCTGGTACCACGGCTCGTCAGGGAGATTCCAGGCCGGCCCGGAAAAACGCCGCTGGACCTATTTGCGTGACGCATTTGGCAAAGTTGGCCCAAATTTACTTGTTAAACATTGTCAACTCGTGCTTTTCTCGCTTTCTGTTATGCGTTTGCTATTTTACAGTGCAGTAAGCGATAACAATAAAAAGCTGTATTGGCGGCGTTTTCCGATTAAAACACGCAGGCGTTAATATAAGGTACGCCTGCAGATCGTAGTGCAACCCGGAGTACCTACCGTGGTCCAGACAATTGGCGTGAAAGCATGGAAGGCATGATATTGAAGCCCGATCTCCGTGTTCCTGAACAGAAGACGGCAAGCCTCTCATTTTGCCAGACTTCCCCAAAAGCCTTCAGGGACTGGGTAAACCAGTTGCCAATGGCGAACATTGGCGAGGCTTCGCGACAGCTCTATCATGCCATTATTGAACTCAACCACCTGTTCATCGCGCCACAACAGCGATTGCAACTGCTGGAACTGATTCGCCCAAAGATACACTTCGTCTGTTCCGAACTGTCCCGGCATTACCTTGGCCTGGCCGTTGCCCTACCGGAAAAACAGCGCAAGGTTGCCAACCTGTCCCAGGCTCTTCAGCTTCATGCCGCCAGTGGCTATAAACTGTGCGTGCATGAATTCCTGGACAACGGCGGCCTGGACAAAAACCGAAAAGCGGTCGCGACGGCCATTCATCGCGCCACCTCGGAACTGGCTGCCACCATCGTGCGAGCCCACCAACTCTACTGCCCCAGCCCCGCACAAAGCTGGCTGGAATGTCATCGCCTGTTCCGATTCGCCCATCGCAACAAGATTCACGGACTGTCCGTCGACGACGACACCCTGAACGAGCGCCGTGGCAGCACTGTGGAGGAAAGCTACAAACGCATATTGCTGCTTGGATGCGCCCGCCCCAACCAGCTGCGGCAAGCAGAACTGGCACAGGTTTACGAGTTATTCGAGAACTGGACCCACCTGGTTTCCTGCGGGCCGGAAACAGACAACGACAGCCTGTTTGTAGTGGACATGGAGCGAGACACCTCACCGGTCTACCGCAGCCTTCTGGAACAAAAGCCCGGGAACGACTGCTACAACTTCGACACCAGAGAATTGTCTGAGCAGATCACCAACGCACTGCACGCCCGCAACAAACGCGATGGCGGGGCAAGCGAGCTTGAACTTCCCTCCCGCATTGGCGACACCTTGTTGACCCATCTGAGCCAGGCTCTGGGCATCCTTGCCAAGCGCAATTTCAACCGCATTGTCAGCCAGGGTACACTTGAGATCTGCATAGGCCTTACAGCAACTCATTATTACGTGGCCGGCGCTAAATCGTTCAACGAGTTCGTCAACGGCAACGACAGCCTGGGTGGCGACGACAACCTGTTCCTGCGTTCGTCCCGCCAAAAACAGGATGCCTGGGCGGGAGCCCACGATGCCGGGCCAAATGATGAGCCGTTGCAATCGGCAGACACGCCCATCAACTTCCGCAACAGTATTGGTGCGACTCCGGACAGCGACAGCGATCGAAGAAAACCCAAGTCTCATCACGCGCTGCTGGTGAACACCAGCCCCGGTGGTTACTGTGTCGCCTGGGAGAGCAACGTGCCCTCTTCTCTGCAGGCGGGTGAGATTCTCGGTGTCCGTGAGCAGTCAAACCACCCCTGGAGCGTGGCGGTGGTGCGTTGGATAAGACAGGTTCGCAATCAGGGTACTCAAGTTGGTGTTGAGCTTTTAGCCCCCAGCGCGGCACCCTGCGGCGTGAGATTGATCCAGAAGATCGGCAACAGCAGCGAGTACCTGCGGGGTCTCTTGCTGCCGGAAATCAGTGTGGTCAACCAGGCAGCAACACTCATCACACCGCGACTCCCGTTCCAGTCGGGCAGCCGGATTTCGTTGCTTCATGACGGCCGCGAAGATCAGGGCACCCTATCCCGAAAGATTTCAGCAACCGGCAGTGTCAGTCAGTTTGAGCTCAAACTGCAGAACGCCGATTTAGCGTCGGCCGGCAACAACCCGCCGGAGGCAGGCACAAGCGAAGACGAGTTCGATTCACTTTGGCCCTCGCTATAGTGCTCCGTTACTGTGAACGGACGCTGATCAACCCGCCCGAAGGGTTGTTATTGACCGGTAACCCCTGCATCATTCAGCGTTAGTGAAAGCCGGCCCCGCGCTCTGAGTTGAACAAAAGGTGTCGGCACAGCCAACGCGTATCACGAGACATCTGACGAAATGCAGAAAAAGAACGCAACCGTACACCTGCTCATCCTCGACCCTTCTCAGAACGACGCAGAGACCCTGGTCAGCCTTCTCCGAAACTCGGGCAAAGCCACGCGGGCCCATCGCATCACGTCCGAGGAAGACCTCGAAGAAACCCTGAAAACGGGTAACTGGGACCTGTTGCTAGCTCGCGACGACGTAGAACAGGAATTCAGCGCTGATGGCGCCCTGGCAATGATTCGGCGCATGGACAAGGACATTCCCTTTATTCTCCTCACCAGCGAATTCGATCGTGAGCGCTCAGTCGCCGTTATGAAAGCCGGCGGACAGGACACGGTTACGTTCGAGAACACGGATCAGCTGGTGCTGGTGGTTAACCGGGAACTGGGCGCGCTGGAGGATCGACGTCGGCGCAGGGTTCTCGAATCCCACCTGCGGGAAGCCGAACAACGATGCCAGCTCCTGCTGGAAAGTTCCAAGGATGCCATTGCCTACATCAACGATGGCATGCACATCTACGCCAACCAGTCGTACATGGAGTTCCTGGGCTACGACGACATCGACGACCTGATCTGTATCCCGGTGCTCGATACCCTGACGCCGGAAAGCCAGGAAAAGTACAAGGAATTCATGAAATCGTTTGCTGATGGCGGCGAAGATGGCATGACCATGAACTGTGTGGCCCGCCGTAGTGACGACCAGGAACTCAGCGTCACCATGTCGGTCTCCGCCGCGACGTATGACGGCGAAACCTGCACCCAGATTGTTATCCAGCCAGAGCACAGTGACGCCGAGCTGGAAGAGAAGATTCGTCAGATCAGCAGCCAGGACCTGCTAACCGGCCTGTTCAACCGTCAATATCTGATGGATGCCCTTGGTCAGGTGATCGCTACGGCTGGCAAGGACAACAAGACCGGGGCACTGGCCTATATCGCTCTGGACAATTTCATGGGCCTGAAAGGCCAGGTGGGCATTGCCGGTGCCGACCTGATGCTCGGCGACCTGGCCACCATGCTGAAGGAACAGGCGCCGGATGATATGGCCCTCGCCCGCCTCAGCGACGACGCCTTCTGCCTGCTCTGCCAGCCGTGCGAAGAGAAGGTCATGGCAGAGCAATGTGAAGTCATTCGCAAGAAGGTCGAAGACCATCTGTTCGACATCAATGGGCGCACGGTACAACTGACTCTGAGCATTGGCGTTGCCGCGATTACCGAGAATGCGCCGAAGGCACCGGACCTGTTGAGCCGGGCACATACCGCTTCATCGGAACTGAAGAAAAAACCGGGCCATGAGCAAGGTAACGGCGTCCTGGTTTACAACCCAGCGGATTACGAAGCCATGGATGAAAGCAGCTCGGTCGATGCCATCCAGAAAGCTCTGGATGACAACCGCTTTAAGCTGCTCTTCCAGCCCATCATCAATCTACGCGGCGAGGGTGAAGAACATTACGAAGCCTTCGTCAGGATGCTGAACAAGGACAACGAGGAAGTGTCACCGTACGACTTCCTGCCGCCTGTCGGCCCCTCTGAAATGGCCATCAAGATTGACCGCTGGGTGATCCTGCAAACCATCAAACAACTTTCCAGCCATCGCTCACGAGGCCACGATACCCGCCTGTTCCTGAATGTGACGGCGGAGACTCTGGAGGACAAAACCTTCACTCCCTGGCTAAGCGTGGCCCTGAAGGCGGCCCGCCTCCCGGGTGACTCACTGATCTTCCAGATTCGCGAGGGCGATGCCAACAACTATATGAAGCAGGCCAAGGAGTTTGCCAAGGCGGTTCACGAACTGCACAGCAAGGTTTCAATCTGCCAGTTCGGATGCGCCCTGAATCCGTTCAACACCCTGAAGCATATCGACGTGGATTACGTGAAGATCGACGGTTCGTTTACCGAAGAACTGCAGAAAAAAGACGACGCCAAGGAAGAGGTCAAGGAAATGATCAAGAGCCTGCAGAGTGCAGGCAAGCTGACCATCGTGCCTCTGGTAGAGAACGCTGGCGTGCTGGCAACCCTATGGCAGGCCGGGGTGAACTACATTCAGGGTTATTACCTGCAGGCGCCGGTTCCGGAAATGAACTACGACTTCGGCGACCACTGAAGAATCGCACGGCATGGTCGCCCATGCCGTGCCTTCTGCTACCTTTCCCGGGCCTGCAGACTGTCGCTTTCCCTGAATCCAATCAGGTAGAGGATTGCATCCAGCCCCAGAGTCGAAATCGAATGGCGTGCCGACTCCTTGACCAGAGGTTTGGCCCGGAAAGCCACGCCCAGCCCCGCCTGGCTAAGCATGGGAAGGTCGTTGGCCCCATCACCCACCGCAATGACCTGCTCCCGGGAAATGTGTTCGCGTTCCGCGATTTCCTGAAGCAATTCCGCCTTGCGCTTGCCATCAACAATTTGCCCAGACACCCGGCCGGTTACCTTGCCGTTCTCAATTTCCAGCTCGTTGGCGTACACATAGTCAATTCCCAGCTTTTCCTGCAGATGACGGGCAAAGTAGGTAAAGCCACCAGACAGTATCGCCGTACGGTAGCCCAGGGATTTCAGGCTGAGTATCAGATGTTCCGCACCTTCGGTTAGATTCAGGCGGGCGGCGATGCCCTCAAGCACCGATTCATCCAGCCCCTTTAGCAGCGCCAGGCGCTCTGCAAAGCTCTGCCCGAAATCCAGTTCTCCCTGCATGGCCCGCTCGGTAATCTCCGCCACCTGAGCCCCGACGCCCGCCTCCAATGCCAACTCGTCGATCACTTCGGCGTCGATCAGGGTGGAATCCATATCGAACACAACAAGCCGTCGATTACGGCGGAAAATGGAGTCCTCCTGGAAGGCAATATCCACGTTCATTTCCCCGGCGATATGCAGGAAGTCGGAACGCAGTTGTTCCAGGTCGGATGGCGTGCCACGGACGGAAAATTCGACGCAGGCAATGCGGTTATCGGAAGAATTCAGCGACGGACGGGCGGAAAGCCGGCTGATGTTATCGATGTTCAGGCCATGGCGGGCGGTAATGGCGGATACCCGCGCTATCTGTTCGGCCTTGATATCCCGTGATAGAAGCGTGACGATGTAGCAGGCGCGGTTACGTCCCTCCGCCCACTGCTGGTACTCCTCGATCGTAATCGGCGCAAAACGCACCTGCAGATCCAACGCATGCAGCCGAAACAGAAGGTCGCGAATCACCGGCGAGGATTTGGACTCATCAGGAATCTCAATCAGGATACCCCAGGTCAGGTGGTCATGGATGACGGCCTGGCCGATATCGAGAATACGTACATCATACTGCCCCATGATGCCGGTTATCTCAGACGTCAGGCCTGGCTTGTCGCGCCCCGAAACGTTAATCAGAACCAGCTCACTCACTGTCGGGCTGCTCCTCTGCATTGGCAACGTTGTCGGCATCGGAGACGTCTGCAGCATTGCTGGCTGACTGGATCACATCTATGGCATCCACTCTCTGAAGCCCGCGAGGCAGCTTGTGGCCACGGCGGCCACGTTCACCCAGATAGTGCTCGAGATCACTGAACTGAAGCCCCATCTTGCGCTTACCAGCGCGGATCTCCAGTTGGTCGTCCTCAGCAAAAACGGCAACAGCAACCACATACTCTTCCCGGTTCTGCACCCGCGCCGAGGGAATGCTGATAATTTTGTTGCCCTTGCCTTTGGCCAGCTCAGGCAACTCGTTCAGCGGGAAAACCAGCATTCGCCCCTCATTGGAAATGGCGCCCAGATAAAGCGGTTTGTCGGAGTCGGGCACCACCACCGGCGGCATGATCTTCGCCCCTTTCGGTACCGACACCACGGCCTTGCCGTTGCGGTTCTTGCTGATCATGTCGTTAAGAGAGGTCACGAACCCGTAGCCGCCATCGGTGACCAACAACACCTTCCGCGCCGGGTCACCCATCAACAGCCCGGAGAAGGTCGCCCCCGACGGCGGATTAATGCGGCCACTCAGTGGCTCGCCCTGGCCTCGGGCAGACGGAAACGTATGGGCAACCAGAGAATAGGCGCGACCTGTGGAATCCAGGAATACCGCCTGTTGGTTGTTGCGCCCCTTCGCCGCCATGGCAAAACTGTCACCAGCCTTATAGCTAAGCCCTTCCGGCTCAATATCATGACCCTTGGCCGCCCTGACCCAGCCTTTCTCCGACAGCACAACCGTGACCGGATCGTTGGAAACCAGTTCGGTTTCGCTGAAGGCCCTGGCTTCCCGGCGCTCGACAATGGGTGAACGACGATCATCCCCATAGGTTTCCGCATCCGCCAGCAATTCGTCCTTGATCAGCTCCCGCAGGCGGTCCTCGGAGCCAAGAATCGCCTGCAGCTCATCCCGCTCAGCCGACAGCTCGTCCTGCTCGCCACGGATTTTCATTTCCTCAAGCTTGGCCAGGTGACGCAACTTCAACTCAAGAATGGCTTCAGCCTGCTCTCCGGACAGCCCGAAGCGGGACATCAACTCTGCTTTGGGTCTGTCTCTTATACACATCTGACGCTGCCGACGAATAGAGAGGTGTAGAT
>CAJXOQ010000105.1 GCA_913057975.1 uncultured Marinobacter sp.
GGGCTCGGAGATGTGTATAAGAGACAGCGGTCGTCGTCTGTCGGTGTTGCCAAACAGCGAATTCACCAGTGTGGATGCCATTCGCGCGACGCCCATTGAACTGCCGGACGGCTCTCAGGTGCCACTGGCTGCTGCCGCCGAAGTCTGGCGTGGCCCAGCGGAACCGCGACAGCCGGAGGCCTGGTACGATGGTGAACGGGTGGTGCTGGTTTCCATGATCATGGAGGAAGGCAGTACCGACGCCATTCGGTTTGGCGAGCGTGTGCGGGAACGGCTATCGACGATCCGTGACGAGTTCGCTCCCTACGACATCCGCGAGATGTTCTTCCAGCCCGATAAGGTGGAAGAACGGCTCGACAACCTCGCCTGGAGCCTGGTGATGTCCGTTATCATCATTGTGGCCGTGGTGTTCACCGGTATGGGCATCCGCATGGGACTGCTGGTGGCGTCGATTCTGCCGATGGTGGCGCTGATCAGTATCGGCCTTTATGACCTGGGTGGCGGTGTACTGCACCAGATTGCTGTCATCGGCATGGTGATTTCCCTCGGTATCCTGATCGACAATGCCATTGTGATTGTCGAGAGCATTCAGGGATACCTGGATGACGGCATGCGACGGCTGGACGCCCTGAAGCAGTCTGTGAAGGAGCTGGCGGGGCCGCTGGGAGCCTCCACGGGTACTACCATAGCGGCATTCATGCCGTTGTTGCTATCCAAGGGTGGCACGGCGGATTTCACCCGTGGTGTGCCAGTGATGATCATGCTCACCCTCTCCGTCAGTTACCTGCTGGCGGTGTCCGCCGTACCGCTGCTGGCGGCCCGCTTCCTGAAACCCCGCAAGACAGACGCTCGTGAAGACAAGCTGGTTGGGCTTTCCCGTTTTCTCGGCGCCCTGGTGGCCAGGCGTCCGGGCACCTTGATCCTTGCGGGTACGGCACTGGTGGTGTTCAGCCTGTCACTGACGCCGTTCATGAAGCAACAGTTTTTCCCCAACGCGGATCGTCCCCAGGTGGTGGTTGAGCTGTACATGCCCGAAGGCACGGACCAGCAGCGCACGTCCACTGTGGCGGCCGACCTTGAACGTGAGATCCGCACCCGACCGGAGGCCCTGGAGGTGCATCGGTTTGTTGGCTTTACCGGCCCCAGCTTCTATTACAATCTGCAGCGCGAGCCCCAGGCGCCGAACCGCGGTCGAATCGTGGTATCAACGCCCACCCTGGAAGACACCACCGGCCTGGTGCAGTGGATTCGTGACTACGCCGGGCATGAAATGCCGGAGTTGCAGTTAACAGCGGGAATACTGGGGCAGGGGCCGCCACGGGCAGCGCCGGTGGAAGTGCGGGTCTATCACGCCAGCGACGACACCCGCGCCCGTGCCGTGGAACAGGTGTTCTCGGCGTTACGCAACGTTAAGGGCACGGTGGATGTGCGCCACAACCTGGATATCGGCGTACCGAGCATTGCCATCAATGTGGACGATGCCAGCGCGGCCCGATACGGCCTGAACCGTGCCGATGTTGCCCAAAGCCTCTACGGTCAGAGCTTTGGTGTGGTGGCTGAACAGTATCGCCAGGAGGAAGATCCGATCCCCCTGGTGTTGCGCTCCCGGGAAGGCACCAGCCTGTCATTGCCACGGTTGTTGTCGGTGAATATCTACAATGATCGGGGCGACGCAGTGCCTCTTTCCGCTATTGCCTCGGTGGAAACGTCCTGGCAATCGGCGGCCCTGTTCCAGCGTAATGGCACCCGGATGAATACCGTCTGGTCCAATCTGATAGCAGATTACAGCTTCAGTCAGGCTCTGGAAGGGCTGGAAGCAAGGCTCGCAGAAAACCCCTTGCCCCCGGGTACCCGGCTGGACATGGGCGGTGACGCCGAGGGCTCCGGCGATGCCAACAACGCCTTGCTGACCACGGCGCCCATTGGTGTGTTGCTGTTGCTGTTCTTCCTGTTGATACAGTTCAATTCCTTCCGACGTGTAGGCATCATCCTGCTGACAGTGCCACTGGCCACCGTGGGTATTTTCCCGGGGTTGGTATTCTCCGGCTCACCGTTCGGCTTTCAGTCGCTGCTGGGCGTTATCGCCCTGGTGGGGATTGTGGTGAACAACGCCATCGTATTGCTGGATGTGATGGATCGTCAGTTGGAGAAAGGCGATCGCATTCGCGACGCCGTTCGCAAGGCGGTGGAGCAGCGCACCCGGCCCATCCTTCTGACCACCGCAACGACGGTTGCCGGCTTGTTGCCGTTGGCGTTCTCCAGCTCCACCCTGTGGCCGCCGATGGCCTGGGCCATTATCTCCGGCCTGCTGGCCTCCACGGTACTCACGTTGCTGGTGGTGCCATCGGTCTGCACCCACGTGATCAGTTGTAAGGTGGCAGAGCCAGAGAACGCTCCGGCCTGACGCTAGCGAGTGGGCCTGATCATCAGGCCTACCCGCTGGCCAACGGGTACGTCGCGGTTCGGGAACACAATGCCTTCGGGTGTGTCGCCTACGGTGTAGCGGGTGTTGCTGTCTTCCCAGATGACTGTGCCCGGGTCGTACATGGTGAAGTTGGCGACGTCGTCTGGCACGTGGAATTGGAAGCTGTCACCGGTGTTCAGGATTTCATGCACCACTTCAAACACTGTTATCGGAGCTGAACCCTTGTCTCTTTTCGGCGGTTCCTCGCCTTTCAGTCGTCGCCGCAGGGCATTGGCAATGCCCGTGAACCGGCTGAGGTCGTTCTGCCCGAAAGGCCGTACCTTGCCAAGTTCCACAGTGAAGCTCTCTGCCCCCAGTTCGGACGAGGAAAACGAGGCAAAGGTGGTGCCTTCACGATGCTGCAATAGCAGGGTTTCCACCTCCGCCTCCAGCAGGAAATCAATCTGCCCGTCCGGAATGCCCCGTCCCTCCACAAACGGATAGAGTGCGAACTTCTCCCGCAATGATGGGCGAATGGCGGTGTGCAAGTCGTAGTGGCACACATTGGCTGAGTGCCTGGCGGCGAAGGCTCTGCAGGCGTCCTCCAGCAACCGGGCTCGTTCCGCCTCGGGAAAGTTCCGGTATTCCGGTTTACGGTGGGCACCACCGAACAGGCGGTTGAGGTTCACGTCAATAAAGCGCTGGCCAGCATCCATCGCCATTGGGTTGCCAAGTATCAACAGCGCCGGGCAGGCCAGTTGCCATTGGCCGTCGATCAGCTCATTCAATAGATGGTTCAGAACCTCAATGGGGGCGGTTTCATTCCCATGGACACCAGCGGAAACAATCAGCGACTCATGGTTGGGGTTGGGGCGGCCAGCAGGGGGTTCCAGATAGAGGAGCCCGGAGTCCTGCAACTGCAACCCCGTGCCGTCGTCCAGAACAACAATCTTTTCAGATGTTGCATGCTCTGTTCGTGTGAGCGTGTGAGAAAGCCAATCAAGGCCAGGACCAAAAATCATTTCACCTGCGCTCCGGACGTCCCTGCACTATGGATTTGTCAGCCACTCACCGGCCGTTGATGCTGCAACAGATAGTTTTCCAGCTTGCGGAAGGCGAACACCAACATGAATGTCAAAACCATGTAGAGCAGCGCCACAAAGATAAACGCATCAAAGGGGGCGTAGAATCGAGAATAAATGTTCCGCGCCGCCCCGGTCAGGTCCACCAGGGTCACCACGCTGGCGATGGCACTGGCGTGAAGCATGAAAATGACTTCATTGGAATACGCCTGTACACCCCGCCTCGCCGCGCTCGGCAGGATAATCCGGCGCATCCGCAGTGCCCAGCTCATGCCATAGGCCTTTGCTGCCTCAATCTCCCCACTGGGCGTGGCCACAATGGCACCACGGATGATCTCCGTGGTGTAGGCCGCGGTGTTCAGGGTGAACGCCAGCAGGGCCGGGTAGAAAGCTTCACGGAAGATGTCCCACCAGAAGGTTTGCTGGATACCCTCTATCTGGGCCAGGCCGTAGTAAATGATGTACAGCTGGATCAACAACGGTGTGCCCCGGAAAATATAGGTATAGAACCAGACAGGGCCGTTGATCAGTGGGTTCTTCGAGGTGCGCATGATCGCCAGGGGAACGGCAACCAACAGGCCCAGGATCAGTGACAGAAATACCAGTTGAACGGTGGTGACCAGCCCGCCCCAGTATTCCATGATGGTGGGGGCCGTGAAGATATCGTTCTGGTTAAGCAGTTCAGCAAGAAAATCAGGCATGGTTCAGCTCCCCTGTACCACGCCAATATTGGCGCGCTTGTTGAGCCACTTGATAAACAGCTCGGAACCGGCTGTCAGGCTGAGATAAACAAACGCCACCGGAATAAAGAAATGGAACGGCATGCGCTCGGCCTTGGCGGCTTCTTCGGCGACACGCACCATATCGGTCAGGCCGATGATGGATACCAATGCGGTGGTTTTTAGCAGTACCTGCCAGTTATTGCCGATGCCAGGAAGGGCATGGCGCAGCATCTGTGGCAATATGATTCGGTGGAAAGTGCGCCAGCGGCTGAAACCGTAGGCACGGGCCGCTTCAATCTGTCCGCTCTCTACGGCGAGAAAGGCACCACGGAACGTCTCCGCCATGTAGGCACCGAAGATCAGGCCAATGGTGATGACGCCAGAGATAAAAGGGTCAAACTGGAAGAAGAAGTCTATGTCGTAGGCGTCGTAGAGGTAATCCGACAGGTTATTAACCGCGACCTGGCCGCCATAATAAAACAGCAGCATCATGACCAGATCCGGTACGCCACGGATCAGGGTGGTATACGTGGTCGCAATCCCAATGGCTACCCGGCTTTTGGACAGCTTGGCAGAAGCGCCAATCAGCCCCAGAACCAGCGCGAGAGCAAGGGAAAAGAAGGCCAGTTCAATGGTGACCACAGCCCCTTCCAGCAGGGCCGGGCCGTAGCCTTTCAAGTCAATCATGGGTACATCCGGTAAGCGGGGGCAGCCAAAGCAGCCGCCCCCGGGCCAGTTTTACATCTTGATGTCGTAAGCGAAGTACTTATCCATGATGGTGTTGTAGGTACCATCTTCCTTTATGGTGGCAAGCGCCTCGTTGACTTCCTGCGCCAGATCCTCGTCACGCTTGCGCATGGCAACGCCCACGCCCTGGCCGAGTTTGACCGGCTCGCCAACTTCCTTGAAGCCATCCTTGCTCAGGACGGTTTGCTCGCCAACCGGGTAGTCCACAAAGACCACGTCCAGGCGCTGGCCTTCCAGGTCAAGGACCATGTCGTCAGCGGTGGTGTAGCGCTTGATGGTTACAACGCCACCCATTTCTTCGGTCACAAAGGTGTCCATGGTGGTGCCGCGTTGTACGCCAACGGTCATTCCTTCCATGGCGGCCATGTCGGTGACGTCGGTATCGAAGTCTTCAGGTGCGAACCAGCCACCCGGAGTGTTGTAGTACGGCTCGGAGAACAGTACACGCTCAGCACGCTCGGGCGTGATGGACATGGAGGACATGATCAGGTCGAACTTGCGCGCCAGCAGACCCGGAATCATACCGTCCCATGCCTGGATGACGAATTCGCAGTTGGCGTTCATCTCTTCACACATGGCTTCGGCCAGTTCCACTTCGAAACCGGTCAGCTCGCCATTTTCATCCTTGTATTCGAACGGCTCGTAGGGCACGTCGAAGGCGATGCGAAGATTACGTTCCTGGGCGTGGGCGACACCGGCCATCATGGCCAGGGCGACGCTTGCTGCAACAATCAGTTTTCTCATGAGTCACTTCTCCAGTAGTCAGCCTTGTGGGCATTATTATCGGCAATGATTTGCCTTATTTTGCTGGTTTTGGCGTTTTCTTTCGGGGCGGATATATGCCCCGATAAGGAAACATGGTTTCAAGATAGCACTGCACATCAGAACTTGGGAGCCAGAAACTGCTTCATACGTTCCGAGTCCGGATTGTCGAAGACCTTGTCCGGTGTGCCTTGCTCCTCGATCACGCCCTGATGCAAAAACAGGACCTGGGATGACACATCCCGCGCAAACGACATCTCGTGGGTCACCACGATCATGGTTCTGCCTTCTTCCGCGAGGTTCTGCATGACCTTCAACACTTCGCCAACGAGCTCGGGGTCCAGAGCGGAGGTGGGTTCGTCGAACAGCATCACTTCCGGCTCCATGGCCAGGGCACGGGCAATGGCCGCCCGCTGCTGCTGACCGCCTGACATCTGGGCGGGGTAGTAGTCCTTGCGCTCATAGATGCCGACCTTTTCAAGGTAGGCTTCGGCTCTTTCGATGGCCTCTTTCTTGGGCACCTTGAGCACATGAATGGGAGCTTCAATGATGTTCTCCAGAACGGTCATGTGGGACCAGAGATTGAAGCTTTGGAAGACCATGGAAAGCCGGGCGCGAATCAGTTCAACCTGCTTGTTGTCCGCGGGAATTCGCTCGCCTTTGCGATTGGTGGTGAACCGAATCGGGTCGCCATGCACGATAATGTCGCCGGAGGTGGGCGTTTCGAGCATGTTGATGCAGCGCAGAAACGTACTTTTACCGGAGCCGGAGCTGCCGATCAGGGAAACGACATCCCCTTTCTTCGTTTCCAGTGAAATGCCCTTGAGGACTTCCAGTTGATCAAAGGTCTTGTGGATGTCCTTGCAGATCAGAGGCGCTGAATCCGCCATAGGTGGCTCCCGAGGCTATATAACAAAGGCGCAAGTTTTACGGGCTGTGGATGCGGAAATCAATCCCCCTAAAGCGGGGTTTTGCCGTTTTTCACAACACATACCGCGTATTAATTGTGGATTATTGAACGTTTGATGCAAGCTTTTTGCCGTTCACGCCCGTTGTGATGGTTTTTCCGGTGTTGCTGATGCGTGCAGGGAGACCCGGATAATGGCCGTTCCCTGTTGCTCGATCGTACGCATGGCGTCACTGACAAAACGCACGTGGGCCATGGCGATGCGTTTTGCCGCCTCAGGCTTTCCTGCCATCACCGCCTGGTAGATTCGCTTGTGCTGCCTAGAGATCTTGTTGCGCATTTCCTCGCGCGGATTCAGGTTGGCAACGGAGGCTTCCACGGTCAACAGCATGAGGTTCTTCAAGCCATTCAGAACATGCACCAATACCGGATTGTGGGACGCTTCCACGATGGCCTGATGGAAACTGTGGTCCGGCCGGGCGTTGGTGAGCGGATCGGTCTGTTCAAGTGCGGAGTAGGCCTTGGTAATGCGATGAAGGTCCAAGGCGGTGGCCCGTTGTGCCGCCAGGTAGGCGGCCTGGCCCTCCAGTTGTTCCCGTACTTCGAGCAGGTCGTACAGGGTTCGGGGGTGGCCGGTAAACATCTGCAGCAACGGGCTGTCCTCGCCCTCATCTTCACCACCGGGCACGATGCGAGCCACGAAAGACCCCTTGCCATGCCGGGTTTCAATCACGCCCCGCCCCTGCAGTTCGTGCAGGGCTTCACGGATGATGGCGCGAGACACGCCAAGCCGGGTAGCCAGTTGTCGTTCCGACGGCATTTTCTGTTCCGGCGCCAGCCCGCCGTCGAGAATGAGCCGTTCGAGTCGATAGGAAATTTCCTGTGCGATTGCCATGATGTTTCCTGCCAAGAGTCACTGGTCGGACCAGTTGTTTTTATCGTGCCTTGAATTAAAGAAACCCTTTCGGGACCAGTAAATATGGCTCATTACAGCGTTTTCGTCTATCGGGCATTTACAAAACTGGTCTGACCAGTTGGCAATTTTCTGGACTAAACCCGGCAGGACTACGAATATCGATCTAATGCCAGCTGTTGCTGGTGTTGACCTGACCCCGATAAAAACAATGTCAACGGAGATGTGGCGATGAATACCAACAAGAACAGCGAGCAATTAAGCGCTCCGGATACGCAGTCTGGAAACGTTGCCCCGCGGCGGGGTTTCCTGAAGTCATTCGCCCTTGCCGCTGCCTTCTGCGGTGTGGCTATTGCTGGTGCTGGCCAGGCCCAGGCTGCAACCACCTGGAAGATTCAGTCGGTATGGGACGCCGGCACCGTAGGCTATGACCTGTTCGAGGAATGGGCCAATAGCATGGAAGAAAAATCCGGTGGCGAATTGATCATCAAGCCGTACCCGGCCAAGTCGGTTGCCGCGGATAACAACGCCCTTTTTGAGGCAGTGCGTAACGGCGTTCTGCAGGGTATGAATCCCTTCACTCTGTACTGGTCCGGAAAGATTCCGGCCTCGGTTTTCCTGTCGTCCTACCCGGCCGGTCCTGATCAGCCGCACCAATGGGACATCATGTTCTATTCCATGGGCATGCTGGAAAAGACCCGTGAGATCTACGAGAAGTTTGGTCTGTTCTACGTCGGCCCTATTCAACACGACGCCAACATTATTCACTCCAAGAAGCCGGTTAACAGCCTGGCGGATATGGAAGGCCTGAAGATGCGTGTGCCCGGTGGCATGGTTGCTGAGGTGTTCCAGCAGTTTGGTGTGTCCACGGTGAGTCTGCCGGGTTCGGATATCTTCCCGGCTTTGGAGAAGGGCACCATCGACGCTGCTGACTACGTCGGCCCTGCCGTTAACTACGAACTGGGTTTTTCCCAGGTGACCGACTACATCATGTTCGGGCCTCCTGGTGTTATGTCCATCTACCAGCCGGTGGACCTGATGGACCTGACCGTCAACCTGCGTGCGTGGAATGCGCTGGATCCAGAGCTTCAGCAGTTGGTTGAGGACGAGGTTCGTATCTACTCACAGAAGCACTACCTGACCATTCAGAAGCGCAACATTGAAGCGATGGAGAAGTTCAAAGAGGATGGCTCGAAGGTGACGCGTCTGAGCCAGCAGGATCTGGAAGAGTTCCGGAAGGCTGCGATTCCGATCTGGTTCAATTGGGCCGGCAAGAACGAGGATGCCAGGGCGATTCTGGATATCCAGCTTGAGTACATGATGAACGAGACCGTTGGCTACCTCAACGAGGAAGACATCAAAGGCATGTAAGCCTGCATAACCATAATAAACCGATCACGGGGAAGGCAGGGAGTGCGCCGATGGCATGCTCGCTGCCTTCCCCGCTCTGTGATTAAAGGTGATAAAACATGTCTGACCTAAGTGCGTTCGGCTTTGTATTGCCTCACTGGTTCTACTGGGGCTGGCTGGCGGTAATGCCGCTGATCATGATGGCGCTGGACCGTTGGTTGTCCCAACGCGGGGTACAAGCCATCGACAAAAATGCCGAAGCCAACGAAAAGCTTCAGCAAATTGAAGCGGAATTGAAAAAAAGCGTTGATTACAGTGACGCCAGTAACGGATTCACCAAGGCAGTGGACTGGATCAGCGAAAAGTCCGGTGTCTTTATTTCCTTCTGGACCGTGAACGCGGTGGTGTTCTATTTCTTCGAAGTGGTGATGCGCTATCTGTTCAACCAGCCCACCATCTGGGTACACGAGGCCAGTTTTCTACTGTTCGGCATGCAGTACCTGATGGCGGGTGCGTTTGCATTGCTTCACGGTGCCCATGTGCGGGTTGACGTGGTTTACAACTTCCTGCCACTTCGGGGCCGCGTGGGCATGGATATTTTCACGTCCATGTTCTTCTTCATGTTCGCGATTGCGTTGATGATTACCTCCTGGACCTTCCTTGAGAACTCCTATTCCATGGACGAACGAACCGTTGAGACTTGGGGCATTCAGTACTGGCCGGTGAAGGGCGTTATGCTCCTGGGATCGACGCTGCTGTTCCTGGCGGGCCTGTCCAAACTGCTCAAGGACATCACGATTTTCATTAAACTTGGCCAGGAGCAACACGCATGAACTCAGAAACCATGACCAACCAGGGCACGGGTTCTCTGATCGGCAAACTCGGCACCTGGCTGATGATCATCGCCACGATTGCTCTTGCTTTTGTCGTGCTGGTGGAAGTTATCAACATCCTGTTTTACGACCCCTGGAGCGACGAAAAATTCCTGTTCAAGCTGTCCGGCATGTTGTCGGATGTGAAAATTGGCCCTTTGACCTACATCATGTTCGGCTCTCTTGCCGTGCTACTGATGATGGGGCTTCCCCTGGCGTTCGTCACAGGGGGCCTTGGGGTGGCGTTCATCTATCTGGTGGGCGACTCGATGATGTTGAACATCATTCCCAGCCGCATCTTCCCGATGATGACCAACTCGGACCTGGCGGCCATTCCGCTGTTTATCTTCATGGCCTCGATGCTGGAACGGGCCGGGCTTATCGAAGAAATGTTCAACGTGGTCTACAAATGGATGGGCGGTCTTGGCGGTGGTCTGGCCATTGCCACGATTCTGGCCTCCACGATTCTGGCGGCCATGGTCGGTGTGATCGGTGCCGCCGTGGTAACCATGGGTATCATTGCGCTACCGGCGATGCTCAAACGCGGATACGACCAGAAGATCGCGTTGGGCTCGATCATGGCCGGGGGTACTTTGGGCATTCTGATCCCGCCCTCTATCCTCGCGATCTTATACGCGGTTGTGGCTCAGCAGTCAGTAGGTGAGCTGTATCTGGGCTCGGTGATCCCGGGGTTGATTCTGGCCGGTCTGTACGTCATTTACGTGGGTACCCGCGCGTGGCTCAATCCCACGCTGGGGCCGCCTGTGCCAGAGGATGAGCGGATTGGTCTCAAGGAAAAACTCCGGTTGTTGAAAGACCTGATCGCTCCGCTGTTCCTGGTCTTCCTGGTGCTTGGGCTGCTGTTTGGCGGTATTGCCACTCCGGTGGAAGCGGCCGGTATTGGCTCCTTCGGGGCAATCCTGGTGGCGATGAAGCACAAGGTATTCTCCGTTGCCACACTGCGCGATGCATCAGTCACCACCGCCAAGGCTTCCGCCATGGTGCTGTGGATCATGTTCGGTGCGTCCGTCTTTGTCGGCTTCTACATTCTGCAGGGTGGCCAGGACTTTATCACCGAAACGATTCTGGGGATTGGTCTGTCACCCTACGCCGTCCTGCTGCTGTTGATGGTCCTGCTGGTTGTGTTGGGGATGTTCCTTGACTGGGTTGGTATCCTGCTGTTGGCCGTGCCTATTTTCATCCCGATTGTGGAAGCGCTGGAATTCCCCGGCCTGTTCGGCCTGCCCGGCGTGGAAGGTTCGGACGTGGTGCTCTGGTTTGGTGTGTTGTACCTGGTGAACATGCAGATGTCGTTCCTCAGCCCACCGTTCGGCTACGCACTCTTCTACATTCGGGGCGTGTGCCCGCCGGACATCACAATGGGGACTATCTTCAAATCGTCTCTGGTATTCTTGGCCATCCAGGCATTCGGTTTGTTTATCTGTGTGCTCATCCCGGGTGTCGTCACTTGGCTACCCAATCTGGTTTACGGCTAAAAATAGAGGAGTAATGGATTATGTTGACGGTTAAGCGGCTTGATCTGGCGGACGCCAGAATTTTAATCGAAGGTGCGGCTGAAAAGGCCCGCGAAATCGGTGTGCCCATGTGCATCGCCATCACCGATGAGTCCGGTAACCTGATCGCATTTGAGCGTATGGACGGCGGCAAGATCACCAGTGTAACCATCGCCCAGGACAAGTCCTTCACGGCATCGGCAGCGAAAAAGGCTACTCACGACTATAACGCGGTCAACGTACCTGGAAAGCTGGCATTCGGCATCCACACCGAAGTGGGTGGCCGTATCAGTTCTGTTGGTGGTGGCCTGCCGGTAATGGTCGATGGCGAGGTTGTCGGTGGTATCGGAATCAGTTCCGGTACGCCTCAGCAGGATATGGACTGTGCCCAGGCCGGGATTGATCATTTTGAAACCAAACGCGGTTGATGGCTGTCTCACAGGAAGCCATCACTCTCAGAGAATGATATGAACAGCAAACCGAAAATCAGCGCAGCGGAGCTGGCGGAACAGTTCCGTACGTTCATAGACCCGGACTTCGTCATCACCGATGACGAAACCATGAAGCCCTATGAATGCGACGGCATGTCGATGTACTGCGAGATGCCAATGCTCGTGGTGCTGCCGGAGACCGCCGAACAGGTGCAACGAGTGATGCGCATCTGCAACGAGCACGAAGTGCCCGTGGTGGCCCGTGGTGCCGGAACGGGTCTGAGTGCCGGTGCCATGCCGCACAAGGAAGGCGTGGTGTTGTCGCTGGCCAAGTTCAACCGCATCCTGGACATCGATCCGCTGGCGCGAACGGCCTTGCTGCAACCGGGTGTGCGTAACCTGGCGATCAGCGAGGAAGTTGCCCAGTTTGGTCTCTATTACGGCCCGGATCCTTCGTCGCAGATTGCCTGCACCATTGGTGGCAACGTGGCGGAGAACTCGGGCGGTGTGCATTGCCTGAAATACGGTTTGACGGTTCATAACATTCTCAGCGTGGAGATGATCACGGCCGAGGGTGACCGGGTGACCATCGGCAATGACGCGCTGGATGCCTGTGGAATGGACCTGCTGGCGCTGATGACCGGGTCTGAAGGCTTGCTGGGTATTGTTACCGAAGTGAAGGTCAAGCTACTGCCAAAACCGGAAATTGCCCAGGTGGTGATGGCAGGTTTCGACAGTGTGCAGAAGGCCGGCGATGCCGTGGGAGGTATCATTTCCCATGGCATCATCCCCGGTGGATTGGAGATGATGGACGGTCACGCCATTGTCGCGGCCGATGACTTCGCCCAGGCTGGGTATCCGCGTGACGCCAAGGCATTGCTGTTGTGTGAAGTGGACGGCACGGAAGAGGAAGTCCACGAACACATTGAGCAGGCCGAGGACGTGTTCCGCAAGCTGGGCGCCACCTCGGTCAAAACCTCCCAGAGCGAAGAGGAGAGGGCGCTACTCTGGAAAGGCCGTAAATCGGCCTTCCCGGCAGTAGGCCGTATCTCGCCGGATTACTACTGCATGGATGGCACCATTCCGCGCCGGCATCTGGCGCACGTGCTGCTGGAAATGGAGAGAATGTCCGAAGAGTTTGGCCTGCGGGTAGCCAACGTATTCCACGCCGGCGACGGCAACCTGCACCCGCTGATCCTGTTTGACGCAAACGTGCCCGGCGAGTTTGAGCGCACTGAAGCCTTTGGCAGCAGCATTCTCAATCTTTGCGTGGAGGTGGGCGGCTGTATCACCGGTGAACACGGAGTTGGCGTTGAGAAAATCCGCCAGATGGCCGTGCAGTTCAACGACGAGGAACTGCAGCAGTTCCACGACGTCAAAACCGCCTTCGACCCGGCTGGCATTCTCAACCCTGGTAAGGGCGTCCCCGCCCTGCGTTTCTGTCAGGAATACCGCTCACTCGAGCACAAACAACACAAGCACGACACGGTGGACGCGGCGCATGGCTGATCTGTCTCAAAAGCTGCAGGAGCAGGTTCTCCAGGCCCGCAAGACGGGCCAGACACTGAATATCGAAGGCGGTGGCACCAAGGCCTTCATGGGGCGGTCCGCCAACGCCGATGCCGGCTCTCTGAACATGGGCGAGCACACAGGCATCGTCGAATACCATCCTGTGGAACTGATATTGACCGCGCGTGCCGGCACCACCCTTGCGGAAATCGAAGCTACCCTGGCCGAAGAAGGCCAGTGCCTGCACTTCGAACCGCCCAGGTTTGGTGATGGTTCCACGCTCGGTGGCACACTCGCGTGCAACCTGTCTGGCCCCGCACGGCCCTGGTCTGGCTCGGTACGGGACCAGGTGCTTGGCATCCGCATGCTCAACGGCAAAGGTGAACACCTGCGCTTTGGCGGCCAGGTGATGAAAAACGTGGCCGGCTACGACACCTCACGGCTACAGGCTGGTGCCATGGGCACCCTGGGCGCGATCACCGAAATCAGCCTCAAAGTCATGCCCAAACCGGCGATGTCCCTCACCCTGGTACAGGACATGGCGATGGACGAAGTCATCCACTACATGAACAGCCGCGCCAAAGAGCCCAAGCCCATCACTGGCGCCGCCTGGGTGGACGGCAAAGTGTATCTGCGCCTCGCGGGCGCCAAATCCGCCGTTGAGGCCACTGCCGAAAAGTGGACCGGTGAAGTGATGGAGCAGGGCGGCCAGTTCTGGCAACAGCTACAACACATGCAGCACGAATTCTTTGCCGGTGATGAATCGCTTTGGCGCTTCTCCGTCGGCTCCACCGCCGAAAACCCGGACCTCGATGGCCCTTGGCTGATCGACTGGGCCGGCTCCCAACGCTGGTATCGGGGCGAAGCCGACATCGCCAAACTGGAAACCATGGCGCAACGCGCCGGCGGCCAGGTGAGCCTGTTCCGCGGCGGTGACCGCACCGATGAAGTGATGCACCACCAGCCAAGGGCGCTGAAAGAAATCCAGCAACGGCTGAAAAAGTCGTTCGATCCCGACGGTATTTTTAACCCCGGGCGACTGTACAGCTGGCTTTAATAATTTAGCCCGGAATCTGATATGTGGCTGTGAGGGCTACGAAGATGCCGGGGAAGTGAGCGGGTAGGGCGTCTCTGAAACTGTACGGAGCCATGGATGGCGGAGTCCAAGCGTCACATGGATGTGCC
>CAJXOQ010000106.1 GCA_913057975.1 uncultured Marinobacter sp.
TTCGTCGGCAGCGTCAGATGTGTATAAGAGACAGTCTGTTGACTGCTGAAGATTTACATTAAATACCCTGGATAAGATACTGAATCATGTCGGGAAATAGCTTCGGAAAATTGTTTACGGTGACCAGCTTTGGTGAGAGCCACGGGGCTGCGCTCGGATGCATAATTGATGGTTGCCCTCCGGGGCTTGAGCTGTCCGAGGCTGATATGCAGCGGGATCTGGACCGCCGCAAGCCCGGCACTTCGCGTCATACCACCCAGCGCCGGGAAGCGGACGAAGTGAAGATCCTCTCGGGGGTGTTCGAAGGCAAGACCACCGGCACCCCCATCGGGCTGGTGATCGAGAATACCGATCAGCGCTCAAAGGATTATTCGAAGATCGCGGAGCAGTTCCGTCCTGCCCACGCCGACTATACCTACATGCACAAGTACGGTGTTCGGGATTATCGGGGTGGAGGTCGATCTTCTGCGCGCGAGACAGCGATGCGGGTCGCCGCCGGTGCCGTCGCGCGGAAGTTTCTGGAGCAGCGTCTTGGCATCACGATCCGGGGTTATCTCTCCCAGTTGGGACCAATCCGCATTGAGAAGATCGATTGGGATCAGGTTCACCAGAATCCGTTTTTCTGCCCGGATGCCGATAAGGTGCCGGAGATGGAAGCCTATATGGATGCCCTGCGCAAAGAGGGCAATTCCATCGGTGCGCGTATCAATGTGGTCGCGGAGGGCGTTCCTCCCGGCTTGGGTGAGCCGATTTTCGACCGACTGGACGCGGACCTGGCTCATGCGTTGATGAGCATTAACGCGGTGAAGGGTGTTGAGATTGGCGCCGGTTTTGGGTGTGTTGACCAGAAAGGCACGGAGCACCGGGATGAGTTAACCCCTGAAGGGTTCCTGTCGAACCATGCCGGTGGTGTTCTTGGCGGCATTTCGTCGGGGCAGCCGATCCTGGCCAGTATTGCGCTGAAACCGACGTCCAGTTTGCGGTTGCCGGGGCGGAGTATTGATGTGAATGGCGATCCCGTGGAGGTGATTACCACGGGGCGGCATGATCCCTGTGTGGGTATTCGTGCGACGCCGATTGCGGAGGCGATGATGGCCATTGTGTTGATGGATCATTATCTGCGTCATCGTGGTCAGAATGGGGATGTCACTGTGTCTACGCCTAATATTGGGCAGGCCTAGTCCCATCAACTGACCTGCCAGAATTGGCCAAACGGTGCCTGCTCCGGAGAATAGGGCTATTCAAAACACGCCCGTGAATACGTCCCTGTAGGGCTCGGTCGCGCCATCCCTGGCGCTCCACGGTTTTGAATAGCCCTATTCTCCGGAGCGATTGAGCATTTGTGACAACTCTCTGGAGAGATCCGTATTTACTGGCGCCTTTCAAACCTCTACTTCTGGTTTTTCGCTCTCCTCGGCGGTTTGCTGCCGTATTGGTCCCTGTATCTGGAAGGCCGGGGCTTTTCCTACCTTGAGATCGCCACGCTGATGGCGACAATTCAATTAACCAAGATCGTGGCGCCCAGTGTGTGGGGATGGCTGGGGGATCGGACCGGGCAACGGGTGCGGTTGGTTCGGTTTGGTGCCATTACGGGGTCGCTGTTCTTTGCCGGCGTGTTCATGGAGCCGGGGTTCTATGGGCTGTTGCTGGTCATGCTGGCGTTTACGTTCTTCTGGAACGCGATTTTGCCGCTATATGAAGTGATCACGTTGCGGTCGCTGGGAACGCAACGTGAAAAATACGGCAAGGTGCGGTTATGGGGGTCGGTAGGGTTTATTGGCGCGGTGGCGCTGGTGGGCGGGATTCTTGAGCTGATTCCGATCACTCTGTTGCCGTGGCTGTTGTTGCCGGTGTTTGCGGGGATTGCAGTGTCGGCGTTTCTGGTGCCGTCGGAGCGGGGAGAGCGTAAGCCGCCGGCGCCCAAGGGTAGTCTGAAGGCGATTGTGACTCACCCGGCGGTTGTGACGTTCTTTCTGATGAACTTTCTGCTGCAGGTGTCCCACGGGGCGTACTACACGTTTTTCAGTATTCACCTGGAGCAGCACGGGTACGGTAAGTTGGCGATTGGGTTGTTGTGGTCGCTAGGGGTGCTTGCGGAGATTGGGTTGTTCCTGGTGATGCATCGGTTGACCCGCAATTTCACCGTGCGGCAGATTGCGATTGCGGCACTGGCGCTAACGATGATTCGCTGGGTGTTGATCGCGGAAGTGACGGATGTGGTGGCGGTGCTGATTTTCGCGCAGTTGCTGCATGCGGCCTCTTACGGCGCTCTGCACGCTATTTCGGTGCAGTACATTCAGGGTTTCTTCGGGCAACATCATCACGGCCAGGGGCAGGCGCTCTACAGTGGGTTGACCTTTGGTGCCGGTGGCGCACTGGGCGCCTGGTTGTCGGGCTTTCTGGTGGACGGTTTCAGTACTTCTGCGGCGTTCTGGGGGGGTGCGGTGGCAATGATGGTGGCTATTGTTATCACCTGGCGGGGGCTGAGGCCCCCACCCTGGAGTGATAACGATTGATGCGGGGGGTTATTCTGGCTCGTCCTCGTCGTCTTCCTCGATTTTCAGCGACAAGCCGCTTCCGGTCGGTCCGGCGGGCTTGCCGGATTTGCCATCCTGGCCGTGAAGTTTGATTTTGAGGCGAAGGTTGTTCGCGGAGTCAGCGTTCTTCAGGGCTTCCTCTTCAGACACTTTGCCCTCTTTCCAGAGATTGAACAGCGCCAGGTCGAAGGTCTGCATGCCAAGGTTGGCCGACTTTTCCATGATTTCCTTGATGCTGTCCAACTCGCCGCGAAGAATAATCTCTGAGATGGTCGGCGTGCCAAGCAGGATTTCGATAGCGGCACAGCGTTTTTTGTCTGTCGTGGGTACCAGTCGCTGGGACACGAAGGCCTTCAGGTTCATGGCCAGATCCATCAGCAATTGGGGGCGCCGTTCCTCCGGGAAGAAGTTGATGATTCGATCCAGGGCCTGGTTGGCATTGTTGGCGTGGAGTGTGGAAATACACAGATGGCCGGTTTCGGCAAAGGCCAGGGCGTGCTCCATGGTCTCACGGTCACGGATTTCACCAATCAGGATGACATCGGGAGCCTGGCGCAGGGTATTTTTCAGTGCCTTTTGGAAGCTCCGGGTATCCACGCCCACTTCCCGCTGGTTCACAATGCACTTCTTGTGGCGATGGATGTACTCCACGGGGTCTTCAATGGTGATGATATGGCCAGAGGAATTGGAGTTCCGGTAATCAATCAGGGCCGCCAGTGACGTTGATTTACCGGAACCGGTAGCGCCAACAAATAACACCAGGCCCCGTTTTGCCATCATCACGTCTTTCAGTATCGGCGGCAGCCCCAGATCATCTGCATTGGGGATTTCAGTGACAATGTTCCGGGCAACGATGGAAATCTCGTTGCGCTGACGGAAGATATTAACCCGGAAACGCCCGACACTGCGGATGCTGTAGGCCAGGTTCATCTCGAGTTCCTGTTCAAACTCCGATACCTGCTCGTCATCCATGATCTGGTAGGCAATGGCCTTGATCGCACCCGGGGCAAGGGGCGTGCGGTCAATTGGTTTCAGCGTGCCATGAAATTTTGTGCAGGGCGGGGCACCGGTGCTCAGGTAAAGGTCAGAACCATCATTCTTGGCCAAAATTTTCAGATAATCATCAAATTCCATGAAAACTCCCCGAAATTCAGGATAGTTGCATTTGAAAACGAACTGTTGTTGTCGACGTAAACGTTGTTCAGATGCCTTCCTCGGCTTTGACTACGTCAATCAGAGCCCTGGCGGCGCTGCTAAGTTGGCGGCCGGAAAGACCGACAGCACCGAGCACCCGCGTGACCGGAATCCCGATATCCAGGCGATGGACGCTGTTGTCCATCATGCTCACTGGCAGAACGCTCCAGCCTAGCCCGACGCTGGTCATCATCTTGATGGTTTCAAGATAATTGGTCGGCATCTGGGGATGCAGGGGCATATTAGCCTCGAGAAACAAGCGACTGACTACCCGGTAGGTTGCCGTCGTGGTATCCGGCAGCAATGCCGGATGCGCCGCGAGATCCTTTAGCCCCGGAGATTTGAGCCCTGCCAGTGGGTGTTCGGGCCCGACCACAAACGCCATGGGATCGGACCACTGTCCGTATACCATGAAATTACCTTCCATACTGTCACTAAGTGTGACAAATGCCAGTTCTGCGTAGCGCTTACGCATCTGCTCATAAGCTACATCCGACTCCATGAACTGCAGGTTCAAAGCCACATTCGGGAACTCCCGGCTAAACCGGCGCAGCCAGTTAGGCAGGTGGTGAAGCCCGATATGGTGGCTGGCGATAATTTGAAGTTCACCTTCCACCTGTCCGGAATCCGGCGACAGCGCGATCCGGGCATTATGGATTTCATCGAGAATCATACGGGCATGGGGCAGCAGGCGAGCCCCTGCATTTGTTAAGCGGACCTGTCTGTTACTCCGGTCGATCAGCTTCGTTCCCAACTGGTTTTCCAGCGCCGCCAGTCGTTTGCTGATTGCTGGCTGAGTCAGGTGCAGCAGTTCCGCGGCTTCGGAGAATGACTCCTGGTCGACGATGGTGAGGAACGCTTTCAGGGAATTTGCATCCATTGTGGTTGAATCCGTAACTGCAGCTTTTGGTGGAGGTCCCACCAAATCCTAATATTCCACATAGGAATGCACAACATAAAAAACATGAATTGAGGTTATTCAAGGCTTGGCGTTAAAATAGAACCATACTGAAAAAACAGAAACCCCCAGAGAGTGAGAGAGAACATGGCGGGCAAGACCTTATACGACAAATTGTGGGACGACCATCTCGTCAAACAGCGGGATGACGGCTCCGCGTTGATCTACATCGACCGGCATCTGCTGCACGAAGTCACCTCACCGCAGGCCTTTGAAGGCCTTCGCCTGGCCGGGCGTAAGCCCTGGCGGCTGGACGCCAACCTGGCGACGCCGGACCACAACGTACCCACCACCGACCGTGCCCGGGGCATTGAAGGCATTGTTGACCCGGTATCGCGGATTCAGGTGGAAACCCTGGACAAGAACTGCGACGAGTTCGGCATCCTGGAATTCAAGATCAAGGACCAACGCCAGGGCATCGTGCATGTAATCGGGCCAGAGCAGGGCGCGACACTGCCTGGCATGAGCATTGTCTGTGGTGACTCCCATACCTCCACCCACGGTGCATTCGGCTGTCTGGCCCACGGTATTGGCACGTCAGAGGTGGAACACGTGCTGGCCACCCAGTGCCTGGTTCAGCAGAAAATGAAAAACATGCTGGTGAAGGTGAATGGCAAGCTTGGGCCCGGGGTGACCGGGAAAGACGTTGTCCTCGCCATTATCGGCAAGATCGGCACTGCTGGCGGCACGGGATGTGCCATTGAGTTTGGCGGCGAGGCGATTCGTGGCCTCTCGATGGAAGCCCGAATGACCATCTGCAACATGTCCATCGAGGCCGGTGCGCGGGTGGGCATGGTCGCGGTCGACCAGACCACCATTGATTACGTCAAGGATCGCCCATTTGCCCCCAAGGGCGAGATGCGCGAGCAAGCAATTGAGTACTGGAAGACGTTGCACAGCGATGACGATGCAGTGTTCGACAAGGTTGTTGAGCTCGACGGTTCCGAAATCATGCCGCAGGTGAGCTGGGGGACGTCTCCCGAGATGGTCGCCGGCGTTGGCGGCAATGTGCCGGACCCGGATGCGGAAGTCGATCCCATCAAGCGTGAGGGGATTGTCCGTGCCTTGAAGTACATGGGCCTGAAGCCCAACATGCCGATCACAGAGATCAAGCTGGATCGCGTGTTTATTGGCTCCTGTACCAACAGCCGTATTGAGGACCTTCGTGAAGCAGCGGCGGTCGTGAAGGGGCGGAAGGTGTCGTCATCACTCAAGCAGGCGATGGTTGTGCCCGGTTCCGGCCTGGTGAAAGTTCAGGCGGAACAGGAAGGGCTGGACAAAATCTTTATTGAAGCCGGTCTTGAGTGGCGTGATCCGGGCTGCTCCATGTGTCTGGCCATGAACGCCGACAAGCTGGGGCAGGGAGAGCACTGTGCCTCCACCTCCAATCGTAACTTCGAGGGCCGCCAGGGCTTCGGCGGGCGTACCCATCTGGTTAGCCCGGCCATGGCAGCGGCGGCGGCGATCAACGGCCACTTCGTTGATGTCCGCGAGATGATGAACTGATCCACAGGAGACACACCATGCGAGCATTAAAGCAACACCAGGGTATTGTTGCCCCCATGGACCGGTCCAATGTGGATACGGACATGATCATTCCCAAACAGTTTCTGAAATCCATCAAGCGCACCGGCTTCGGGCCGAACCTGTTTGACGAACTGCGTTACATGGATGAGGGCAAGCCGGACCAGGACTGCTCACAGCGGCCTATCAATCCTGATTTCATGCTTAATCAGGATCGCTACAAGAACGCCAGCGTGCTTCTGGCGCGGCGCAACTTTGGCTGTGGCTCCAGCCGCGAGCACGCCCCCTGGGCGCTTGAGGATTTTGGGTTCCACGTTATCATTGCGCCCAGTTTCGCTGATATTTTCTATAACAATTGCTTTAAGAATGGCTTGTTGCCGATTGTTTTGGAAGAAGAAACTGTAAATAAGTTGTTTCATGAAACTGAGGCAGAAGAGGGCTATCAACTGGCGATAGATCTCGAAGCCAAAACCGTTACCACGCCGTCCGGCGAATCGTTCAGCTTTGAGGTCGATGATTTTCGTCGACATTGCCTGCTGAACGGCCTGGACGATATTGGTGTCACGCTTGAAGATGCGGAGGTCATAAAGGCCTACGAGGCGTCGAGACGCGAAACTGCACCCTGGTTATTTGATGCCGGTCGCTGATCCGTCCTGCATTATCACAACGAATCGACCTTCAAGGAATCACTATGTCCCGTTCTATCCTGATGCTCCCTGGCGATGGCATTGGCCCGGAAATTGTTGCCGAAGCGGAAAAGGTTCTGCATAAGATAAACGAGCAGTTCGGTCTGGAACTGCACTTCGAGTCCGCCCTGGTTGGCGGTGCCGCCATCGACGAAACGGATACGCCGCTTCCGGACGACACCCTGGACAAGGCTCGTAAGGCGGACGCGATTCTGCTGGGCGCAGTGGGCGGCCCCAAGTGGGATAAGCGCCCCATGGCCAGTCGTCCTGAAAAAGGACTGCTTGGGCTGCGCTCCAACCTTGAGTTGTTCGCCAATCTGCGCCCGGCCATTCTGTACCCCCAGCTTGCTTCTGCGTCTTCGCTGAAACCAGAGGTGGTCTCGGGCCTCGATATCATGATTGTGCGGGAGTTAACCGGCGGCATCTACTTTGGCCAGCCAAGAGGTGTGCGTGAACTGGAAAGCGGGGAGCGTCAGGGCTACAACACGTACGCCTATACGGAATCGGAAATTCGTCGTATTGGTCGTGTCGCCTTTGAAGCGGCCCAGCAGCGTGGCAAAAAGCTCTGCTCTGTCGACAAGGCGAACGTGCTGGAAGTGACTGTTCTGTGGCGGGAAATCATGGAAGACCTGCGTCGTGAATACCCGGATGTTGAGCTCTCTCATATGTACGTGGATAACGCCGCCATGCAACTGGTTAAGGCGCCCAAGCAATTTGATGTGATTGTGACTGGCAACATGTTTGGTGATATTCTTTCTGACGAAGCGGCTATGCTGACGGGGTCGATTGGGATGTTGCCCTCTGCGTCTCTGAACTCTGAGAAGCAGGGTATGTACGAGCCCTGTCATGGGTCTGCACCCGATATTGCGGGTAAAGGCATAGCTAATCCGCTGGCGACTATCCTCAGTGGCGCAATGATGTTGCGGTACAGTCTTGGCGAGGATAATGCCGCCGAGGCGATAGAGGCGGCGGTCAGCAAAGTGCTGGATCAGGGCTTGAGAACAGCGGATATCATGTCTGCTGACGGCCGGAAAGTATCGACTCGAGAGATGGGCGACGCTGTTCTGGCGGCACTCTGAGGCCGGCAAGTTTTTGAGACCCGACGGCAGCGCGATGCGGTTGTCGCGGGATCATCCATCCTGTCCCTGCCAGCGATACAGGTAGCGGGCGGGCATAAAACGAGGTTCAAAGGTCGCACATGAAGCGAGTTGGACTTATTGGCTGGCGCGGTATGGTGGGCTCTGTCCTCATGCAGCGCATGCGTGAAGAAAACGATTTTGCAGATATCGAACCGGTCTTCTTTACCACCTCCCAGGCTGGAAAACCGGCACCGGACGTAGGCAAAGAGGGTGTACCTGCGCTGCAGGATGCCTTCGATATCGATACCCTGAAAACGCTGGATGTGGTGGTTACCTGCCAGGGCGGGGATTACACCGGTGCCGTGTACCAGAAACTCCGTGATGCCGGATGGCAGGGGTACTGGATTGACGCCGCTTCCACGCTGCGGATGGTCGATCATTCCGTCATCGTTCTCGACCCGGTCAACCGCAACGTGATTGACGATGCGCTGGCAAAGGGTGTGAAGGACTATGTTGGTGGTAACTGTACTGTCAGCCTGATGATGCTGGCCCTTGGTGGCTTGCTGGAGCAGGACCTGATTGAATGGGTATCTCCCATGACCTATCAGGCGGCATCAGGTTCTGGTGCACAGAACATGCGGGAACTGCTCAATCAGATGGGTGAGCTGAAGGGCAGCGTGAGTGATGGGTTGGCAGATCCGTCTTCGGCTATCCTCGATATCGATCGCAAGGTAACCGAAACCATGCGTTCGGACGGTTTTCCCACCGAGCACTTCGAAGTGCCGCTGGCAGGCAGCCTGATTCCGTTTATCGACAAGCAACTTGATAACGGCATGAGCAAGGAAGAATGGAAAGCGGGCGTCGAGACCAACAAGATTCTTGGTCGCAGCAGCAACCCGATCCCCATCGATGGCATCTGCGTTCGTATCGGTGCCATGCGTTCTCACAGCCAGGCCTTGACCATTAAATTGAAGAAGGACCTTCCGGTTTCCGAGATTGAGTCCATCCTGGCGAAAGCCAACGACTGGGTGAAGGTTATTCCCAATGAGCGCGATGCCACTCTTAGGGAACTTACCCCGGCGAAGGTCACGGGTACTTTGAGTGTTCCTATCGGCCGTATCCGGAAGCTGACCATGGGACCTGAGTATATCTCAGCGTTCACGGTCGGTGACCAGTTGCTGTGGGGCGCCGCGGAACCGCTTAGGCGGATGCTTCGCATACTGCAGGAGCAGTAACTTAGTCCCACAGTGGGCAAGATTATGCCAACTGTGTCCGGTTTCAGAGAACCGGCTGGGGGCGGAGGCTGAAATACGCCTCCGCCCCTGTTATTTTCAGAAGAGTTTTTGCACATGTTTGGGGTCTTGTGGTCTAGACTTTGGCCATTCAGGGATACTGGATCATCGTTCGGTAACAATATGTTCCCGATCATTTATGAAAAAATGGTGCAAGGACTGCGGCTGATTGATTGATAAAAGAGGTTTTATCAACAATACTTGCCGGGCTGTATATTAAAAACTTTACATAATAACGATAGTAATCAAGACGGAAGTCATCCAACCTCGTCCGATTCTGTTTGAAAAAAACAGTAACGAATAACGGAGACTGGTAAGGAAAAAGCATGAAGGTACGCAAGCTTGCGGTTGCTCTGGCTCTGGCGGGAGGGCTCGGTTCTGGCGTCGCACAGGCCCTGGGTCTGGGTGAAATTGAATTACAGTCCTATCTGAATGAGCCTCTGGACGCAGATATCAGTCTGCGTAAAAGCGAGGGCGTTGACCCTGGTGATGTATTTGTAAACATCGCCCCCGATTCAGCCTATGAACGGGTGGGTATTGATCGGAACTATTTCCTTACCAAACTTGATTTCCGCGTCACCACCGCCAGCGATGGCAGTCTGGTGGTGAACGTTTCGTCCCGTGAGCCATTGCGGGAGCCGTACCTCAATTTCCTGCTCGAAGTGACGTGGCCCAATGGGCGGCTGATGCGGGAATACGCGGTGCTGGTTGATCCCCCGGTGTATGCCGAGGAGTCCGGGGTACAGGAAGAGGTTGCCGCTCCGGCTACCCGTCAGGCTTCAGAGCCAGAGCGCCAACAGCGGGCCAGATCGACATCCCAGGAGCCCCGGCGCACAACTACCCAGCGTGCGAGGACTCTCGGGCCCACCGGGTCTTCCGATACCCTCTGGAATATTGCTGAGAGCATTCGCCCTGATAGCAGTGTATCCATGCAGCAGGTCATGCTTGCACTCCAGGACCTGAATCCCGACGCGTTTATTGCGGGTAACATCAACCGGCTCAAGCGTGGTGAAGTGCTGCGGGTGCCGGATATCGAACAGATCCGCAGTCGCTCCCGTGCCGAGGCCAACCGGCAGGTGGCTGCGCAAAACGATGCGTTATCGACTCCACAGCGCACCGTGGATGCCACGGATGCTGACGTTGCTTCAGGGCAGAGCGGTGGTGAGCAGGCCGGTGGTGATGAATTGAGGTTGCTGGCAAGCGAAGATAGCAGCACTCGTGATGCCGAAGAAGGTGGTTCTGCTGGCGGTGACGGCGATACGGCCGGCGGCGTGGACGCAGGCTCCGCCGTTGCCATGGAAGAGCTCGAAAGTGCCCGACGAGAAAACGACGAACTGAGTGGTCGGGTTGATGACCTCCAGGACCAAGTGGAAACACTTCAGCGCCTGCTCGAACTAAAAAATACCCAGCTTGCCGAAATGCAGCAGGCTGGAGGCGACAGCGGCGAGCCTGCAGATGGGCCACAGTCGGAGACATCGCCTGAGCAAGTAGCCCAGGGGGATGCAGAGATGTCCTCCGATGGCGACGCTGCTGATATGGTTGAAGAAGACGCGGGTGTTGCGGGCAATGTGGCTGCTGACCAGGAAGCGGCCGATCCAGCAGCAACCGATATGGATGAAGCAACCGTCGCGGAGGCTGAAGAGGGTTCCGACGCACCTGCGATGGGTGGTGATGCTGGCATGACAGAGGACGACGTGGCGTCCGACGGCATGGATGCCGGATCCGCCACTGAGGGAGAGTCCGGTCAGCAGGACGCAGAGGTTGCAGCGCCAGCGTCCGAGCAGCCGGCCAGCGAAGTATCGACATCGCCGGCGGAGCCTGACAAAGGCTTCCCGGACAACATCATTAGCGCGATCACCAACAACCCGATGTATCAGATAGCCCTTGGCGGCGGTTTGGTTGTTCTGTTGCTGTTACTCCTGTTGCTGGCACGTCGCAATGCCAATCGTGAGAAGTCGTTCTACGATCAGCTGAACAGTGAAACGGATGCGGAGGCCGATACCTTCGATCTCACCCTGGATGACGAAGACGTTGGGGAATCGCCGGAAGGTGATCCTCTGGCGGAAGCCGACGCCTACATCGCATATGGCCGCATGGATCAGGCCGCGCAATCTCTGGAAACCGCGATTTCCCGCGAACCCAGCCGAACAGACCTGCGCCTGAAGCTACTTGGTGTCTATGCGGATACCCAGGACCGGCAATCCTTTGAGAAGCAGCTTGGTGAGGTTGAGGCCCTGGGCGACGACCAGGCTATCGCCGAAGCGCATGAGATGCGTGCACGTTTGGAAGAGGCTGAATCAATGCCTAGCATTGATGATCTCGAATCGCAGTTGAGATCGGACTCTTTCGATACCGACTCACGTGAAGAGGATCCGGTATTCGATGAATCTGCTTCAGGCCGCTCTGACTCTTCAGCGGGTGATGAGCTTGGGGATGAGTTTGGCAGTCTGGAAACGGACCTCTCTGATCTGGATGAAACCGAAGAGGCCTACTCAGAGGGTTCCGAAAGGGAGCCAGGGCCAGATGATCTGATTGAATACGACCTGTCTGGCATTGAAAGCGCGTCTGATAAGGAAGAAGAGGCTGTTGAAGAGACTGAGGGTCAGGCTGACGACGCGTTCGACTTCTCACTTGAGGATGAGTCAATCGAGGAGCTGGAAACGTCCGATGAAAGCGATGATCTGAGTCTTGATTTTTCGGATGAGGAACTGGATTCCGGCAAAGCGCTCGAAGAATCGGATGAGTTCGACTCATTAGGGCTGGATGAGGACGAGCTGGAAACAACCCGCGCTGATGATCGGGCGGACCAGGACTCGGCAGGCGAGGCTCTGGAAGACGGAGACCTGGAGGAAGCGAATCTTGAGGAAGGAGATCTTGAGGAAGAGGGAGATCTGGATTCCCTGGACGAGTCCTTCCTGGACGAACTGGATGCCGAGTTGGATAAGGTCGCTGGAGAAGATGAGACGCCTGCCGATGACGAACAAAGCGAACTTGACGACCTCGAGCTTGATGTTTCCGATGAGGACCTTGCGCTGATGGAAGAGTTTGCTGATTCGGGCGATTCCGCCGGTACTACCGATGCGAGCGACACTCCTCAGGAGGAAGATTCCACGCCTCTGGATGAGGAACTCGGTCTTGAGGATGGCTTGACTGGCGAGGAGCCTGCGGATCCGGAAGAGACCGTCGCAGGCGTCGAGGAAGTGGAAGACGAGCTTCCCGAACTCAGCGATGATGATCTTGCTGCCGCCGAGTCCGCGGAGGATGAATCAGGAGAGCCTCCTGTGGCGTCCGATTCCGCGTCCTCAACGGCTGGTTCCAGTGCGGATGACATCGATGAAGCCGATCTTGGCGACGACGATGACTTCGATTTCCTGACAGGCACCGATGAAGCGTCAACCAAACTTGACCTTGCCAGAGCCTACGTGGAAATGGGCGACGTTGATGGAGCCAGGGATATCCTTGAGGAAGTTTCTCTGGAAGGAAATGAGGAGCAGAAAGCGGAAGCGCAGGATCTCCTTAAAAATCTGTCCTGATTCGATATAATCAGTACAGGGAACGCGAAACGCCGGCTACCGGGCCCGTCCCGGATTTAAGCCGGCGTTTTGTTTTTATCATCAGCTTGCCAATCCGGACACTTCATTGTTTGTTACGCCACAACCACTGACCACTGACAGCGCCATCGGGGCGGGGCGGGTCGCGCTAGCTTTTGAATACGATGGCCGGGGTTTCCACGGCTGGCAATATCAGAAGTCAGGCGTGCGGTCGGTTCAGGGAGAGCTGACCCAGGCAGTTTCAAAGGTTGCTGACCATCCTGTTGAACTCGTTTGCGCGGGCCGTACGGATGCGGGCGTGCACGCCAGTTACCAGATTGCGCATTTCGAGACACCCTCGGTGCGTAACCCCAGGTCCTGGGTCATGGGAATCAACACCTCATTACCGCAAGATATTGCGGTTCATTGGGCGGGTAATGGGGTGGATGACTTCCACGCCCGTTTTTCCGCAACCTATCGCCGGTACCGCTATGTGATCTATAACCATGCGGTAAGGCCGGGCATCCTTCATGGGCAGGTTAGCTGGACGTTTCGCCCCCTGGATGCAGCGCTGATGCATCAGGCTGCCCAGTTTCTTTGCGGTGAGCACGACTTCTCCTCGTTTCGCGCGGCCGGCTGCCAGTCGAGATCCCCCATCCGGTTCCTTGAAGCCATTGATGTAACCCGAAAAGGGAACTTTGTCGTAATAGATGTGCAGGCAAATGCGTTCCTGCATCATATGGTTCGCAATATCGCCGGTGCACTGATGTCCGTGGGTACGGGGAAGCAGCGGCCGGAAGGGATTCGTGAGATACTTGAGGCCAGGGACAGGACTGTTGCAGGTGTAACGGCACCGCCCCATGGGCTTTATCTGGTGGATGTAGGGTACCCGGAAGGGTTCTCTATCCCGGCAGCTCAGTGCGGGCCGGGGTTCGTCGCACCCTGGTTTGACGCCGATGAAAACCGACCACGCAGTCCGACTCACATACACCGAAAACAGCGATAGACGGCTTATGAGAACCCGGGTCAAGATCTGTGGTATCACCCGAAAGCAGGATGTTATTGCCGCTGCCAATGCTGGAGCTGATGCCCTGGGCTTCGTATTCTATGAACCCAGTCCAAGGTATGTGACACCTGATGCCGCCAGGGAACTGGTTGATGCGGTTCCTCCCTTTGTAACGGCAACGGGGCTGTTCGTTAACCCTGAAGCGTCTTTTGTCCGGGATGTGCTGTCGCAGGTGCCGCTGGATCTTCTCCAGTTCCATGGCGATGAGTCTCCGGAATTTTGCAACAGTTTCGGTGTTCGCTGGATTAAAGCCGTGCGGGTGCGCGAAACTGATGATATCGAACATGCCTTTGAGCATTACCGTAACGCCAGTGGCCTGCTGGTGGATGCATGGGACCCACAGAAATATGGCGGTACCGGGCAGTCCTTTAACCTGTCTCTTATACACATCTGACGCTGCCGACGAATAGAGAGGTGTAG
>CAJXOQ010000107.1 GCA_913057975.1 uncultured Marinobacter sp.
TCTACACCTCTCTATTCGTCGGCAGCGTCAGATGTGTATAAGAGACAGGGCATACGCAGCATGGCGAGGGTGGAGCCCAGGCCGAGGATACCCATGCCGTGGCGGCGCTTGTAGGTGATTTCGTGGCGCTGCTCTTCCAGCGGCAGGCCATTGATTTCCACTACGTTGTCCAGCATGCGGGTGAAGATACCCACTACTTTGCGATACTTTTCATAGTTGAAGCTGGCCTTGTCGGTGAACGGGTAGTCCACGAACATGGTCAGGTTCACCGAGCCCAGCAGGCAGCTGCCGTATGGGGGCAGGGGCTGCTCGCCACAGGGGTTGGTGGCGCGGATGTCCTCGCAGAACCAGTTGTTGTTCATCTGGTTGACCTTGTCGATCAGGATGAACCCTGGCTCGGCGTAGTCGTAGGTGCTGGTCATGATGGTGTCCCAGATGAACTGGGCTTTCAGGGTGCGGTAGATGCGGCACGCTACCTTGCCTTCGCCATTGACCACGTAACCTTTCTGGATCGGGAAGTCGCGGTACACGAACTGGGTGGTGTCGGACAGGTCCAGGCCTTCGTCTTCCACTTCTTTCTCGGTGACCGGGAACGACAGGTGCCAGTCGTCGCCGTTGCGCACGGCTTCAATGAAATCTTCGGTGATCAGCAGGGACAGGTTGAACTGGCGCAGGCGGCCGTCTTCACGCTTGGCCTGGATGAAGTCGATCACGTCCGGGTGGTGCACGTCGAAGGTGGCCATCTGCGCGCCACGGCGGCCACCGGCGGAAGACACGGTGAAGCACATGCGGTCGAAGATATCCATGAACGACAGCGGGCCGGAGGTGGTGGCACCAGCGCCGGCGACGTAGGCGCCGCGGGGGCGCAGGGTGGAGAATTCATAACCAATACCGCAACCGGCTTTGAGGGTGAGGCCGGCTTCGTGGTTTTTCTCCAGGATGTCGTTCATGGAGTCCTGAACGGAGCCAGACACGGTGCAGTTGATGGTGGACGTGGCTGGTTTGTGGGCTTCCGCACCGGCGTTGGAGGTAATACGGCCAGCGGGGATGGCACCGTGGCGCAGGGCCCAGACGAATTCTTTCTTGTGCTTGGCGCGGTTGGCTTTGTTTTCCACTTCGGCAAGGGCAGTGGCAACACGCTCGTAGGTTGCTTCGATGTCCTTATCGACGGGTTCGCCGGTCTTGGTTTTGAGTTGGTACTTGCTGTTCCAGATGTCCAGCGAAGCTTCCTGCATCGGGATTGTTGTTACCACTGCCTGTGCTTTAGCGTTCATTGCCACCCTCGGATGTCCGGTATGTCTTTTGATGACCGCTGCAAACCGCAGCCGGCCATACCCCATGTGTCGTTAAGATGTCTCGGCCCGGAAGGCCGGTTGTGCTTCAGATCCGGTAAAACACTAGATCTGGTGTTTTTATTACCCGCTGCCAACCCCGGAAAGGGCACAGCAGCGGGTTTTCAGGAAAGATGGTCACCCGCGTGGTCCACTGGTGCGCCGCTTGTGGTTGGCTGGCCGAGTAAACCCTATATATGGGTGAATATGGAATGAGTATAACAGGATATAGTGGTCTGTGAATAAGAAGACAACTATAGATTGCGGCCCATCGCGAAAGAAAATCAATGGATGAATGCTTGAAAATCATGAAATGCCCGTAGAAACGCCGTCTTGAGGCGTTTTTCTTAAAACCACTAGATGTTGTGGTCAAAAACTGTGCAGCAAAAAATCTGAAAAAAGTTCAAAAGGTCAGTTAAATGTGACCGGTGCACGTACCCGTTTTATACCTGTCGCTAAAGTAGTGATGTGGCGTCGTAAGAGGTAGTGGCCCACAGGAAGTGAAAACTACTATAAAAGGAACATAATAATGAAAGGCCTGAAACGAACACTGCTTGCGCTGGGCGTCGCAGGGTTGCCTGCTGCCGCAATGGCAGACATTGTGATGCTGGAGGACAGCGCAATGGGGAACATTACCGGCCAGGCCGGTGTGTCCATTGAGCTGGAAACCAAGATCAATATGGACCGCTTTATCTATACCGATGAAGGGTCGCTGACGATCAGCGATATCAGCATCGGCGGCGCGGAACGGACAGACTTCTTTGGCTTCAATGGCCTGGGTGGTCCTGATTCAAATGACCTGCTGGACAACATCCGTATCGATATTGACGTGCTTGCCGACGGCGATGCGGCCATCAATATCCGCCCGCAATACTTCAACGCCATTGATTTCCGTGTCACCTCCGGTGCGTGGGAATTGTGGGGGCAGGGCGGTCAGAACACGGCGCTGATGGACAACCTGTTCATTGAAGGTGTGTTGGGGCGTGGTTCTATTCACATTGATACAGACACCAACGTCATGAGACTGCGTTCTGCGTTTGCGATTGAGGTGATGGATTTCGATGTTCCGTTTGCGGCCGTGGGCATTCGTGGCCTTTCATTAACCGGTGCGGACTACGACCAGACCTTCCCGAGCGTGTTGGACCTGTTCGCGGAAGTGGACCTGTACATCTACAACGGCCAGCGTGCAGACGGTGGTTCGGCCCTGGCAATCGATATGCCCAGCTTTGCGGCGGACATCGGTATGCAGGAGGTGATTGTGGGGCAGGCCTCGATCGGCCAGATCTTCATTGATGACCTGGCGATCACCAATACCCAGATGCGGGTGTACGGTCACTAGTGACCAAGTCGTCTGCGGGGCATGCAAGGTGCCCCGCAGACGAGTCCTCCGGCGAACGTGATCAGCCCAGCAGCAGGCTGTCGTCGTCCACTTCCAGCCCGCGCTGCTTCTCGAACAATTCCAGCAGGTCTTTCACTTCCAGTCCTTCCCGGTCCTGGCCGGCGATGTCGAATACCACCTGGCCCTGATGCAGCATCACCGTGCGGTCGCCCACTTCCAGCGCCTGTTTCATGCTGTGGGTGACCATCAGCGCGGTGAGCTTCTGTTCTTCAATGATCTGTGTGGTCAGGTCCAGCACGAAGGATGCGGTTTTCGGGTCCAGCGCGGCGGTGTGTTCGTCCAGCAGCAGGATGGCGGAGGGTGTCAGGCTGGCCATCAACAGGCTGACAGCCTGGCGTTGGCCGCCGGAGAGCAGGCCCATCTTGTCACCCAGACGATTTTCCAGGCCCAGGTTGAGCGAGGCCAGGCTGGTTTTGAACTGGTCCAGATAGCGTGCTTTGACCGCCGCGCTCAATCCACGGCGTTGGCCGCGCTTGATGGCCAGGGCGAGGTTTTCCTCGATGGTCAGGCCTTCGCAGGTGCCCGCCAGCGGATCCTGGAAAACGCGGGCAACACGGCCGGAGCGTTTGTGGGTGGGCAGCTTCGTCACGTCCTGGTTGTCGACGATGATGTTGCCGTTGTCCACCATGACCTCACCGGCGAGGGCGTTGAGGAAGGTGGATTTGCCGGCGCCGTTGCTGCCGATTACGGTGACGAATTCGCCCTGGTTGACGGTCAGGCTCATGCCTCGGAGAGCCGGGTTTTCAAGCGGCGTGCCCTTGCCAAAGGTCAGGGTCAGGTCGGTTGCTGTAATCATGCTTCCTCCTCAGGCCTTTTTGCGGGTCAACCGCGCGGCAACGGACGTGCGAACACCTGGCAGCACAATGGCCAGGGTGACCAGCACGGCGGTGATCAGGTTCAGGTCCTGGGCCTGTAGCCCCAGGAAGTCCGCATTCAACGCCAGGGCGATGGCCAGGCGGTAGACGATGGCGCCGATCACACAGGCAATCAGGGCTCGGAGAACACTGGACGGCGTAAGCACGGCTTCACCACCGATAAGGGAGGCCAGGCCGATGACGATCACGCCCACACCCATGGTGACGTCTGCAGCGCCCTGGCTCTGGGCGAACAGGGCACCGGCTAGGCCCACCAAACCATTGGAGACGGCAACGCCCAGCACAATCATGGCACCGGTGGCGATACCCTGGGCACGGGCCATTCGCGGGTTGGCGCCGGTGGCGCGCATGGCCAGCCCGGTTTCGGATTTCATGAACCGCCACAGCAGGAACAGGCTTACCATTACCACGATGATGAATAACAGTACCGGCACCTGATGGTAGGCCAGGCCAAGATCGTACCAGGGTGTGAGGACGGTTTCCTCGGTGAGCAGGGCGATGTTGGGCCGGCCCATGATGCGCAGGTTCACCGAATACAGCGCGATCATGGTGAGGATGGACGCCAGCAGGTTGAGGATGTTGAGCTTGACGTTCAGCAGGGCGGTTACCGCACCGGCACCCATGCCGGCGATAACGGCGGCGCCGGTGGCCAGCCAGGGGTTAACGCCTTCAATGATGAGGACGGCTGCCACGGCAGCGCCGAGGGGGAAGCTGCCGTCCACGGTCAGGTCCGGGAAGTCGAGTACGCGAAAGGAAAGGTAGATACCGAAGGCCACCAGCCCGTAGATCAGGCCGGTTTCAATGGCGCCGTAAAAGGCAATGTTACTAAGCATGGGATAGGGTCACCGTAAATGAAAACGGGCAGCCCTTGTGAGGCCGCCCGCTAACAGTGGGTTACTTGTCGCTGTTTACGACTTTTTTCGCATCGCTGATCAGGTCGTCGGACAGGGTAATGCCCATGCGCTCTGCGGCAGCGGGGTTCACGAACAGTTCCAGGGTGTCCACGGATTCCACATCCATGTCACCGGGGTTGGCACCTTCCAGGATACGAGCCACCATGCCGCCGGTCTGGCGGCCGTGGTCGTAGTAGTCGAAGCCGAGGGCAGCAACGGCGCCACGGCTGACGGTGGCGGTGTCAGCGGCGAATACCGGAATACTGGCGCGCTCGCCCACGGAGATGACCGCTTCTACTGCGCTGATCACGGTGTTGTCGGTGGTCAGGTAGATGGCGTCCGCTTTGCCTACCAGGGAGCGGGCGGCACCGAGCACTTCCGAGGTCTTGGTGGCGGCGGCTTTGACCAGTTCCATGTCACGGGCCTGCAGGCGCTCTTCAAGCAGCTCCACCAATGCCACGGCGTTGGCTTCGCCGGGGTTGTAGACGGTGCCGATGCGTTTGGCGTCTGGCACCACCCGCTCGAGGAGGTCGAGGTGGCGTTCGATGGGCAGCATGTCGGTCACGCCGGTGATGTTGGCACCCGGAGCCTTCAGGCTTTTTACCAGTTTAGCGCCGACCGGGTCGGTCACTGCGGAGAAGACCACTGGAGTCTGGCGAGCGGCGGCGGCCATGGTCTGTGCCGACGGCGTGGCGATGGCGACGATCACGTCCGGGCCTTCACCCACGAATTTGCGGGCAATCTGTGACGCGATGGCGGCGTTGCCCTGGGCGCTTTCGTGCATGATGCGAACCTGTTCGCCGTCCTTGTATCCCTGTGCTTCCAGTTCGTCCCGTACGCCCTGATGAACGGCATCCAGAGCGGGATGCTCCACAATCTGGGTGATGGCGACCACCCGCTGTTCGTCGCTCTGTGCAATGGCGGGTGCAATGGCAGCCATTGCCAGCAGGGCGGTGCCGATCAGCGTGCGCAGAATCTTGTTGGCCATAAACCGGTCTCCGGGTCTGTTCAGACTGTTTGGCGCGCCGGGAGATCGAACGCGCGTTTAATAATGGGGCGGGAGTTTATCACAGGCTATTGGATTGATGGGTAAGGGAAGGTACCTTTTACAGGGATTTGCGCGGCAATATGCCGGCCAAAAGTACATGTGAAGTGGAATAGTTTTAGTTCTGTCACGTTTTGATGGTGACGGCTGTGGTGAAATAGGCTACTAAAGTCTAATGCAGTGCAGCCCTTACATAATAAAAACACTGATAACTCAAAAATAACACAACGCAAGGAAGGTCCATGGACACTACTGACAAACTCCCCCTGGATATGGTTTATCACTGGGAACACGCCAAAGCGGATTCCCTGTACCTGACTCAGCCCATTGGCGACGGCAAGGTGGTTGAATACACCTGGAAGCGCGCGGTGGACGAAGCCCGCCGGATGGCCTCGTACCTGAAATCCCTGAACCTGCCGGAGAAGAGCCGGGTCGGGATCATTTCCAAGAACTGCGCGCAGTGGATTATGTCGGATTGGGCCATCTGGATGGCTGGCCATGTTTCCGTGCCGCTGTATCCCACCCTGAACGCGGATACGGTGAACTACATCCTTAACCACAGCGAATGCGAGGTTCTGTTCGTTGGCAAGCTGGATGACTGGGACATGATGAAGTCCGGGGTGCCGGAGTCTGTGCGTTGTATTTCCTACCCACTGAGCCCGCCCAACGATTTTGAAACCTGGGACGACCTCGTTGGCAAGTACCCTCCGTTGGAGGAAAACATCCAGCGCGACGCGGAAGAGATGGCGACGATCGTGTATACCTCCGGTAGCACTGGTCGGCCAAAGGGCGTCATGCTGAGTTTCCACAATATGGCGTTTGCGGCAGTTGGCGGCGCCCAGGTACTGGGTGTGGGCGCGGACGAGCGCATGCTGTCCTACCTGCCGCTGGCGCATGTTTTCGAGCGCACGTTTGTAGAACTGGGCTCGCTGTACTCCGGTTTCCAGCTGTTCTTTGCCGAGTCGTTGGATACCTTTGTCCAGGATCTGCAGCGGGCACAGCCGACGCTGTTCCTGTCAGTGCCCCGCCTGTGGGTGAAGTTCCAGCACGGCGTTCTGCAGAAGCTGCCCAAAGAGAAGCTGGAAAAGCTGCTGAAGGTTCCGCTGCTGAACAAGGTGATCAAGAAGAAAGTGCTCAAGGGGCTGGGCCTGAACAAGGTCAAACTGGCGGGCAGTGGCTCCGCACCCCTGTCCAACGATGTACTGGACTGGTACCGAAACCTGGGGCTGGAACTGCTGGAAGGCTATGGCATGTCCGAGAATTTTGCCTATTCCCACATGAACAAGCCCGGCCGTTCCCGCACCGGCTACGTGGGTGAAGCGCTGCCCGGCGTGGAAATGAAGATCAGCGACGACGGCGAGGTGCTGGTGAAGAGCCCGGCCACCATGATGGGGTATTACAGAGACGAAGAGAAAACCCGCGACACCTTCTCCGAGGATGGTTTCCTCAAAACCGGCGATAAGGGCGAAATCGATGAGATGGGCCGCCTGAAGCTCACTGGCCGCATCAAGGAAATCTTCAAGACCAGCAAGGGCAAGTACGTTGCCCCCGCGCCAATCGAGAACCGCCTGATGTCCCATGAGGCCATCGAGATGGTGTGCGTGTCCGGTGCCAACCAGACGCAACCCCATGCGCTCGTGCTGCTGGGCGAAGAGATTCGTCCGAAGATGGCCGATGAAGCGTTCCGCAAGGACATCGAGGCCAGCTTCACGCAGTTGATCACGGACGTGAACAAGACCGTGGACCCTCACGAGCAGCTGGCGTTCATTACCGTGGTGAGCGATGAATGGTCCATCGAGAACAGCTTCCTGACACCGACGCTGAAACTGAAGCGCAATGTGGTGGAGGATGCCTATCAGGAGAATGTGGACACCTGGTACGCCAAGCGGCAGCCGGTCATCTGGCAGTAGAGAAAACCGACGTAAGTCGCATAGGGAAAGCGCTGAAACGGGCATAAACTGAAGACATATTCAGGAGGGAATATGACTCAGTTAGCCCGGTTTCAGAAACGCATTTATGACATGATTCCGCTCTCGGAAGCGTTGGGCGTGGAGCTGGTTTCCTACGACGGCCACGCGCTGTTGGTCAGTGCTCCACTGGCACCCAACCATAACCATCAGGGGACGGGTTTCGGGGGGAGTGTCTACTCGGTTGCGGTGATCTCCGCCTGGGGGCTGGTTGAACTGGTATTGACCGACCTGGGGTTGGCCGGAAACGTGGTGATCCAGGTGGGTGAGATCGAGCACATTGAACCGGTGGACACCAACTTCTTCGCCCTGTGCCGCCTCCCCGGCGGTGAAGTCCCTGACCGATTCCGAAAAAGCCTGGCCCGTCATGGCAAAGGCCGGCTTTCCCTGATTGCTGAAGTGTACTGCGGCACGCCCACCACGGAACCCGTCAGAGAACCCGTTGCGGTTTTCCAGGGCCGTTTTGTGGTTCAGGGCGCGCATTCCCGTTCGGTGATCTAGACGGAATTCCCGGCTGCCGCACGAAGGCGGCGAACGTCAGCTAATGGCCCGGGTGTCGGAAATGGACTTGCTCATCAGGATGATCGGAATGATGCCGGCCAGCACGATGATCAATGCCGGCAGGGCACTGTGGGCCAGCTTCTCGTCCGAGGCAAACTGATACACGTAGGTGGCCAGGGTTTCAAAATTAAAGGGCCGCAGGATTAACGTCGCCGGCAGTTCCTTCATACAGTCCACGAACACCACCAATGCCGCCGTAATCAAGGTACCCCGCAACATCGGTAAGTGAACCTTCAGCAGTGTGTTGCCCGGTGAATGGCCGAGGGACCGGGAGGCCATGTCCATGTTGGGGGTGATCTTCTGCAGGGCGCTTTCGACACTGCCGGCGGAGACCGCCAGGAAGCGTACGGTATAGGCGAACACCAGCGCAAAGGCAGTACCACTGAGCAGCAGCCCGCTGCTGACACCAAAGCTGTCCCTCAGGATACCATCCACCCAATTGTCGAAACCGGCCAGCGGCACAATCACACCCACTGCGAGCACGGCGCCCGGCATAGCGTAGCCCAGGCTGGACAGCCGCATCATCACGCGCATACCCCGGGTATCGTGCAGGCGGCGGCTGTAGGCGAGGGTGACACCAATGATCAGCGTGGTCAGCGCGGCGGTTCCCGAGAGGAACAGGCTATTCAGGGTGTTACGGACGAAGTCCGGGTTCCAGCTCTCGTCGAAGTATTCCCAGGCATAGTGGCCAAGAGTGGCGGCTGGCAGCAGGAAACCGAAGATCACTGGAACGGCGCAGACGGCCACGCAGACCCACTGGCGCGGGCGTGACAGCGTGAAGCGGCGGATTGGTTCGCGGTTGTCCCGCGCCGCGAACTGTTGCTGTTTGCGCCGGGAATAGCGCTCCAGAGTCACCAGGATGACGACGAAGGCCAGCATGGTCGTGGCGATTTGCGCGGCGCCTCCAAGATTACCCAGGTTCATCCAGGTGTCGAACAGGCCGGCGGTCAGGGTTTGTACCGCGAAGAAATCCACCGTACCGAAATCGTTAAGGGTTTCCATCAATACCAGCGACAGGCCAACGGCAACGGCTGGCCGGGCAATCGGCAGCACCACCCGGAAGAAGGTGCTGATGGCGGAATGCCCCAGGCTACGGCTGACCGCAAACAGGGAAGGGGATTGCTCCAGGAACGCGGCCCGTGCCAGCAGGTACACATAGGGATAGAGCACCAGGCCGATCATCAGGGTGGCGCCTTCCAGGCTGCGGATTTCGGGGAACCAGTAGTCGGCCGCGTTGTGCCAGCCAAACCAGTCCCGCATGGCGGTCTGAACGGGCCCGGCGTAGTCCAGAAGGCTGGTATAGACATAAGCGATGACATAGGCAGGCACCGCAAAGGGCAGCAGCATGGCCCATTCAAAAAACTTGCGGCCGGGAAAGTCGCACATGGTGACTGCCCAGGCGGTGGCGAGGCCGATAACCAACGTGATGAAAGCTACGCCGGCCATGAGTTGAAGTGTGGTGACCAGATAGCGGGGAAGCGTGGTGTCCAGCAGGTGAGGCCAGATATTTTCTTCCGGAAACAGCGCCAGGATAAGCACCGACAGTACCGGAAGCGCCACGATGGCGGTGGTCACTGCGGCGGTGATCAGCCAGCGTTTCGAGGTCCGTTTTGCCAGCAGGGGGTAACTCGCCCCGGTCTGTTCAATGGCCTCGGACATAGGTTTCCTTTGGGTGAATTGGGAATAGGGTGCGGATTGTACAAAAAAGCCGGGACCTGAGTCCCGGCTTTTTCAACACATGGCTGGTTTAGTTGTCGTAATCGACGCGATCAACCATTTTCACCGCTGCACTGCGATTCTCCGCGATTTCCTGGAGAGACAGGTCGTCCGGATTGATCTCACCCCATTCAGCCACCATGCCGGAGGGCTTAACGTCAGGGTTGGCCGGGTATTCGGTGTTGGCCTCGGCGTAAATCTGTTGTGCCTTGGGCTCTGACAGGAACTCCATCAAGCGGATGGCGTTGTCACGGTTGGGCGCACTTTTGGTCAGGGCGATACCGCTGATGTTGATGTGAGTGCCACGTCCAGATGCGTTGGGGAACACCAGGCGGACGGACTCGGCGGCCTCGCGCTGGTTTTCGTCGTTCAGCATGTTGCCGTAGTAATAGCTGTTACCGATGGCAATGTCGCACTCGCCGGCATGGATGGCCTTGATCTGGTCACGGTCACCGCCTTGGGGCTTGCGTGCCAGGTTGTCTTTCAGGCCTTCCAGCCACTCTTCGGTAGCTTCTTCGCCATGGTGGGCGATCATGGAGGAGAACAGGGCAATGTTGTAAGGGTGTTTGCCGCTGCGGGTACAGATGCGGTCATCCCACTTTTCATCCGCCAATTGCTCGTAGGTAGTGATCTCGCCTTCTTCAACACGTTCCTTTGAGGCATAGATCAGCCGGCCGCGGGTGGTGAGGGCGAACCACTTGCCGTCAGGATGACGCAGGTTTTCAGGAATGTTTTCCTGCAGAGTGCCGTTCTCGACACCTTCTACCAGGTCGCGTTCAACCAGCTCGTTGATGCGGGAAATATCCACCGTCATCACCAGGTCTGCCGGGCTGTTGCGGCCTTCGCGCTCCAGGCGTTCGGCCAGGCCTTTCTTCGCGAAGACCACGTTGGTTTCGATGCCGGTTTCTTCCTGGAACGCGTTCAGCAGCGGTTCCAGCAGGTAAGCCTGGCGGTAGGAGTAGATGTTGACCTCACCGTCTGCGCTGGCCTGCAGGGGCAGTGCGCAGGCTGCTGCGATGGCAGTCGCTGCAAGTTTCATTTTCATGGTAGGTATTCCTTTATTGGTTTTGGGTAAGGGGTGATCTTTTGACGTGTAGTGAGACGTAGTGGTAGTTAACAATGCCAACTATTCTCATTTGTGTTGCGCTGACTGTCAATACACCGTTGCCAACTTATCGCGAAAATGGTGTTATGCTTCGGAAGACTATAAAAACTATGTAAAAAGTGGTGGGCTTACAGACTATGGTTGGGAATGATCGAAGAGTATACGGTCGCACGGCAATGAGTGCGAAGGTTCGGGTTACCCATGAAGAGCTTGGCGAATTCGTGTTCTCAACCAGGGACATTTCCGATGGCGGCGTTTTTATTGTCGTCGACACCGAACCCTTCGAACCGTCGATCGGTGACAGTGTTCAGGTTCAGGTGCAGGGCCTGCCGGTGCCTGCTCCCGTGCTGGACATGGTGGTGGTGCGCAAGACCAACGACGGTTTTGGCCTACAGTTTGCGGATGAATAGACGGTTTTCACCTGAATGACATTCAACAGATCTGTCTTCCCTATGCGGCTCATCGTCGCGGTTCTGCCACTTTTCCTGAGTGGGTGCGCATCCTACTACAGCCATTATGCGGTGTTCCCCGCTGAGAATTCGGCTGGCGAAGACCGCCAGGTAAAATTGACGTGGCAGACTGCTGAATACCCCGGCTGGTGGGTGGCTGACAACCAGTCCACACCCGTTACCGTTGAAACCCAATGCAGTGCCCGTGAATGGCGCTTGGTGGATGACAGTCATGAAGACGCCGCCGTCGAATCCTGCGGTGAGGGTATCCGGGCCTGTGGTCGCGAGGGGCTGGACCGTATCGCCCGCACGGGAGAGCCAACGGCTGACAAGCTCTGCATGACGATAAACGCCGATGATCCAGAGGCTCGCATCACAGACATCAACTCATCACTGGATCTCCTGGTGTCCTGTGAGCCCATCAAGACCGTTCGTGGCAGTAGCGATGATGCTGAGAACGTCGACTACATCCGCGCTTCCACAGTGCCTTACACTATCTATAGCCGTAAATCCCCCCGTGGATCACTCAACGCCCGGCCGCCGGAACTGGACGATTCGGTTTGTGACGATGAATAGCCCGGTTAACACATGCCAGTAATGTGAGTGGTGTCACATTGCTACACTTTGTTGCCTGCTGATAGTTTTCGTTACTCCCTGTCGCGTTCCGGTTACTTCGCACTACAAAAATGTAATGGACTCTTTCTGAGCGGGCGTCACAATAGTGATTATCGATTCGTGCACGTGTAGAGGTGTCCCGTGGGAGTCCGCCAAAAGAAAATTGCTGTACACGATCTGCAGATCGGCATGTTTGTGTCGGATCTTGATCGCCCGTGGCATCAGACACCTTTCCCCATCCAGGGCTTTCATATCCGCTCGCAGGATGACGTGCGTTCATTGGTTACCCACTGTAAGTGGGTGATTGTCGATGAGGCCGAGGTTCGCGAGGCCATCGAACGGACCAAACCGGGAAAGCGCGCTTTCAGCCGTCCGTCCAAACGCCTCGGACATGAACGCGAATCGGTCCAGTTGCCGCCGCTCAACATCAAGGAGCCGGTCAAGTACGAATCCTCAACGACCATGCGCAGAGAGCTGAAGGTGTCCAGCAAGTTGATGGTCGATGCGGAAGCGTCGCTGAATCAGGTTTTTGAAGCCATCCGTCAGGACGAAACGCCTGACTTCCGGGGGGTGGCTATCGTCACCCAGAAAATGGTCTCCAGTGTTGTCCGCAACCCGGACGCCATGCTGTGGCTCAGCCGCACCCGACAGCACGACAACTACACCTATCGGCATTCCCTGAATATGGCTGTGTGGGCGCTGGTGTGTGGTCGTCAGTTGGGCCTGAACGAAGGCCTTCTGAATCATCTTGGGCTGGGCTGCCTGCTGTCCCAGGTTGGTAAGCTGGATCTTCCAGCCCGTATCCTCGCCAATGAGGGTAAGCTGGATTCAGACGATTTCGCCGTGTACCGCACTTATGTAGAGCGCAGTGTTGCGAAGCTTGCAGACAGCAGCTTGTCCCGCGCTGTTCTCAGTGTTGTGCAGGGCCACCGTGAACGGCATAACGGATCCGGTTTCCCGGAGGGTGTCCGGGGCGACCGGATTCCACTACTGGCCAAGGTGGCGGGGCTGTCGGAGTATTTCGAGACACTGATCAGCCCACGGTCTGCAGCTGAGCCCATGACGCCGGCCCGCGCGGTGACACTGTTGTACGAGATGCGCAACATTGAATTTCAGGAAGACCTGGTGGAGCAGTTTATCCAGGCCATTGGCATTTACCCCACCGGCAGCCTGGTAGAGCTGAACGACGGGCAACGCGGCATTGTAGTTTCCCATGCGCCGGAGCGTCGGTTGTGGCCGAAGGTTATGGTGATGATGGACCGTGATCACCGGCCATTGAAGTCCGCCCGGATCGTGGACCTTGCAAAATACAACGATGGTCGGGGCGCGCACGATACCCTGACAGTGGCCGAGTGCCTGCCCCATGGCACGGAAGGGTTGAACCCGGAGCACTACGATGTAACTGGTGCGGAATCCCGCTGGAGCCTGGCACGCATTGTGGGCGGCTGATACGGCTCCGATGAATAAGCAATTATTGAATAAGCACCCTGAGCTGTTTCTTCACCCATCGGTAGTTTCCTTCGGGACGGAAGTTCACCAACAGCTCGGATTCCCCACCAGATTCTCCCGCAACAAAATACTCCACCGACGCTGACTGCCAACCAAAGGAATGTACCACCACATCCTGATCGCGGGTGCTGATGGCTTCGATGGTGTCCAGTTGCGGCTGATCGGCGATCTTGCGTACCCGAACGGTTTTGATGGTGGTATCCGAAGCGGGGAACTCCGCCACATAGTCGTCCAGATAATAACGGTTGCCCAGCCGGGTGGTGATGGTATCCAGCTCCCGCGTGAGATAACCCTCAGCGTCCTCGACGTCGACATCCTCAAGGCTGCGGACGGCGTTGAGGATGCGATCACGTTTGCTTTGCAGGTCCTCCCGATACTCGACGTCTTCGTCACGGTCCTCTTCTTCGTCCGGGCGAGGGTCCGCGTTGGCGACTTGCGCTTCGGTGGGCGGATCTTCGCAGAGCTCATCGTCGGCCGGGTAGAAGCAGATGCTTTGAAGCAACTGGTTGGCGGGAGACGGAGAGTTGCCACCTTTGGCGAAGTCGCTTTCGGGGACGTTGAAATCGATAGGTGTGTCCAGATTGGGTAATGCAGCGTTCAGTTGGGTAATAACCCGGTCCCGAATGTCGATACCCTGTCCGTTGGAAAGGTTCAGGCTCCAGTTGAGCGCCAGAAGAAACCGCGTCAGGTTGATCAGGGTGACGTCTGTCGCTTATACACATCTCCGAGCCCACGAGACGGACTCCTATCTCGT
>CAJXOQ010000108.1 GCA_913057975.1 uncultured Marinobacter sp.
ATTTACTACTGTCTACGGACATTATGTTAGGCTTTTAATGCCAAAAATTGATGTATTTTTTGATCCAGCAATGCCAAAAATAGATCTTAGCGAGAAGAAGCTGATTGATCTTCTAGAGGAGAAAAAGATATTTACGAATTTATTGAGTACTTTTTCTCACAAGTGTTATGAAAAGGCGCAGCAAGAAAACCTTGAAGTGGGAGCTGTTTCTCCAGTCGTTGGTTACAACCTATATTTCTATGAGCCTCTTGAGATCGGCCGTAACCACTTAAATCTTATACAGGTGCGAACCAGATTTCAGGTTGTTACGGCAACAATGACTGTGGCATATGCTGGACTGTACGGTTCTCCTGCGGCTACCCCCAATGACAGGCAAATTTTGGCACAACGTTTTAGCTTTCCTGGATGGGAAGTAAATCGCTCTAAATCAAAAACTCACCTAAGTCTAGACGTTGGCTCTATACCCCATCCTGAAGATTGCGTATTGGTGAAGATCGAGTTTAAGAATTTGAGTCATATAGGGAAGCGTGTAAATAAAATACATGCCTCGGGCTATGAAAATTTCAAAGCGGTTCACAACATCAATTGTGATGTAGATATTCTATACGAAGAAGTTCATAAACCGGATAGTGCCGATGAGCACAAGTTGTTCCTTCCTACCATTGATTTGGGAGGTAGCTCAGATGCTTGAATCTGTTTTAACCAGTAGCGTCAGTCGGACCGGTTTGTCACGCTGCGCGCAACAAACCGGCCGCTGCGCATAGCGTTACACGATATGTTGAATGTCATAGATCTTCTTGGAAAAACCTTTACTGCTGAAGAGGACGACTCTTTCACGCGAACTGTAATGGAAGAGGATGAGGGGCACGGTGTGTATTTCCATCACGTCGAGTCTACAAACGGTTTATGGAAGATGAACTTGGATACCAATGGGGTAGTTGAGACCATTTTCCTGCAAGCTAAACCATCATCATCTTTGCCATTTGGTCTTGAGGGTTCGAGGACACCAGATGATGTAGTGAGTCTTCTTGGCGCCCCTGATAGAACAGGTGAAGAAAAAGAGATTGAATTATTGGGGAAATATGGTCCTTGGCTGCGCTTCGATCGGGAAGATATGTGTATTCATGTCGAATTTAATATTGGCACCCATTCGCTAAAGCAGATCACAGTTATGCTTCCTGAAATTGCGCCATAGCCATGTGTAACAAGGCGCTGTAGTACGCGGTGGAGCTCCACCTGACGCCCTGGCCGGAATCACAGCAACTGAGGCGCGCAGCAACCTTTATCGGTTGATTGATGAAACTGCCGAGTCCCATCAGCCAATTGTCATTATGGGTAAGCGGAACAAAGCCGTCCTGGTTTCCGAGGAAGACTGGTCGGCCATCCAGGAAACGCTCTACCTACTCTTCGTACCAGGTATGCGAGAGTCTATTCGTGAGGGGATGGATACCCCCGTGGATGAATGCGATGAGGAGCTGGACTGGTGACATGGAAGTTGGTTTACACCAGGCAAGCCCAGAAAGATGCAAAGAAGTTGGCCGCCAGTGGCCTCAAACTAAAAGCTCAGGAACTGTTAGCGCTGATAGCTGAAAATCCATACCGCAAGCCGCCTCCGTTCGAGAAACCCATTGGTGACCTTGCTGGGGCCTATTTCTTGATCGTCGCCGTCGGTCCTGCCAGTTCAGTCAAGGCGGCATGCAGAATCAGGGGGCGTTCTGGCGAGCGACTTGCACGCGCCAGACCCCGGTCAAAATTAGCCCCATAGCCAGTATATCTAGACTTCTGACCTCCTCGCCCACAAGCACGGCACCAATGGTCAGTGCGACAACAGGCGGAATATAAGTAACGCCTGACGCTGCAATCGCGCCCATCTGATTGACTAGAAAGTAATAGATGATATACGCCGCACCGGTGCCGAGAATGCCGAGGCCCAGAATGAGTCCAAGCATGGCTCTGGTATCATCGAATACGGAACCTATACCGCCCATATCGGTTGTCAGAAGCAACATACCCATTGCAATTCCAGTTTGGTAAGTGGCCAGGGTTATGGGGTTAAGCTTCAGTGGTTTGACGAATTTGCGTGCATAGACGAAGGATAATCCGACACTGAGAGCTCCGCCAACCATATAGAGTACGCCTTCCGGGTTAATCTGGCCGGCGCCGGCATGCCAGGGTTTGGCAATCAATAGTACGCCGATAAAGCCGAGCAACGTGCCGCTGACGGAATGAACGTTGACCGGTTCATCTCGCAGGAACACCAGGGCGGCAAGAAAGGTAAACAGGGGAATCGATCCGCTTAACATACCTGCAATGCTTGAGGGCAGCAGCGCAGTGCCTTTGGCAAAGGCGAGGTAATAAAGTGCGGTAGCCAGCAGTGCCATTGCGATAAAGTGGTGCCCATGCCGCAGGTGGGCCCAACTTAGGGATTTCGTCAGCAGGGCGACGAAAAATAGCGGAATAAAACCGAAAACTACCCGAAGTAAGGTGATCTGGATTGGGCTGATAAAGTCAGCAGCCCACTTCATGAAAATGAAGTTACTGCCCCAAATCACGCCGAGCGCTAAGAAAGCGAGATACGTTGCATGTTTTTGCATCCTGTTATCCCTCTGATGCCTACCGATAGGCTGTTTGTTCATGCGCTACAGGTTGCACGCTTCAATCGTCATCTACCAGTGAGATCTTCTTGTGCTAGCCTGTAGAGAATCTACAGTCACGATTGGCGTAACATGCTTCCAAACCTTAATGCTTTGCGTATTTTTGAGTCGGTTGCCCGGCACCAGAACTTTCGGCTTGCTGCGGAGGAACTGCATTTGACGCAAAGTGCCGTTGCCCAGCGCGTCCGGCGTCTCGAGTCCGATCTGGGGGTGATACTGTTTTCCCGGCAGCCACGTGGTCTTCAGTTGACCGCACAGGGCCAGACCTACCACCAGTCCGTCCGGACGGCTCTAGGGATCATTGATGAGTCCACCCGGACACTCATGGCGAGGACCCAGCATTTAGTGATCAGTGTCCCGCCGTCGTTTGGTTCAAAATGGCTGCTGCCGCGGATGGATGCTATTCGCGAGGCGTGTCCTGATATAGAACTACGGATTACCGCTAGTGAAACGCGTGCGAGCTTTGGTCCCGACGGAGCTGACTTCGTGGTCCGGTTTTCCAGCCCACCCTTCGAGAAAGGGCTTCACGCGGAATGCTTGGCGGCGGTGGAGCTTTGTGCTGTTGCCAGTCCGTCCTATGCCATGGCCAATTCCGTAGTCCAAACGCTGACGGATCTGCCGTCCCACCGGCTTATTGATGATGCCCACCGAAACTGGGAAAAGCTGATCCGCCACGCGAACTTGGATGACGCTGACAAGGTACTGCGATTTGAGCAGACAAGCCTAGCGATAGATGCGGCTTTGGCGGGTCAGGGCGTGTGTATTGCGCCGCGAATCCTGGTTGAGGCCCACCTTGCCAGGAACGAGTTGCAACTGCTTCATGAAATCGAGTTTCCTGACGATGAGGGGTATTATCTTCTCTATCCGGAGGGGCGTGATTTCGGTCCGAGAAAACGGGCTATGATCGAGTGGCTGAGACGGCAAATGGCCAGGTTGTGAGGCAGCTTTTGAGCCACTGTGCAGCGAAACCGGAATGGAGCAACCTACGCCCCCCAAATAGCGTTCGGGGAGGACTGCAAGCCAGGCCCGGCTTGTTAGTATTCGGCAATACCCTTTCCGGAACGGCCTATGGTCCCCAGTTCAGGCCCCGTGCGCCAGCGGTTGATGACCCTGGCCTGGCCCATCATTATCCAGTTCTACCTGTTTCAGCTCACCGGCGTGGTGGACAACCTGATGGTGGGTCAGTTCGGTGAGCAGACCATCGCTGCGCTGGGAATCTGCCTGCAGCTGAACTTCCTGGTGGTACTCTGCTATGCGGCTCTGACTGAGGGTGGTGCCGTGATTACCGCCCAGTTGCGTGGCGCCCGGAAGCACGCCGAGATCCGAGAGACCCTGGCAACCCTGCTGACCGCAGGCCTGTTTACGGGCGTGGCCATTGGGGCTCTCTATATTGTCTTTGGCGAGTCGCTTCTGGCTTTGCTGACTACGGACCTGTTCCGTGCTCCGGCGGAGCGCTCCGGGCTGCCGGGCATTGGCTATGGCTACCTGTGGATCATCGGGCTGGGGTTGCCTGCGCTGGTGATTGCCCATGTGGCCATGTATGTTCTCCAGTCCCTGGGCAACACCCGCACCCCCATGCGACTGGCCCTGTATGGCAATGTCTTGAACGCCCTTGGTAACTACCTGTTGCTGTTTGGCGGTGCCATTCAGGGCGTAACCGAGCCCCTGTTTCCGCCTCTTGGGCTTCCCGGTGTTGCGATCGCCACTGTGCTGGCGTGGTTGTTTCAGGCGGTGTTCATGCTACGCGCCGTTCTCCGCCATCCAGCGGTCAATGCCCGGGTAAGGGATGTCTCCGGGCTGGCGTGGCAACGGCTCAGGCGAATCCTGTACCTGGGGTATCCGCTGTCGGTAGATGGTTTTCTGTGGCAGGGGTCGGCGTTCATTTACACCATGATGTTTAATCGGGTGGGTGCGGAAGCTTACGCGGCCTTTTTGGTAGCGTCGATTATTCGTGGGTTTTCGCTGGCTCCGGGTGTCGGATTGCAGCAGGCCGCCAGCATTGCCCTGGGGGAATCGCTGGGTGGCCGACATCCTCAGCGGGCACGAGCCTATACCGCTATGGGTATCCGCATGGTATTGCTGGTGCTGCCGTTGCTGACATTGATCGTGGCATTGCTCACTCCCTTGTTCCTGGAGTTCTACGAGATCAGCGATTTAACCCGGGAGCGGGTGATCTGGATGGTGGCTCTGAGCGTTCTTTACAGCGGTGCCACGGCGTTGACGATGATTATTCCGGGCATTTTGAGGGCTGGTGGTGATACCCGGGCGCCGATGGTGATCACCCTGATTGGCTTTGCCGGTGTCGGTGTGCCCGTGGCCTGGTATTTTGGGCTCTATCTTGGGTTTGGTCTTTGGGGTGTGTTTGCCGGCTTTGTTGCGGATGAAGTGGTGAAAGCCGTTATCATGGTGATCTACCTGCGGCGTGAAACCTGGCTACGGCGCCTGGCCTGACGCCGTTTAACCCGCGCCCAACGGCTGCGTGTTCATAGTATCACTGATTCCGCCAGCGGGAATGTTTCTGAAGCTTCCGCTGCAGGGTTCGCCGGTGCATGTTCAGCGCTCGGGCTGTTGAGGACACATTGCCGTCGTGCTCGTTCAGCACTCGCTGAATGTGTTCCCACTCCATTTCCTCCACCGTTGGGGGTTCTTCACGGGTTGCCGGTGGGCCGTCCAGTGGGCTGAAACCGGCGGTCAGTTGGCTCAGTGTGACCGGTTTGCACAGGTAATTGACGGCACCCCGGCGCATGGCTTCCACGGCGGTGGCGATGCTGCCGTAACCCGTCAGTACCAGCACCTCCAGTCCGGGTTGAAGGGCCAGTAGCTCCGGCAGTAATTGCAGGCCGCTTTCGCCGGCCAGGTTGAGGTCAAGCACGCAGCGGTGAAAGGTCTGTGATTCCAGCGCTGCTATGGCCTCCAGGCGGTTGAGGGCACAGACTGCCTCGATGTTCTGACGCCTCAGGGAACGCTGGAGCACCTGTACGAAGGCTTCATCATCGTCGATCAGCAACCAGGTCGGCTGGCCGTTCATTCTGCCTCCTTACCGTCCGGGGTGCTGTCCTGCGCCTGTGGCAGGTCGATGATCATGGTGGTGCCCGTGCGGTCCGCCCTGGCTTTGAGGGTGCCGCCGTGGCGCTGGATGGTGGCGTTGGAGAGGAACAAACCTACCCCCAGGCCATGTTCGGAGTCCACAACGCCATCGCCGGCGGTGTTCTGCAGTGAGAGTTCGAGACCCTTGCCATGATCCTCGACCACGATTGCGACCCGCCCCTCGTCGCTGTCCCCAGCGCTGACTGCCACCCAGGACGGGCTGGCGGTCAGCGCGTTGGCCAGAAGGTTCAGTATAGCCTGGTCCAGAGTGGCATCCACGGCGACGAGCTGGTCGGGAAACGGCGCCCGCCAGTGGATGGGCGAGGCGGGCCACAACAGTGTGGCTGACTCCCGCAGTCGCATCATCCAGAAGTGCAGCGGAAGGATTTCCTGATGCGCGGCCTTGGCCTGCATGGCGGCGGTAGACAGTTGGTGCAGGTGGTTGCTGCAAAGGCCCAGTTGCTTCTCCATCAGCCCGAGATCGTTTGCAAGCGAAGGGTCTGTGTGCGCGGACTTCATTTCATCCACCAGCAGGGCCATGGTGTTCAATGGCGTGCCCAGCCGATGCGCCACCGCCGCGGCGGACAGGCCCAGGGCAATCACCTGTTCATCACGGAGCCGGTTCTCACGGAATTCGGCCAGTTGTCCCTGCTTTTGGCGCAACCGACGGGCCAGCGAGCCAACCACCAGCAACAGCATGGTGGCGGTGATGGCAAAGGTGGCCCACATGCCCATCAGGTGCAGCTGGGTCAGGTCGGCGTCGTGGTGTTCATGGGTCAGCGGCGTGTGCCACAGCACCATGGCGGTGTAGAAGCCAAAACCGATGACCGTCAAAGCAATGCTTTCGCGCAGGGGGACCAGGATGATGGCAACGGCAATGGGAAGCAGCAGCAGCGAGACAAGCGGGTTGGTGTAGCCTCCGGTGAGGAACAGCCAGGCGCTGATCAGGAAGAGATCAAGGCCGAGCCCGAGGCTGACCGTAACCGTCAAACGGGGAGGCCGGCGGGTAAACCAGAGCCAGCCAAGGGTTGCCAGTACGGTATAGAGCAGGCATATCAGCAGGGCTTCTGGCCGGTGGGCCAGGGTTACCATGGTGTCGGCGATGGCAACGGCGATCAGTTGAATGACCACGATGGCCAGGCGCATGGTGAGAAGGTAGCGCGCCGCCTGTTGAAAACCGGTTTGTGAGTGAGTCAGCCATTCCATGGCATGCATTCTAGCGGGTTTTCGATGGTGCTACTGCGGGAATGTCTTCAGTCGGATGCGGCATTCTGTCTCAGGCGCGATGCGTGTCTGTTTCCAGCGGCTCCTGAAAGCCGTCAGTCGCTTCCGCCGGGATGATCAGGTTGCGGCCCCGATTCTTTGCTTCGTACAGGCGCTTGTCGGCTTCTCTCACCAACTGACGCAGGGTCTCTCCGTCTGGCCCGAATTCCGCTACGCCACCACTGAGGGTCAGGCGGACAACGTCGTTGTTGACGGTCAACGGGGTCGAGGCGACCGCGATACGGATTTTTTCGGCGACCTCAAGGCCTTGCCGGCCATTGGTATTGGTTAGCAGTATGCCGAACTCCTCCCCTCCCAGGCGTGCCGGCAGGTCTGTTGCACGCAGGCATTCCCGGAATATACGGGCGACGTGTTGCAGGGCGAGATCGCCGGTTTCATGGCCATAGCGGTCATTGACCGCTTTGAAATGATCCAGATCCAGCGCAAGCATGGTCATTGGCGTGTTGTAGCGGCGGGCGCGTTGCTGCTCCCGTTTGAAGATGTCGCTCAGTCTGGCCCGGTTGGCAAGGCTGGTGAGGGTGTCAGTCTGGGCGATCTTGAGTAGCTGGCGTTGTGACTGTTCCCGGGTCACTTCGTATACGTGGGAGAACACCAGGATACACAGGGAGATGATGGCGATATTGGCGACTGGCAGCGCTTGCATCATGGCCGGCTCATCGTGATATCTGAGCAGGAAAATAATGCCGGCGATGCTCATGTAGAACACGGATATAGCCAGACCGAGCCGACGGCCCATCAGAAGGTGAGAGACGATCGGAATCAGCAGCACCCAGGCGTGTACGGTGGCCGAGGCTTTGGGGATGGTCATGGCGAACATCATGGCGGTGAAAAACGGGATGGCGTAAGCAATGATCCAACGCTCAAGATGCCGGGTGTCGCGTACAGCCCAGAAAACCAGAATGGCGTAAGCACCCATTGCGAGTTCGACAATGGCCAATGGATAACTGCCCGTAAGCAGGTTCAGTATGGCAAACAGAATCCCCCCCAGCATGGTGAGAACCAGCAACGCCTTTAATACCGCCTTTCGATAGGGGCGTGCCAGGGCTTTCAGGGGTTCTTTGTAGCTATCCATGAGGCGAGATCTGTGGTGGCCCGGTAACTCAATGTATCCGGGTGTTAAAAATGTGTAGGTAATGTAAGCACAAGTAAAGTGGGGCGAATTAGATCAGATTTTCAGCAAAAAGTGAGGGTTATTAAGACTAAAGTCTTAGATTTTATGTCCGTAAATTGGAATTTACCAACGCCTCGGTCCGGATCCACAAGGACATTTGGGCGGTATAGTATCTAAGACACTGTCAGCGGAGCGAATGATGGGAAGCCAGGTATTGGCCGTAGAAGGGTTAAGCAAGGGTTATATCAGTGGTGGTCAGCGGGTGCCCGTGCTGGCGGATCTGTCCCTGTCGGTTTGTACGGGGGAATCCCTGGCGGTTGTGGGACGATCAGGTTCTGGCAAGAGCACCTTATTGAATCTGTTGTGTGGCCTGCAGGCACCGGATGACGGGCGCATCGTTGTTGCGGGCGAGTCGTTTGACGATGCCGCTTCCGCAGGCGCTGACATGCGCTGGTCCGAACTCCGCCGGCGCACCATCGGCGTGGTGTTCCAGGACGTTAACCTGATGCCCGCCCTCTCGCTGCTGGACAATGTTCGCCTACGCACGCACCTGGCCGGCCATCCTGCCGGCGGCGAGCGTGGATGGCTGGAACGCCTTGGTGTGGGTGGGGAAGCCGACCGTTATCCGGATCAGGTGTCTGGTGGCCAGGCCCAGCGAGCGGCGTTGGCCATGGTGTTCGCCATGGCTCCGGCGTTGATTCTGGCGGACGAGCCCACCGGCAGCCTGGATCGCCACACCGCTGATGAGGTGGCAGACTGCCTGTTCACGGTGCAGCAGCAAACCGGCTGTGCGCTGTTGTTCGCTACCCACGATAGGGAACTGGCTTCCCGCTGTGACCATTTACTTGATCTCAGCACGACTGGTTGACCAACGATGCTTGCGCGCGCCTTCGTCAGCCATTACCGCCGCCATCCCTTTCAGCTATTGGCTCTGGCGGTGATGATTGTGCTGGCAACCATGCTTTGGACCGGGGTGACGGTGCTGACCGACCAGGCCCGCAACAGCCTGTTGCAGAGCGAGGATGCGGTGGCGGCTCGCGCTCATGTGATTCGCTCGGATGGGCGACCGGTGGGTGTGGATGATTTTGCGGCCCTGCGTATGGCTGGCGTGTGTGTGGCGCCCTGGTTGGAGGTGCAGCGACCGCCGCCGGAGGGGCGGGTGATCGGTATCGACCCGCTGGCGATGGAGTGTTTCGGTGACACTGGCTTTGGCAGAGGTGCCGACACGTTGGACGGTGCGCCTTTCCTCGATATCAGCGAGGCCGCAGAGCTTTCGAAAGAAGGGTACGGCAGCCGGCTTTACTTGCTGGTGCGGGACGAGAACAGGGGTTTACCAACTGGCTATACCCTGCGTGAGTTTTCCATGGGCCCTCCCACCGGTGAACTGGCGGACAGTTTCCTGCTCAACCTGGATGCCCTGAGCCTGCTGGTGCTTCTGATTACGGGCCTTCTGGTGCGCAGCGTACATCGATTGGGGATTGCTCAGCGGCACGGCAGCTTTTCCCTGCTGCACCGGTTCGGAGTGCCCCGTCAACGGATAACGCAGTGGCTGGCACTGGAGTTGTTGGTGCTGACCGGTATTTGCGTTGTGCCGGGGTTATGGTTGGGGACAAGGCTTGCCGGGATGCTGGGTAGCGGTTTCGGGCAGGCCCTCGACAGTCTGTTTGATGTGGCCATCTATGCCGGCACCGAAGGGGCACTGCCCTGGAGGGCGGCCGGCATCATGCTCTTTCTGGTGCCGGCGGTCTGTCTGGTGGACTGGGTGGTGCCAGCGCGTTGGCAGGCGATGGCTGGCCAGGGCCGAGGACGAGTAATTGCTTTTACGGTTTTTCTGGTCGGAATGGCGGGTGTTGCCCTCGCCCCCAGCCTGGCCTGGATTTTCGCCGCGACGGCGATGGTATTTGCGGGTACCGGTTGGCTGACACCTGGATGGTTGGCGCTGCTCGCCCAGCGACGTTCCGATCGCACAGGTTCACGAAAACAAGACCCACTTGCCCGCTGGCGGCAACGGGAACTGGCGGTGATGTTCCGGCACCTGGCATTGCCGGTGGTGGCACTGCAATTTGCAGTGGCCACGGTACTGGCGGTGCAGGCGTTGGTGACGACCTTTGAAGGCACCTTCGAGACATGGCTGGCCCAGCGCCTGGAAGCAGAGTTCTATGTGGAGGTACCGGCAGGCGCGGATGCCGACTCGGCGGCTGCGCAATTGCAGAGCCTGGACGGCATCGGGCCGTGGCATCGGGTGATCCGCGGCCAGGCAAGCATTGCGATGGCGGATCCCGGCAGCCAACGCGACCTTGGCGATGAACGTGTTGCGGTGGACCTGTTTGCCCTGATGCCAATCAGTGATCTGGTGACAACGTGGTCTCTGTTGGAAAGTGTTGAGGAGCCCTGGCTAAAGCTTGAATCCGATGGCGTAATGATCAATGAACAGTTGGCCCGGCGCTACCGGCTTGAGGTGGGCGGCACCCTCGACATCAGATTAGCGGATACCAATCGTAATGCAGAAGTGGTGGCTATCTACGCCGACTACGGGCGGCCTGCGGGGGAAATTCTGATGGCCGGTTCTGCGCTGCCGGCGGCTTTCAAGCCCCACTTTCAAAGCTTTTCGGTGACACCCTGCGGCGTGGCGATGGCCGACATCCGCGGGCGCCTGTCGGACACCTGGCAGACGTCGGAACTCACCATCAGGGACAACGACAGCATCCGCGCGCTGGCGTCGAAGGTCTTCAGTCAGACATTCATGCTTACCCGCGCCATCAGCCTGTTGACCCTGTTGCTGGCGGCGATTGCCCTGCTGATTATGGGATGGGTCTTTTTCACCACCCGGGTGAAATATTTTCAGCTGCTGGGCGTTTGGGGACTGCCTGCGTTGATGGTCAGGCGTCAGCTCCGGCGCCTGTCGGTGGCGCTGACCCTCGCAGTGACCTTTGCTGCGCTGCCGCTGGGCATCTGGCTGACCTGGGTGCTGGTCAGTCGCATCAACCCCCTGGCTTTTGGGTGGTCATTGCCGATGGACCTGTACCCCCTGTTCTGGTTTGAATTGGGTTTGGTGGCCGTGGCGACAGGGCTAATAATCGCCCATCTGATGCGCCGGCAGCTTGGCCACACGGACAGCATTAAACAGGTGGAGCCATGAACATCCAAACTGGCGTTGTTGCCGGCCTACTGGCGGTCGTCCTTGCGGGCTGTACGGATTCGGCAAATGACACCGGCTTCGCGGGGCTTGCGCAGCAGACAGGCGAGGTGGAGCAATCGCAATTCCAGCAGCCGTCGCCAGGCGACACCCTGATTTTTCCCGAGGACTGGGGCCCCCATCCGCAGCACCGTATTGAATGGTGGTACCTGACCGCTAACCTGGAAACCCAAGACGGCAGATCACTGGGGCTGCAGTGGACCCAGTTCCGTCAGGCGCTGAAACCGCGACCCGCCAATGCAGAACCACCAGAGGCCAGTGCCTGGCCCCTGGACGCGGCGTGGATGGCACACGCCGCCGTGTCATTTGAAGGTGAACACTGGTTTGAAGAAAAGCTGGCCCGGGGTGATTTGGGGCATGCCGGGGCCAGGGCGGATCCGTTGCAGGTATGGCTGGACGATTGGCGGCTGGTATCGCAACCGGATTCCGAACAGTGGCATTTGCAGGTTGAGGGCGGTAACTGGCGCTACGATCTGCGCCTGAGCAACACCGGCAAACCGGTGCCCCATGGAAAAAACGGGTTCAGTGCCAAATCCGCCAGTGGCGAGGGCTCAATGTATTTCAGCCTGGTGGATCTGCACATTGAGGGTACGGTGACCCTTGGCGATGAAACCCTGGCCGTTTCCGGCAAGGGCTGGTTCGATCGCGAGTGGAGCAGTCAGTTCCTGAAAGCTGGCCAGCAGGGCTGGGACTGGTTCGCCCTGCATCTGGACGACGGCCATAAACTGATGGCGTTTCGCCTGCGGGAAGACCAGGGCGCCTTCGTGTCTGGTAGCTGGATAAACGCCGATGGGCAGGTTGAAACGTTGAACGGAAACGACATCAGCCTGAGCCCACTCAACTGGCAAGTGTCGCCGCAGGGCAGGGTTCCTGTGGAGTGGCGTCTGCGGATGCCACAGCAAAACGTGGATGTTCAGGTTGCGGCGCCGCCCGGCGACTACTGGAATGCCGGGCTCTACCCGTATTGGGAAAGCCCGGTGACGGTGACAGGTTCCCACGATGGTGTGGGGTATATGGAACTGACCGGTTACCGCAACTGACCTAGCGGATGACCGGCGGCTGGAGACCGCTGATCAGTTCCTGGATGCCCCGGTGCCACTGTTGGCGGAGTTGGTGGAAGTAATCGTTGTGTTCATCCACCCGGTCGACGAAGCAGGGTTTCAGTTCGTTATTGCGGTAGATGGCCACATCCAGCGGCATGCCCACCGACAGGTTGCTTTTCATGGTGGAGTCGAAGGAAACCAGGGCGCACTGATAGGCGCGGTCCAGCGAGGAGTTATAGTTCACGACGCGGTCGAGGATGGGCTTGCCGTATTTGGACTCGCCAATCTGGAAATAAGGCGTTTCTTCAGTAGCTTCAATGAAGTTGCCTTCGGGGTAGATGTTGAACAGGCGCACCTCTTCGCCCCGGATCTGGCCGCCCAGTATCAGTGAGCAGCTGAAGTCCACATGGTTCACTTTGCCCTCGGGGTTGTCGCGGTGAATAACCTCGCGGATGGTTCTGCCGACTACCTCTGCCGTTTCAAACATGGAGGCGGTGGAAAATACATTGGGGTCTTCGGAACCGGCACGTTTTTCCAGCAGGCTGATCACGCTCTGGCTGGTGGCCAGGTTGCCCGCCGATAGAATCACCAGTTCCCGTTCCCCCGGCTGTTCGAAGACATGCATTTTGCGGAAGGTCGAAATCTGGTCAAAGCCCGCGTTGGTGCGGGAGTCGGATGCGAAAACCAGGCCGTCGGCCAGGCGCATCGCCACACAATAGGTCATGGGGCTACCCTCGGGTCGTACTGAATGCGCTCAGTTTACCCGTTTCTGCGCAGAAAGCATGGAGCGGCGTGTGGAATTTGCACAGCTTTTTGTTACTGGCTTTCCGCGGCCATGGTGACCCAGGCACGAGTCTGCAGGTGCTCCATACCGCCACCGCTGCGAATACCCCGCACCGGTGCTGCATCCCGGTAATCCAGCCCGGTTGCCAGTTTGATATGGCTTTCGGCAACGTTCAGCAGGTTCACCACATCAAAGGTATGCCAGTTGTGGCCCAACCAGGCCTCGGCCCAGGCGTGGGTGGCCAGGTGGTCATCGCTGAACGTGTGGATGTAACCGCTGACATACCGCACCGGCACGCCAATGTGGCGGCAACAGGAGATGAATACGTGGGTATGGTCCTGGCACACCCCCGCCTTTTGCTGAAAGGCCTCGGCGGCGGTGTGGGTCACTGTGGTGACGCCGGGCGTGAATTCGATGTACTCGAGAATGCGGTTCATCATTCGCACCAGGCTGCGCTTGTTGGCGGAGAACTGGCTTGCAAAGGCCTTTATGGCCTTGTCGGCGTCGGTTAATGGGGTGTGGCGCAGGAACACCTCGGGCGGAAACGGTGAGTCGTCTTTGGTCAATGGTTTGCCCGTAAGATCAACCACGCCCTCCGCAGTCAGGGTGATTTCCCTGGCGGCTTTGTCCATGGTCATCACGGTGACAATATTGCCGAAGCCGTCCGTCATCTGGCCTGTCTCTTATACACATCTCCGAGCCCACGAGACGGACTCCTATCTC
>CAJXOQ010000109.1 GCA_913057975.1 uncultured Marinobacter sp.
TTTCAAGCAGAAGACGGCATACGAGATCATGCCTAGTCTCGTGGGCTCGGGGGAGGGGAAGGGCGGGCAATTGGCGAGCTATCCGGGGTCGCCGCGCTGGTTCCTCCGTTACCTGCGGGAGCAGGACACCCTGACCGCCTTCGAGTTGCACCCCGCCGAAGGCGAAACCCTGGGACAGTGGGCTGCCGGGCATTCCCGGGTCAAGGTCTTTCAGGAGGATGGATTAAAGGGGTTGCTTCGCCATCTGCCGCCCAGGCAACCAAGGTTGCTGGTGCTGACGGACCCTTCATACGAGATCAAAAGCGACTATGAAGAAGTGGCGAACACCTTGGCGCGAGCGTGGCAGAAATGCCGCCATGGGGTGTATCTGATCTGGTATCCGATTCTGGCGGGCTTCCCTCACGAGCGGTTAAAGGATGCGGTGTCTGAGGGGCCCGTGCGCAAGGTGCTGTGTAGCGAAGTTGTACTTAACCGGGCCCCGCAACGCGGAATGTCCGGGTCCGGATTACTGGTGGTGAATCCGCCCTGGGGATTCGACACCCGGTTTGCTGAGATGATGGATGCGGTTTCCGGCGATCGCTGTCTGGGTCTGTCATCGAAAAGCAGCTGGCTGGTGCCTGAATAGCGCTACTGGGCTGTCGTATCCGTTGCTGGTGTTGCGGACTCTGTTGTGCTGACCATTGTCAGGAGTTGGTCCAGGATGGCTGCTCCGCGCTCACCAGCCATCCGTATATAGGCCTCGCGGGCCGGCCCGCTGGCCTCACGGAAATGGTCTCGCTCCTCCTCGGTCAACTCAACTATACGGATGCTGCTGTTTTCCGTGATGGTATTGAGGCGGCTTGCATTGAGCTCAGCCTGTACCTCGTAAGCCAGCGGTGCGACGTCATCCATCGCATCTTCCAGCCAGAGTTTCTGGTCTTCCGGAAGGGCGTCAAACCATGACGTATTGGAAACCACGGAGGTGACAAACTGGGCAGGTCTGGCAAACGTCATCACACCCTGGACTTCGTAGAATCCCATCTCTTCAATGGCGAAAACAGGGTTGGCCTGCCCGTCAATGCGGCGTAACTGAAGGTCGCTGTAGACCTGCGAAAAAGGAACCTGGCTGGTTGTGGCGCCATAGGTTCTATAGGTCTCTTCAGCGATGTCCGACGTCATGGTGCGGATGGTGAGTCCGTCGAAATCCGCGGGGCTCCGCAAGGGCTTGTTGGCGGTCCAGACCATCCAGCCCTCAGGTACGAAACCATGAAGCTTGAGGCCCTGCTCCTCGTAGGGCTCGTGGAACAGTTGCTTCAAATCATCGCTGGCGAGCACGCCACGATTCACCTCTTCGTCATCAGACAATAGATAATGGAGGGTGAATACGCCCACCTCGGGAATAACGTTGGCCAGGTGGCCGGGGGAGGCGAAAGCGAGATGGACTGAACCTTCCCGGACCAGATCCGTCAGTTGGAGTGACGTGCCAATAGAGCCATAGGGAAAAATATCAACGAGGATATTGCCATCGGATATACGCTCAATACGGTCCTTGAATTCAAGGGCGTAACGGTGTTGTACGCTGCCTTCAATTTCCTCAAGGGCAAAGCGCCAGGTAACGGGGTAGGATGGTTTCTCATCATTGTCGCCGCCGGACGCCGGTGCCGGGCTGTCTGAACATCCTGCCAGGACAAGCATAACCGTCAAGAGCAATGGGGTTAGCCCGCGGCAGAATCTTCGCATGGTTTGTCTCCATTGGTCTCTACAAAATCATGCCGACAAGATACCACAATCAACGTTGATTATGGCCATCGCGCCCTCGTTTGCAGAATCAAAAAGGCCCTGTCATAGCAGGGCCTGAAGCAACCAATGTGGGGAGACGGCTTACATCAGTGCATCAACACGATTCCGAACCTGGGGTTCACTGTTGTAAGCGGTTGCGATGGAATTATAAGTGGGGATATCCATGCCGGAATCCTCAATCTCTGTCACCATCTCATCGTTGGCTTCCATCTGTAGTTCCTGAGCTTTTTTCTGGGAATCAGCCGCTTCGATTTTTTCCATATACTCATCACGGATATTGTTGATCCCTTCCTGAGCCTCAACGAATTGCTTCAGTTCCTCGTCGGTAAAGTTGGTTTTCTGAGTGCCGGCTGACGCGGGGTCACTGTATCCGCCGTTGGGATTGGTCGCTTCGGGGCTTTGCTGGTTTTCCTGCGCCAGTGCGGGGCCCGCCGCCAGCAGTGCCAGGGATGCAGTCAGTGAAACGAGAAATTTGTTCATGGCGTTCTCCTTTTGCGTTGAAGGGACTGCACCGTGTCATCGAATGCAGTCTGACGTTGAAAGGAATGCGATTCCTCGAACGTTGGTGTTGCACATTCAAGCTCTGTGCCATCTTTTTAATTTTCAAAAAAATCATTTAAAACAATATCTTGATGGCTATTTGGTGTTACCTTTGAGTAATGTGTGTTGTGGCTAAATGTCACATGTGGCATACCTGTGTGACACTTTGTCGGAGCGCATTATGAAAACGCCTGTATCAAGAGCGCGGGACATGTTTCGCTCGCTGCGCCTGACCTTGGTGCTGAGCATGGTTGTACCGTTGATGATATTCAGCGGGGTTGCCATCTATGTGGGACTCGGTGCCGTTGAACGTAACCTGAATGACCGTTTGCGGGAGGATCTGGAGCTTGTGGCCCGGGCGGTCAGTGGTCCGCTTTCCCAGGCCATGTCCGATGGCGATGAAATTGTTCTGGGGGAATCGCTGAAATCCATCTTCCGTATCGGCCGGGTGTTTGGTGCCTCGGTGTTTGATGAAGACGGGCAGCAGATCGCCAGCCTCGGTGTAGCGGACAGTGATGTTACGCGGAGCGACAGTGCCGAACGCGCGATAGCCAGTGGCAAGCTGGACGGTGCATTTCGCAGGGTCGACGGAGTGTCGGTATTCTCGCAATTTACGCCGCTGGTTGCCCCCGACGGTCGAATCCAAGGGTTGCTTCAGGTGACCCGAAAACGTAGCGACTTCCATGAGTTGGTGGCATCGAGCCGAATCTGGGCCGTCAGTATCTGGTCGGTGGTGTCGTTGATGGTCATTCTGGTGGTTGTTCTGGGGCATTACGGTGCTGTTGGTCGCCATGTCAGCCGGCTGTTGGAATTGATGGAGCGGATGGCACCCGGGCGTTGGCAAATTGATGGGCATCCCGCAGGGCCGAGGGAACTGAGACAGATCCACGAAGGTTTGCAAGACATGGGCGCCCGTATGGCGGTTGCGGAAAATGAAATCCGGGAGAGCGTTGAGCGCGAGCGGGAGCTGTCAGAACAACTGAAGTATCAGGAGAAGGTCGCCATGATTGGCCGGGTTGCCGGTGGTGTTGCTCATGAGCTGGGTGCGCCGCTGAATGTCATCCAGGGCCGCGCCAATATCCTTGGCCGGGGCGACCTTGCAGACAGCGACCGACGACACCTGAGGGATATCAAACATCAGGTTGAACGGATGACATTGATTATCCAGCAGCTGCTCGATTGTTTTCGCCATGTGCCGGACTCCCGCCGGGAAACCGATCTGGCGGCCACCGTTCGCGAACTGACAGCGCGGGCCTGCGATGAGCCCAAGTGCCATGGCGTTGAGATCTGTACCGATATTCCAGAGGCCAGCGCCGGCGTTCTGGCCGAGCCAACGCGCCTGGAAATGGCTTGCCTGAACCTTGTCCGCAACGCGTGTCAGGCGGCTCAGTCACGGGTAATCGTGTCTGTTATACCCTTCGAAGGATACTGGGAATTGCGGGTGGATGATGACGGCCCGGGTATCGATGACTCGCTGCGGGAGCAGATTTTCGAGCCTTTCTTCAGTACTCGTGCGGCGGGTGAGGGGACCGGTCTGGGGCTTGCGGTAGTCGGCAGTGTGATCAAGGAGCATGGTGGCCGGATTGAGGTTGGAACGAGCGCGGACGGCGGGTGCCGGATGTCAACGTTCTGGCCGGTGTATGACAAACGCATGGAGTCGACGGAGGCCCATCATGAAAGCTAGACCTGCTTCGATCCTGCTGGTGGAAGATGATGCCAGTTTGCGGACGCTTCTGTCGGAGGAACTTGAGGTGGATGGTTATGCGGTACGCAGCGCGGCAACCGTTGCGGAGGGCTGCAACGGATTGCGGGAATGGCGGCCGGACCTCATCGTGTCGGACCTCCGGTTGCCGGATGGCGACGGCCTGGCAATATTGCGGCAGCTGCAGGCTGAAGGTCACTCGGTTCCGTTTATCATCATCACAGCCTTCGGTACGGTTGATCAGGCGGTTGAGGCACTAAAGGCCGGTGCCGATGACTTTCTCACCAAGCCGCTGTCGACCGATCATCTTCGCCTGAAGATCAAACGCCTGCTGGCTCATGCGGCGGTGACCAGTGAGCTCGCGCGCTACAAATCACAGAGTGAAAATGACAGTGCGCTGGGGCTGGTGGGGGAAAGCCGGGCGATGGAGCGGTTGAGGAATGAAATACGACAGGTGGCCCGTAGCCAAGCGGCCGTCCTGGTAAGTGGTGAGAGTGGCACTGGCAAGGAGCTTGTCGCCAGAGCCATTCATGATGAGAGTGAGCGCCGGCAGGGACCGTTTATACCGGTCAACTGCGCAGGCATTCCCCATGAACTGATGGAGAGCGAATTCTTCGGCCACGAAGCCGGTGCCTTTACCGGCGCAAAATCCGCCCGCAGGGGGCTGTTTGCCGAAGCGAATGGAGGCACGCTGCTGCTGGACGAAATTGGCGAGATGCCGCTCGCTCTTCAGGCGAAACTGTTGCGTGTGCTGCAGGAAGGCACGATCAAGCCGGTGGGTTCTGACCACGAAGAGGCTGTAAATGTGCGAATTATTGCGGCCACCCATCAGGACCTGGTCAGGGCTGTGGAGCAGGGTGGTTTCCGCGAGGACCTTTACTATCGCCTGGAAACCCTGACACTGATGGTGCCGCCATTGAGGGACCGGGATGACGATGTCGATCTGCTTGCCATGCATTTCCTGCGGGATTCCGCCCGGCGTCACCAGCGCGGATTCCTGCAGCTGGGCGAAGTGGCTGCGCGAATGTTTGCGGATTACCCGTTTCCCGGCAACGTCAGGGAACTGGCCAGCGCGATCGAACGGGCAGTGACCTTTTGCGACGGTGATGTGGTGTTGCCGGAACATCTGCCGGCCCGTATCCGCAAGCGCCAGACAGAGTCTGCTGAGGGCCGGCCGGTGCTGCCGTCCGGAAACCTGGCGGATTGGCCTACCTTGGAACAGGTCCAGCAGGACTATGTTGTGCGCGTTATCGATGCTGTGGAGGGCAATAAACGCCGTGCGGCCCAGATACTTGGGGTAAACCGGCGTACGCTCTATCGTTGGCTTGATGCGGAAAAGGACACTGCTCATGACTAACCAGAAACAGGCAATGATTTACGGCCTTGGAACGGTATTGCTCTGGTCAACGGTGGCCACCGCGTTCAAGTTGTCATTGCGGGAATTGACCCCGGTCCAGATGCTGGTGGTCGCCTGTTCCGCATCGGTAATAGTGATGGCGCTTATTCTGGTCGCGCAACGCCGGTGGCACCTTGTCTTCGAACTGTCGCGCCGCCAATATCTGCAGTCTTTCGGTATGGGGCTTATCAATCCCTGTCTGTACTATTTCCTGCTGTTCGGTGCGTTTGACCGGCTGCCTGCCCAGGAGGCGCAACCCCTGAATTACACCTGGGCGCTGGTGCTGGCCTATCTGTCGGTGCCCTTTCTGGGGCAGCGACTGCGACGTGCCGATATCATCGCCGGGTTGATTTGCTACAGCGGAGTCGTCGTTATCGCAACCCGTGGCGATGTGTTGTCGCTAACGTTCTCCGACCCTCTTGGTGTGGGCCTGGCCATTGGCAGTACCCTGGTCTGGGCGTCCTACTGGATCATCGCGACTCGGGATACCCGGGATCCGGTAGTTGGTCTGTTCCTGAATTTTCTCTGCGGTCTTCCGGTGATCGTGGTGATTTGCGGGGTGACGGATGGTTTCGATTTCAACCCCACAACAGGCCTGTTGGCGGCCACATACGTGGGTGTGTTCGAAATGGGAATTGCGTTTGTGCTCTGGTCCTACGCCATGAAGAAGGCGGAAAACACCGCCAGGGTGAGTAACCTCATCTTTATCTCACCGTTCCTGTCGCTGGTGTTCATCTATTTCATTCTTGGCGAGATCATTCTGCCATCCACATACGTTGGTCTGGTGTTGATCGTTGCGGGGCTGTGGATTCAGCAACGTAAAACCCGGGAGACAATGGCGAGGGCTTCATCGGTATGAGCCAGTGGTTCATCTACATGGTACGGACCGCCAAAGGGGCTCTTTACACGGGGATCACAACCGATGTGGCGCGGCGCTTTGCCGAACATCAGGCCGGTGCACCAAAAGGGGCCCGTAGCCTGCGGGGCAAAGGTCCCCTTGAGCTCGCATTTTTCGCAGAGACTACGGACAGGGCGACGGCTTCGAAACTTGAGTGGCAGATCAAACGATGGCCGCGCAGGCAGAAGGAAGCGCTGATTCGTGGGGATTTTGTCCTCCCGGTCAACTCGACAGATGCTGGCGTATAAACGCTCCAGCGGTTTGCAGGGCCTCGGTGGCCCGGTCCAGTTGCCCCGCGTGGACCTGGAAAACGTGCCAGAGACCGTTATAGATTTCCAGGCGTGTATCGACACTGTCACGGCTGGCCGCGTTCGCCAGGCGCCGGGCATCATTCAGCAGGATTTCCTGGCTGCCCACCTGTATCAGCAACGGCGGAAGGCCGGAAAGATCGCCAAATACGGGTGAAACGAGAGGCTCGGACGGTGGTGTGTTGCCGCAGTACAGGCGCGCGGACTTGTCGATCCACGGCTTCTGTAGAACCGGCTCGCATTCAGGCGCGTAAAGGTGTTGGTGGGAAAGATCAGTCCAGGGCGACAGCACCATCAGCGACGAGGGCAAGGGCAGGCCTTTGTCGCGTAGGCGCATGGCCAGGGCTACGGCGAGTCCGCCGCCGGCTGAGTCGCCCGCGAGGCATAGGGTTGCAGGCGGGTGCCCTTCGTCCAGCAAGGCGCGGTAAACCATTTCGGCATCGTCCAGTGCCGCGGGGAAGGGGTTCTCCGGTGCCAGTCGGTAGTCGGGAGTAACCACCATCGCGCCACTGAATTTCGAAAGGTGGCCGGTTATTCCACGGTGTGTTCTTGGCGAGCCGATGATGTAACCACCGCCATGAAAATACAGTACGACCCCGTGAGGGTTGTCGCTGTGACAGGCCCGAGTGATCGAAAGCCCCTCTGCCTGGATGTCGTCGAACCGGGTACCGCGTGGCGGAATTGACGTCAGGTAGGCCTTGCTGATCAACCGACGTTGCAGGGCAACGGGGATCGTGGGGTGCAGCAGAGGACGAACCAGTCTGTTCATGGTCTGGCGCAAACCGGCTTCCAGGACTGTTTGTATCATCGGCAACTCCGGGGTTGTGGTGTGCTAATCTAAGCGCCAAGCTTAAGGTAGGCACACTGCTATTTTCATACCCATTCATGACAGGCGTGTAACTCTACGTGTACTGGAAAACAGATACCATAGAAATTCCCAACTGGAACAGGGCATCACTGCTGGAGCGGCTGGCGCCATTTGAGCCGGAAAGTCAGGAGCCGCTCAGCGAGGATATGGTCGCGTACTGTCGCTTCTATGGCCTGGACCTCTGGGTGGAGCATCCGGAGGTCAGCTATCGCCAGGGTTATGTGATGGCGGACCGGCACCAGGTGATGGTCCATTATTTCTGTCTTCCGGCGCAGAAAAAGCCCAAGGGCACCGTGTTTATTCTGCACGGGTACTTTGATCATGTTGGGTTGTACAGCCAGTTGATTGACCGGTGCCTGGGCGCCGGCTTTGACGTACTGGCCTATGACCAGCCCGGGCATGGCCTCTCCAGTGGTACGCCGGCGGCAATCGGAAGTTTTCTGGAGTATCAGGCGGTGCTGACGGATGTCATGGCCAATGTGAGAGACAGGCTGCGGGCGCCCTGGTATGCGGTTGGTCAGAGTACAGGTGGGGCCATCCTGATCGACTATCTACTGACGAACCATCACACTCGGGAAACGTCGGATTTTCGTCGGGTGGTACTGCTGGCACCCCTCGTTCGGCCTGCTGGCTGGCTGGGGGCAAAAATTCTGCACAGTCTGGCGAGGCCCTTTATTTCCAGGTGGCGACGGGCGTTTGGTGCCAATAGCGGGAATTCGCGTTTCCTGAAATTTCTCAGGGACTACGATCCGCTACAAGCCAGGGCAGTGCATGTGGATTGGGTGTCGGCACTGAGGCAGTGGGTTCCGCATATAGAGTCCGCCCGGCCCGTTGAATTTCCGATTACCGTGGTTCAGGGCGAGAAGGATTTGACCGTGGACTGGCAGCACAATCTGCGGATAATCCGCAATAAATTTTCCTCCGTGGAGGAACTCAGAATACCGGATGGGCGTCATCACTTAGTGAATGAAGCCCAGGATCTACAGGCAACCGTATTCAATACCATCGTGGATACGTTTGAAAACGACCATGACGGGTCTCTTTCAGAGGCCAGTTAAGGAAAACCCGAAAACGGTAACATGCCGTGAAAAGTCCTCTCTTTTAAAGACTTTGGAGAATGCCGTGAAGAAAACGATTGTTGCTTTTGCCGTCGCCACCGTTGGTTTGGGCGGCTGTATGACATACGACCCGTACACCGGGGAAGAGAAAACCTCGAGTGCCACAAAGGGTAGCATTATCGGCGCCATTGGTGGCGCCGCTGTAGGCGCTGCAACGTCCAGCAGCAGTGATCGCGGTAAAGGTGCACTGATCGGTGCTGCGTCCGGTGCGGCCATTGGTGGTGGTATCGGCTACTACATGGACAAGCAGGAAGCGCAGTTGCGCCGCAAACTCGAGGGTTCTGGCGTTCGCGTTATAAGGAATGGTGACGAAATTGAATTGGTCATGCCCGGCAACATTACCTTCGACGTCAACCAGTCCACCATCAAACCGTCGTTCAGTAATACACTGGAATCGGTGGCGCTGGTGTTGAAGGAATTCGACAAGACCATTATTCAGATTGAAGGCCATACCGACAGCACCGGCTCCCGGGATTACAATCAGCTGCTGAGTGAGCGCCGTGCCGGTTCAGTGAGGGATTTCCTGTTGAATCAGGGTATTGAACCGAAGCGTACCCGGGCGGTTGGTTATGGTCCGCGTTATCCGATTGCCTCTAACGATACTGCTGGCGGCCGTGAACAGAACCGTCGCGTTGAGCTGACGTTGGTTCCCATGCAGTAACATCAGCTCAGGCTGATTGAGCGGCTCCGGACCATGTCCGTGTCCGGAGTCGCTTTCCTCTATTATCTGTTCCTAGTTGTTTCCGCCTGGAAGCCATTCGTCAATTCTTGCTTTAAGATCCTTCAACTGGTCTTCCCCTGAATCCCGTATTTCGGAAATCTTGTTCCGTGCTTCCTCCACGCGGTTCTGCAATGCTTCGATCCGCTCGGAGAAGTCTTTCTGTATTTCAGCTTCCGCCTGATCATCTTCAGCTTTTGCCATCTTCTCTTCGGCGTCCGCCTGTAGGGTCTGAATCTGCTTGCTCCAGTATTCAGTCTGGGTTTCGAGCTTTTTCTGCAGTGACTCCTTCAGTGACATGGAATGCTCCTTAGGATAGATGTCTGATGCAATGTAAAAGTGTTCACTTCCATCATGGCTGCATCTGAAGACATCTCAAGGTCAAAGCGCCTAAAAGCAGATTAAGAAGAGGTTATATGGGGGACTTGGCCCAATCAGCCATAAAAAAAACCGGGACTCGTTGGCCCCGGTTTTTGATGGTCCTGAATTCGTCAAGATCAGAACAGTACGCGACAGCGAATAGTGCCTTTCACTTTCAGCAATTTCTCCAGTGCCAGCTCACCGTATTCCTTGTCGACGTCAATGACCACGTAACCAATGTCTTCCTTGGTTTGCAGGTACTGGCCACAGATGTTGATGCCGTTTTCCGAGAACACCTGGTTGATTTCCGACATCACGCCCGGCACGTTTTCGTGGATGTGCAGCAGGCGGTGCTGGTTCGGATGCGAGGGCAGGGCCACCTCAGGGAAGTTCACGGAGGAGACAGAGGTGCCGTTGTCGCTGTACATGGCCAGCTTTTCCGCCACTTCGCGGCCAATGTTTTCCTGGGCCTCGATGGTGGAGCCACCGACGTGCGGAGTCAGGATCACGTTATCGAACTCGCGCAGTGGGGAGATGAACTCTTCATTGTTGGACTTGGGCTCAACCGGGAAGACATCAATGGCGGCGCCCAGGAGCTTGCCACTGCCCAAGGCATCGGCCAGGGCGTCAATGTCGACCACGGTGCCACGGGAGGCGTTCATCAGGATGCTGCCCGGCTTCATCTGGGCAAACTGCTCGGCCTTGAACATGTACTTGGTGGACGGCGTTTCGGGAACGTGCAGGCTGATCACATCGCAGGTGTTCAGCAGCTCCTGCATTGTCCCTACCTGTGTCGCATTGCCGATGGACAGCTTGGACACCACATCGTAGAAGTACACGTCCATGCCCAGGCCTTCGGCCAGCACGCTGAACTGGGTGCCGATGTTGCCATAACCGATGATGCCGAGCTTCTTGCCACGGATTTCGTAGCTGTCCTTGGCGGACTTCAGCCATTCACCACGGTGGGCCTTGGCATTTTTCTCAGGTACGCCGCGCAGCAACAGAATCGCCTGGGCCAGAACCAGCTCCGCCACACTGCGGGTGTTGGAGAAAGGTGCGTTGAAAACAGCGATACCGCGACGGGTCGCCGCCTGAAGATCAACCTGGTTGGTGCCAATGCAGAAACAGCCCACCGCTACCAGCTTCTGGGCAGCGTCGAACACCTTCTCGGTCAGCTGGGTGCGTGAGCGGATACCCACGAAATGAGCGTCGGCGATTTTCTCCACCAACTCGTCTTCGGCCAGCGAATGAGTCAGGAATTCGATGTTGGTATAGCCTGCGGCGTTCAGGGTATCAATGGCGGACTGGTGCACGCCTTCCAGCAGCAGAATGCGGATTTTGCTCTTTTCAAGAGACGTATTTGACATGGGCTTGCTTCCGAACCTTTCGTCACATGAAATGACCCGTGAGGACCGCTGTTGGCGGGCGGGCTCACAGAACAGGGGCGGTATGATACCATAAACGCAGATTTTCACAGCGCGTCGGACCACCTGAATCAACTCTGCCTACCGACGCCCTGATTAACCCTTTGCGAGACCGGACTATCCATGAATCCTGAACAGATCGTTGCCTCCCTCAAAGCCCTGATGGAAGCGGGCCAGACCCCCGGAAAAGTGCTGACTGACGCGGCCGACCTGGAAAATTACGGCAAGGACTGGACGAAGATCTATCCACCCAAGCCGGTGGCCATTGTTTTGCCCAAGACGACGGAACAGGTGCAGGCGCTGGTGAGGTTTGCCAACGAGAACCAGGTGGCTCTGGTGCCTTCTGGTGGGCGCACCGGCCTGAGTGCCGGAGCCGTGGCGGCCAATGGTGAGGTTGTGGTGGCGTTTGACAACATGAACCAGATTCTGGACTTCAGCGCCAGCGATCGCACCGTGAAGTGTCAGGCCGGGGTAGTGACGGAACAACTGCAGACCTACGCCGAAGACAACGGCTTGTATTATCCCGTGGATTTCGCCTCGGCTGGTTCCAGCCAGCTTGGCGGCAACCTCTCCACCAACGCCGGTGGTATCAAGGTAATCCGCTACGGCATGAGCCGGGACTGGGTGGCTGGCCTGAAAGTGGTCACCGGGAAGGGGGATATCCTGGACCTGAACAAAGATCTGGCGAAGAACAACACCGGGTACGACCTGCGCCATCTGTTTATCGGCGCGGAAGGCACTCTCGGATTTATTACCGAGGCCACCATGAAGCTTTCTCGCAAGCCGGATAACCTGACCGTGCTGGTGCTGGGCCTGAACGACCTGACCAACACCATGGACGTGCTGCAGACGTTCCAGAAGCAGATCGACCTGACGGCCTACGAGTTCTTCTCCCATCAGGCCATGGGGCATGTACTTGCCCATGGCCAGGTGCAGGCGCCGTTCGAAACCGAGGCCCCGTACTACGCGCTGCTGGAATTTGAGGCGGTGTCCGACCAGGTGATGGAAGACGCCATGGTGCTGTTCGAACAGTGCGTGGAAAACGGCTGGGTGCTGGATGGCGTTATCAGCCAGAGCGAAACCCAGGCCCTGAACCTTTGGCAACTGCGGGAGCGCATTTCAGAGTCCATTGCACCGCGTACGCCGTATAAGAACGATATCTCTGTGGTGGTTTCCAAGGTGCCGGGGTTCCTGCAGGAAATCGACGCGGTGGTCACCGAGCACTACCCGGATTTCGAGATTATCTGGTTCGGCCACATCGGCGACGGCAACCTGCACCTGAACATCCTCAAACCGGAAGACATGGCCAAAGAGGATTTCTTTGAGAAATGCCAACAGGTGAACAAATGGGTCTTCGAGATTGTCGAACGTTATCAGGGCAGTGTGTCTGCCGAGCATGGTGTCGGCATGACCAAGAAGCCATATCTGGAGTACACGCGCAGCGCCGCTGAAATTGCCTACCTGAGGGGCATCAAGCAGGTGTTTGACCCCAAGGGTGTGATGAACCCCGGCAAGATTTTTGACTGAAGGCGTTCAGGCGATGCGGGTGGTGGCTCCTGGGAGCGACCTGAATGGTAGAGCAGCTTTCCCAGCGTGAAGGCGACTGTTTTCTCCTGACCCCCAACCGGTCCATGAACTGGCGGGGCAACATTCGCATTTGGCTTGCGGCCGTGTTCCTCTCCCTGATGATTTCCACCGGCATGCTCCTGGCGGGGGCGTGGCCGGTATTACCGTTCGCCGGCCTCGAGTTGACCGCATTGGCGGCGGCGTTTTATTACACCTCCCGCCGGTGCCAGAGGCGCGAGGTGCTGACCTTCGCACCGGAGCTGATCCGCCTGGAGAAAGGCCTGATTCAGAAGGAACAGGAGTGGGAGCTACCCAGGCGCCATACCCGCGTATGGCAGGATATCCCTCGCCATCCCTGGACTCCCCCAAAGCTTCACCTGCAGTTCCGGGGCGAGGAGATTTCACTCGCACCCTTCCTGAATATCGATGACACCGAGGAACTGGTTGCTATCCTGGAGAGGCATGGGCTGAGAGTGGAAAAACGGCGCAGGCCGGAGAAGCTCTGGTTCTGAATACATTCATCTGACAATCAAAGTGTTGCTGTATGAAAGATCACATCGTTGTGCTCACTGGCGCCGGTATGAGCGCCGAAAGTGGACTTTCTACGTTTCGTGACAATGGCGGCCTGTGGGAACAACACAGTGTCTATGACGTGGCGACGCCGGAAGCCTTTGCCCGAAATCAGGAACTGGTGTTGCGCTTCTACAACGAACGCCGTTGGCAACTGAAGTCGGCAGAACCGAATGACGCCCACCGCCTGCTGGCGGAACTGGAGCAACATTACCGGGTAACGATCATTACCCAGAATGTGGACAACCTGCACGAACGGGGTGGCTCCAGTAACGTTATCCATTTGCACGGTGAGTTGACCAAGGCCCGCAGTTCGATGTATCCGGAACTGGTTTACGACATCGGATTCAACGACATACAGCCTGGAGACACCTGTGATCGGGGCTCCCAGCTTCGGCCACATATTGTTTGGTTTGGCGAGGAAGTGCCGATGATCGAGGCCGCAGCGGAGATCGTGCCCACCGCAGATCATCTGCTGATTCTGTCTCTTATACACATCTGACGCTGCCGACGAAT
>CAJXOQ010000110.1 GCA_913057975.1 uncultured Marinobacter sp.
GAGATAGGAGTCCGTCTCGTGGGCTCGGAGATGTGTATAAGAGACAGGAGTTAGCTGTGCCGAGGAGCCAAACGGGTATGCAACGAATAGAGATTCGTGTTGATGGAATGTCTTGCGCTTCGTGCGTCGGGCGGATTGAAAAGGCGGTCATGGGTCAGCGCGGCGTTGCGGAAGCCCAGGTGAATCTGGCGACCGGAAAAGCCACCGTGGAATTTGACCAGCCTACCACGCCGGCCATGCTAATCGACTCGATTAAGGAGGCGGGGTACCAGCCACGGCTACAGTCGGCTGAAATTCCGGTCGTCGGCATGAGCTGCGGCTCCTGCGTATCCCGGATTGAGCAGTCATTGAACAAGCAACCCGGCATGGTCAAGGCCAGTGTCAATCTGACTACCCGGAAAGCGTTTGTGGAGTTCCTGTCTGACACCCTGTCAGTGCCGCAAATTCATCAGGCGATCCGCGATGCGGGATATGAGCCTCAGGAGCCGGACGCCAGTAGCGAAACGGAAGAGCAGGACAGGGAGGGCATCGACCTCCGCCGGAAAGTGCTCTTCGCTGCAGCTCTGACTATCCCGGTAGTTCTGATTGCCATGGGCAAGATAATTCCTGCTCTGGAGGCTCTATATGCAAGCCTCCTGCCCCATCGCGGTTGGATGGCCGTGGAATGGCTGCTGACCACGCCCGTAATGTTTTACGCTGGGGCTAGATTTTTCCGCTCCGGTTACGTTGAACTGCGTCATGCCAGCCCCGGCATGAACAGCCTGGTCATGATCGGAACCAGTGCCGCGTATTTCTACTCGGTGGCGGCATTATTCGTTCCGGGTTTCTTTCCTGCAGGCACGGCTCAGAGCTATTTTGAGGCGGCGGCGGTGATCGTGACGCTCATTCTGCTGGGACGCTACTTCGAGCACGTCGCCAAAGGCCGGACGTCGGAGGCAATCAAAAAACTTCTGCAACTGCAGGCGAAGACCGCCCGTGTCATTCGGGACGGGGACGTCGTCGAAGTGCCCATCGAAGCCGTAGTACCTGGTGACCGTATCCAGGTGCGCCCGGGAGAACGGGTTCCTGTTGATGGCGTGGTGGAAGAAGGCCAATCCTACGTGGACGAGTCCATGATCAGCGGCGAGCCCGTTCCCGTGGCCAAACAGAAAGACGCCGAGCTGGTGGGTGGAACCATTAACAAGAACGGTTCCCTGACGTTCCGGGCTACGAGGGTCGGTGCGGACACCGTTCTGGCACAGATCATCAGAATGGTGGAATCGGCCCAGGCGGATAAACCCCCGATTCAGGCGCTGGCCGACAAGATAGCGGGAATTTTCGTTCCCATTGTGATCGTGCTCGCGATTCTGACGTTCATCACCTGGTTCAGCTTCGGGCCTGCCCCGGCACTGTCTTTTGCCTTCGTGACAACGGTCAGTGTGCTGCTGATTGCTTGTCCCTGCGCGATGGGCCTGGCCACGCCAACAGCTATTATGGTCGGAACCGGTAAGGGCGCCGAAATGGGCGTGCTGTTCCGCAAAGGGGCGGCCCTGGAGACACTGTCTCGGATGGACACCATCGTCCTCGATAAAACCGGCACCCTGACTCGGGGCCAGCCTGAGCTGACAGATTTCATCCTGGTGGAAGGCCGCGAGGATGAGGTCCTGGCCTGGGTTGCGGCTGTGGAGACCGAAAGTGAGCATCCGATCGGGGAAGCCATCGTCAAAGGTGCAAGGGATCGCGGGCTCACGTTGCCCGCGACCAGTGAATTCCAGGCGGAGCCGGGCTATGGCATTCAGGCACAGGTGGCCGGACGCCGGGTCAATGTGGGCGCGGACCGTTATATGCGCCGCCTCGGTATCGACCTGGCCAGCGTCGCCGACGATGCGGTTTCACTTGCTGAAAAAGCCAAATCCCCGCTGTATGTTGCCGTCGACGGACGCCTCGCCGCGCTGATTGCCGTGGCCGATCCGCTCAAGGACGGTTCGGTGGAGGCGATTGCTGCGCTCAAGTCATCAGGGCTCAGCGTGGCTATGCTTACCGGTGACAACCGCGCCACCGCCGAGGCGATTGCGCGGCAAGCCGGCATCGAACGGGTGCTTGCGGAGGTATTGCCGGACCAGAAAGCGGCCGAAGTGAAGCGCCTGCAAGAAGAAGGTGCCCGGGTTGCTTTTGTGGGTGACGGTATCAATGACGCACCGGCCCTGGCGCAAGCCGATGTGGGTATCGCCATCGGCACCGGTACCGACATTGCCATCGAGGCCGGCGACGTGGTTCTGATGCGCGGCGACCTCCGGGGCATCGTGGATGCAGCAGCGCTCTCCCGGCGCACCCGCAAAACGATCCTCGGCAATTTTGTCTGGGCCTACGGATACAATCTGGCACTGATCCCCGTAGCCGCAGGTGTTCTGTTCCCGTTTACCGGTTACCTGCTCAACCCCATGCTGGCTGCGGGTGCTATGAGCCTTTCCAGTGTATTTGTGGTGACCAATTCTCTCCGGCTGGGCCGGTTCAAATCCAATAGCGAAGGCTTCGCGACGAGCAATATCAGCGAAAGCGGAGCCGCACAGGCCAGCGTCTCGTAAGAGGCCTGGTACACACAGAATCAGGAGATTGACATGATGACAAATGAGGCATGCATGTTTGGAATGGCGGGAATGGGGTTGATATCCCTTTTGCTCATCGTCGCCCTGGTACTTGGCGTCGCAGCCCTCGGCAAGTACCTGTTTTCGAAAAACAGGGACGATTCTGGACGCGCGAGTAAGAACGCCAGAGGAGATTATGACTACCACCCTGAAGCATGAATTTCATCGGGTACCCATGGCAGGCATGGGAGTTAGACCGAACGCAAAATCAAAAGTTGCCGGGGGTCTGCTCTTGCTGGTTGAACTGGCTGCGATCTATTGGGTCATGCTGGAGACCGGAGCATTGACCACCGTGACCAACAAGGCGGCCTTGTCGGAATGGATTGACCAACTGGGGTATTGGGGGCCGGCGGGTATCATTGGCCTGATGAGCACGGCCATTGTCCTGAGCCCGATCCCCAGCGCCCCGATCGCCATGGTTGCCGGTGCGGTGTATGGATCGCTATGGGGAACAGTGATCGTGGTTATCGGTGCTGAGGCCGGCGCACTGATCGCTTTTGCCATTGCTCGATCCCTGGGATTCGACGTTATCCATCGCTGGAGGCGGCTACGTCCGGTATTGAATTGGCTTGGTAAGGAGCGCTCCCAGAGCGCATTGATGCTTGTCATTTTTACTTCAAGACTGGTGCCTTTTATCTCCTTCGATGGGGTCAGCTATGCAGCGGGCCTGACACCACTCGCGTTCTGGCGATTCGTGGTCGCAACTCTGGCCGGTGTTATTCCGACAGCGTATTTGATCACAGCGTTTGGTGGCTTGCTCATGGCTTCTGAGTCCGGGGTGGTGACGGTGCTTCTGATTCTGGTCAGTGGTATTACCCTGTTGCCGATTCTCGGGAAACTGCTATTGGACCGTCGTCGGGGGCGCAAAGGCGCGTGTATGCCGTAGAGCCCGGAGGAACCAATGGGCATATTACCAGTCCAAGCCTGACGGCGAACCCAGACAGAGAGGTGAGGGTGAAGCGCTCAGGTTTCCTTGGCACTCCGATGAATGTGGTTTATGGTGCAGTCTGCTTTCCACACGTGAAAGTCACCTGGCGGTTCTGAATACTGACTGGATGATGAATTAATGACCAAACGGCTTCTGGGACTTTCAGCGATATTGATCGCGGCTACTTTCCTGTTTTCACAGGCAGGTGCCACAGCCCCCGGTGCGTTGGAACCCGCAGTCGGGGCTTGCTTTATGATGCCCGATATTCCGGAGACATCAGATTGTTCTGGTATCCAGGGTCAGACAAGCTGCAGTACGACCTGTATTTCTTCCCATGTCGGTGAATCGGTCATTCCTGAATGGCCCCTGTCATCGTCTTCCCCTGGGCCTGACACCTATTCCTTTCATGCAGGCCGTTTGCTCTCGGGGCCTGAACCATTCCCTCCCAAGTTGTCCGCAGTCTCCTGAACCTTTAGTTGCCGCGGGTTCCTGGTTCGAGTGCTTCTCGCCCGGTCCCGAGAATCCTGCGATGACTTAGTCATTATCCTTACGATTTCTTTTAACTGCCTGCTGAATTCACAACAATGGGAGCCTACCCTTATGATCTTCTGTCTGAAACATCCGGCGCGGGTAATGACCGTGCTCTGCCGTAAGCTGTCGGTAACACTTTTTATGGTTTTTTTCGCGGTCCTGGCAACTGCGTCGCCGACGATGGACCCGGGAATCGAGGCGCTTCAGAAAAAAGTCGGTTTTACGGTAATTGAACGCTTCTCCACACCAGTTGGGGGCGTGACCGGTTATGTTGTAAAGACCGGGGATGGAAAAGCCGGAATCATCTATGGTGTCGGTGACTACACTTTTTCCGGTGCGCTTCTGGAGAGCGACGGCACCGATCTGACTCGTCAGTACACGACACGCTATATATCAGAGCCAATGTATGCCTCCGTTGCCGAGAAGCTTTCCCGGGATACTCACTTAGTCAGCGAGGGCGGAAAGAATGCCCCGGAAATCTATGTGTTCGCGGATCCCAATTGCATCTTTTGTCACAAATTCTGGCAGCAAACCCGAGATTGGGTAGCGCAGGGGAAAGTCAGGTTGCACTGGGTCATGGTTGGTTTTCTCAAGCCCTCCAGCCTGGGCTTCTCCGCCGCAATCATGAATGCAGAGGATCGGGCCGGAGCGCTCCAGGCGTTCGAGGAGAACTTTGGTAACAATGGTAGCGGGGAGGGCATTTCCGAGCTCACGCCCGTACCGGCGAACCTCAAGGCGGCGCTTGAGCAGCACAGCAATTGGATGGCCGAACTGGGTTTCAGTGGAACGCCAGGGCTGCTGTTCAAAGACACGAGTGGTCAATGGCAAGGCCAGACCGGCGTGCCTGGGCAGGAAGCGCTGGGAAGGGCGCTGGGGATAGCTGAGTGATGGATCAGTTGCCTTCTTTGCTCATTGCCGGCCAGATCATGATGGCGGTTATGGCAGGTCTACTGCTGAACCTGACGCCCTGCGTGCTGCCCGCGATCCCCATCAAGGTCCGGACCATCCTGCGGGAGGCGGGCGGCCAGAGGTCCCATCGGGTGCTGGCCGCGCTGGCATTCACGGCCGGAACACTCACCTTTTTCCTGACGCTGGGCGGCCTGACCGCACTGCTGCAGTGGAACTGGGGCACGTTGTTCCAGTCGACGCTATTTGTGGCCGTCCTGGTTGCGTTGATGGTCGGGTTTGCGGTGATTACCTGGCTCGATCTGCCCATCCCCGTCCCGACATTCGCCGCCTCGGCGCATGGCCGGCGTTACTTTGAAGCCTATGTATCCGGGCTGTTGAGTGCGATCCTGGCCGCGCCCTGCGCAGGCCCTTTCCTGGGGGGCGTGCTGGCCTTTGCCGTTACCCAGCCGGCACCGGTCATCATGGGGATATTCGGCAGTATCGGGCTGGGGCTGTCACTACCCTACGCGGTACTGATGCTCAGGCCCGAGTGGCTGAGCCGTTTGCCCAAGGCGGGCCCCTGGACCGTAGCCATTCGTGAAGTGCTCGCGCTGATATTGCTGGCCGCCGCCGTGTTTTTCAGCGCGAGCCTGGTGCCCAAAGCGGTATACCCCTGGCTGTGGTGGGCCTGGCTGGCGCTGGTGCTGGTCTGGGGTCTCCGCCGTTTCGTTCAGGGGAACGGTGCCGTGCGCGTGATCACTGCAACGGCGACAGGCCTTGCCTTGGCGGTGACAGTGGTATTCGCATCTCCGTTGGGCAGCGGCGAAGACGAGCTTGTCTGGCAACCCTACTCAGCAGAACTCCTGGCGGACACAAAAGCCCGTGGCACACCGTATTTGCTGGAGTTCACTGCGGACTGGTGCATCAACTGCAAAGTCCTGGAGCGCACCGTGTATAAAGAGCCCGCTGTGGCCGAAGCCGTGGAGCGAGCCGGCATGGTGCCGATTCAGGTGGACGTGACAGCAAGCGATCCCGAAAAAGACGCATTGTTAACAGCAACGGGAGGGCAAGCTTTGCCTTTTGCGGCGATTTTTGACGCTGACGGCACCGCTGTCGCCCGTTTCACGGGGCTCTTTGATACCGACAGCCTGGTCGAGGCGATCAACCGCACCGAGAATTCACAACGCTAGCTACTGGAGATAAACCATGACAACCCGAACCAAAGTATTGCTGACCGGCGTAGCGGTTTTTCTGATCGCGATCGCGGCGTTCACGTTGATCGGTACCAATTCCGGAAACGCTCCTGGCTCGGCCCAGTCCGAACGAGCCAATTCCGACCCCCAGTCGCCAGTTGCCCGCACGGGGTTGGCAGATTCTTCCGATAAGGTCCGCCTCAATCTTGCGGAAGGCGGCAAAGCCCTGATAGGGGAGACCGGTGAAATCGTTCTGACACTGGACATCGAACCGGGCTGGCACGTGAATGCGAATCCAGCCTCCATGGAGTTTCTGATCCCCACCGTCGCCAAGTCCTCGGCTGGCGGCCAGTCGCTCGATATTCCGACGGAGTACCCGCGCGGCCGGGTCAGTGACATTGTGCTGGGTGACACCGCCCTGGAGGTGTACGACGACGGTGCGAGCATCCGGCTGCTGCCAGATGAAAAACAGACCACCGCGCTGAAAGAGGCAGGCAAGCTTGACATGACAGTACGGGTGCAAGCCTGCAGTGACGAGGGCGTTTGCCTGGCACCAGCTGACCTGCCCGTTGCGCTGAATCTGGACGATACCAAGCCACAATAACCCGGGACTCCCTTCGGAAAACAACTCAAATGGAGAATGACTGTGAACAGCTTATTCAGAGTATTCCTGATTGCCGTGATTGCCCTGGTCAGCACCAATGCCATGGCCCATTCCATGGAGGATGTGGAGGCCTCGTTGAACGAGAAAGAGCGGTATGCCCAGTTTGTGGATCAGCCGGCCCCTGAATTTGATCTTACAGGCGTTGATGGCAATACCCTTTCCCTTGCCGACTTAAACGGCAAAACCGTTGTGCTCAATTTTCTCTACACGCGCTGTACCGACGCCTGCCCTTTGCATATGAACCTGATACGGCAGTTGCAAACCGGGGTTGAAGAAGAAGGACTGAGTGAAGAGGTGGTGTTCATCACCATTGCCACTGATCGCGAGGATATTGCCGGGACCCGGGACAACATGCGCGCGTATGGCGACAATTTCGACCTGAACCCCGATAATTGGCACTTTCTGTACCGGGGCGTAGGTGAATCGCCCGGGTTGACGTCGGAGCTCGCCAAAGCCTACGGCGTTCAGTTCAGGGATACGGGTGAGGGTGTACAGGTCCATGGTGTGGTAACCCACGTGATTGACCCGGAAGGTCAGATGCGGGCCCGGTTCCATGGATTGAAATTCAAGCCTGAGCATCTGGTGACCTACCTGACGGCCATTGCCAAAGGCCCCAACGCGGCAGCCGATGATGGGTTCTGGGGCCGACTGCACGGGCAAATTGAAGAGCTGTTACAGAGTGAGTAACGCGTGGGGCACCATGCGGGCAACAAACCGACCACTGTAATCAGGAGTAATGTCCAATGAGTCACCAGCGCATATCTGCCGCCCGGAGAATCGCCGTAGTCCTTTTCGCGCTTGCTATTTCCATAGCCGCTCCAGTTATGGCTGCAGGGAAGGTTTCGAAGTCCGTGGGGCCCCAGGGGTTCCTGATCTGGGAGTCTCCTCGCACTCTGCCCGAGCTGGCTTTTGAGGACGAAGACGGCAGGCCGCTGACACTGGCTGACTTTAAGGGTAAGGCGATATTGCTCAATATCTGGGCGACCTGGTGCCTGCCTTGCCGTGAGGAAATGCCGACGTTGGACTCACTTCAGGCTCAACTGGGCGGCGAGCAATTTGAAGTGGTCGCGCTGTCTGTTGACCACGTAGGCATCAGCGTTGTTGAGAAATTCTACCGGAAAACAGGCATCCAACATCTTCGCCAGTATATTGATCCGTCGACACTGGCGACCTCAACACTGGGCATAGAAGGTGTTCCTACAACGCTGCTGATTGATCACGACGGTCGCGAAATTGGCCGTCTGGTCGGTGCCGCGGAATGGGACAGCCCGGCCATGGTGGATTTGATGACCCGCACCATTGAAGGGGTTCCGGACTGACTGGATTTACGCAATTGAAAAGGCAGGTGCGTAATGCTTCAAGCTACTACTGGATGCTTCCTTCGCTGAGCCCTTCGAGAACCCCGCAGGCCTCAATTTCCCGATCATCGTTACAACTTGCTCGCAGCGACACAAGTTGTTTCTCCAGTACCTGCAGATCGGTTATCTGAGACCGTACATGAGCGATGTGATCATCAAGCAAGATGTTGATGGCCCTGCAAGGCTGATGGGGGGTGCCCTGATAGCACTGTAGCTCGTGAATTTCAGCGAGTGACAGCTCGAGTATTCTGCAGCGCCGGATGAAGGCCAGTCGCTCAACATGCCGTTCAGTGTAAATACGGTAGCCGTTGTCCTGCCGCTCCGGCGGCGGTAACAAGCCCTCTCGCTCATAGAAACGGATGGTCTGGGTATCGACGCCTACGGACCGTGCCAACTGACCAATGCGCATCGGGTGTCTCCTCAACAAATGGTATCTGTTCTATTGACCTTATAGTGACTATATAGTTTTAAATCATAATCCGACAATACCCAACTGGAGCCGTATCATGAGTAAATCCTGTGAAGACGCCTGTGGCTGCGACGCAACACCCGCCGAGGGTAACGCCGGGTCGGAGGCCTCTGAAGCGTCCGGCAACTGGATCAGTGTGTATACCGTACCGAAGATGGATTGTCCTTCGGAGGAACGGATGATTCGACTGGCCCTGAACGGTTTTGAAGACATTCGCGGGCTGTCCTTCGACCTGTCTGATCGGCGGTTGAAGGTTGTGCACGATGGCGAGGCTGAGCCTATCACCGCGAAGCTGGCGACCCTCGGGCTGGGCGCTTCGCTTCAGGAAACGGCCGCTGCCGACCCTGAGTCAATCAAGGCGGTCGGGGATACGGCTATCTCTGCCGAGCAGGAGTCCGGCACCCTGCGTTGGTTGCTCGGTATCAATGCTGTCCTGTTTGTGGTGGAAATGACGGCCGGCCTGATCGCGCACTCCACCGGTTTGATTGCAGAATCCCTGGACAATTTCGCCGACGCGGCCGTTTACGGGCTCGCCCTGTATGCGGTTGGGCACAGCGTAAAAATGCAGGTGCGTGCGGCGCATCTTGCGGGCGTACTTCAACTGATTCTGGCTGTGGGCGTGCTCGCTGAGGTGGTGAGGCGCTTTGTCTTCGGCAGTGAACCTGAGTCGCTGGTAATGATGGGGATTGCGTTCATCGCATTGATCGCTAACACCACCTGCCTGCTGCTGATATCCAAACATCGGGAGGGCGGTGCCCACATGAAGGCGAGCTGGATATTCTCAGCCAACGATGTGGTCATCAATCTGGGGGTCATTACCGCTGGCGCCCTGGTCGCATGGACTGGCTCCAATTATCCGGACCTGATCATCGGCAGCATCGCGGGGATTATCGTACTCAACGGTGCCAGGCGCATCCTGGCGCTTAAGGGTTAAATAATGTCCATCGTTGCCAGGAAACACTTGCCGTATGGCCTGCTGGCGATTTCGGGCCTGATTGCGGCGTCTGATCAGGTTGTAAAATGGTCGGTCCAGCAGTCAATGGCGTATGGCGAGTCGATTCCGGTGACCCCGTTCTTTAACTGGGTGCATGTCTGGAACACCGGCGCCGCATTCAGCCTGTTTGCCGATGGCGGAGGTTGGCAGCGGTACTTTCTTATCTCAGTCGCGGTAGTTGTCTCGATTGTACTGATCGGGCTGATTCTTCAGTGCCGCCGCAGGGGAGAAGCCATCGCGTACAGCCTTATTCTTGGCGGTGCCATGGGCAACCTGATTGACCGGATATTTCGTGGCTATGTTGTGGATTCCTTTGATGTCTATTGGCAATCCTGGCACTGGCCGGCCTTTAACCTTGCCGATATCGCCATTGTGCTGGGCACCGTGCTTTTCCTCTATGTCAGTTTTATACCCGAAAAATCGGGCACGAACGTCGAGCTCGATGGATCAGGCTAAAAAACATCTGACAAACGCCTTGACCTTAAAGTTGACTTTAAAGATATCGTCTGTACTGACAAACCGAGAACGACAGCCAAAGCAAAGGAGAATGAAACGATGACATTGCAACTTGGAGAAACCGCTCCCGATTTCACCGTCGCATCCACCGAAGGGAACATTCAGTTTCATGAGTGGCTGGGAGACGACTGGGCCGTGCTGTTTTCACACCCCGCCGACTACACCCCCGTCTGTACCACAGAGCTCGGTGCCTTCGCGAAGCGTAAGGACGAGTTCGCCAGTCGCGGTGTAAAGCTGATCGGGGTCTCCGTCGACCCGCTCGACTCCCATAACGACTGGGCGAAGGATATCGAGAAAACCCAGGGCACGGGGCTCAATTTTCCCCTGCTGGCAGACAAGGATCAGGTGGTTGCCGACCTGTACGGAATGATCCATCCGAAAGCCGATCCCAAGGTGACTGTTCGAACGGTATTTATTATCGATTCCGCAAAGAAAATCCGTCTGATGCTAACGTATCCGCCCAGTACCGGGCGCAATCTGGACGAGATCCTGCGCGTCATTGATTCGCTCCAGCTGACCGACAACCACAAAGTGGCCACGCCGGTGGACTGGAAGAATGGCGAGGATGTGATCATCGTTCCGTCGCTCTCCAACGAAGAGGCCAAAGAGCGCTTCCCCGACGGATGGGATGAGCAGACACCGTATCTGCGCGTTACCCGCCAACCTGGTCGGAAGTAACAGGGAATTCGTCAGCCGGCCGGGTGGCTGGCTGACGAAGCGATACCTGAGAACCCCTCACCGATAGGTTCGGTCATCGCCGAACCCTTAACCGAACACGGCCTCGAAATGCTTACCCTGACAGTTCCTGAAGTTGGTCTCTTCGCGTTATTGATTGCACTTTGCCTGTCGCTGCTTCAGGCGACCGTGCCCTTGCTGGGAGCCGCCACCCGGCGCCCGTTGTGGATGGCATTTGCAGAGCCCATGGCATGGGGGCAATTTGTTTTTCTACTGGTTTCTTATGCCAGCCTGACCGCCAGTTTTCTTCTGGATGATTTCAGCGTGGATTATGTGGCCCGTAATTCGAACTCAATGCTGCCCTGGTACTACAAGTTCACCGCCGTCTGGGGCTCTCATGAAGGCTCGGTGCTGTTATGGAGTCTGATTCTCAGTGGCTGGGGCTTTGCCGTCAGTCTGTTTTCCCGCCAGTTGCCACGGGATATGCTGGCACGGGTTCTGGGAGTTCTGGGTGTCGTCAGCGCAGGGTTCCTGCTTTTCATCGTCGTTACGTCCAGTCCCTTTGATCGCCTGTTGCCGGGCATGCCAGCCGACGGTGCCGATCTGAATCCGTTGTTGCAGGATGTTGGCCTGATCATCCATCCGCCGATGCTTTACATGGGCTATGTGGGTTTTTCTGTGGTCTTTGCTTTTGCCATCGCTGCGCTGATTGAGGGGCGTCTGGATGCGGCCTGGACGCGCTGGGTTCGGCCGTGGACCAACATTGCCTGGGCCTTTCTGACCCTCGGCATCGCTCTGGGTAGCTGGTGGGCCTACTATGAACTGGGTTGGGGAGGCTGGTGGTTCTGGGATCCGGTGGAAAATGCATCGCTCCTGCCCTGGCTGAGCGGGACAGCGCTGATACATTCACTGGCGGTCACGGAAAAGCGTGGCACGTTCAAGAGTTGGACGGCGCTGCTGGCGATTTTCACGTTCTCACTCTCGTTGCTGGGCACCTTCCTGGTGCGCTCAGGGGTACTGACCTCGGTTCATGCCTTTGCCAATGATCCGTCACGGGGGCTCTTCATTCTGGCGTTGCTGGGAATAACGGTCGGCGTCTCGCTGTTGATCTTTGCGCTACGGGCGCCGCGAATGAGCGCCAATGCGGGCTTTAGCTGGCTTTCCAGGGATGCACTGTTACTGATCAACAATATTTTGCTGGTCATCATGACGATCACGGTCCTGATGGGCACCCTGTACCCCTTGATCCTGGATGCACTCGGGCTGGGCAAAATCAGTATCGGCGCGCCTTACTTTAATAGCCTGTTCGTGCCACTGACCGTCATGCTTTGTGCCTTTATGGGGCTGGGGCCGGTCGCACGCTGGAAGCAGATGCCCGGTCGCGAGCTGTTCCGGCGACTACTGGGGGCGGGTCTGGCCGCACTGGCGATTGCGGTATCGATACCGTTTCTTTACAACGGCCAGTGGAATGTCGCCGTGGCGCTGGGGATGGTGGCGGCCCTGTGGGTAGTACTGGCGTTGGTGCGCGACCTGTTTGATAAAGTCCGCAATGCGTCCTCTGCGCTGGCCGGATTGCGTAAGTTGACCCCTTCATACTGGGGCATGGTGGTCGGCCACGTGGGCCTGGCCGTCACCATCGTGGGCGTGGTGATGGTGTCGAACTACGCCATGGAGCGTAATGTGCGGCTTGATATCGGTGAGCAGGTGGATCTGGGCGGGTACGATTTTACGCTGACCGAACTGGGCGAGCGTCGGGGGCCCAACTTCCTCGCCGATACGGCGACCATCGAGGTTGCCCGTGAAGGCCGGATTGTCACCACCCTGTACCCGGAGAAGCGCCTGTACATTGCCCGTGGGCAGCCGATGACCGATGTCGCACTCGACCCCGGCCTGTTGCGGGACCTTTACGTGGCCATGGGGGAGGAACTGGACGACGGCAGCTGGGCAATGCGCCTACAGGTCAAGCCATTTGTACGCTGGCTTTGGCTGGGTGCGCTGCTGATGGCCTCCGGGGGCGTGCTGGCTGTGGCGGATCGTCGCTATCGTCGCCGCCGTGCCGCTGCAGCTGACCGGGAATCGATGAGGCCGGCGCGCGAGGTTCGCGCATGATGCGCCGCCTGTTGCTGATGCTTCCTTTTGTGGTGTTCCTTGGCCTGGCCTTCTTTTTGTACCGGGGGCTTTCGCTGGACCCCAGTGCTCGCGAGTCGGCCCTGATAGGCCAGGCGTTTCCCGCGTTCACGCTTCCGACGCTAGAGGACCCTGACACCGAGGTGGATGAATCCCTGCTTCGCGGGCAGATGTCTCTGGTCAATGTCTGGGCGTCCTGGTGCCCGACCTGCAAGGAGGAAATGCCCCAGCTACTGGCGCTCTCCGAACGCGGCATTCAGATGGTGGGCATCAACTACAAAGACACACGTGACCTGGGGCGACAGTTTCTTGAAGAGTTTGGAAAACCTTTCGAGGTCAACATCTTTGATCCTGCCGGTGACCTGGGTTTCGAGCTCGGCGTGTATGGCGTGCCCGAAACCTTCCTGGTCGACGCAAACGGTATCGTTCGATATAAGCACGTCGGGTACATAACGCCAGCTCAGGTGGATGAAGTCATGGCGGAGGTAGAGAAATGGCGCTAAACCGAAAGAGCCGTTGCTGTGTGGTCATCGTGTTTTTGCTGGCTTCGTTCCAGTCGGTGGCGGACACGGCAATCGATGCGCGTCATTTCGAGGATCCGGTGATGGCGGAGCGTTATCGCGACCTTACGGCGTCGTTGCGGTGCCCTAAATGTGATGCTCAAGCCATCGACAGTTCCGATTCGCCGGTGGCGGCGGACATGCGGGAGCGGGTAGCAACTGTCTCTTATACACATCTGACGCTG
>CAJXOQ010000111.1 GCA_913057975.1 uncultured Marinobacter sp.
GATAGGAGTCCGTCTCGTGGGCTCGGAGATGTGTATAAGAGACAGTTGTTATTCATACCGCCGCGCGTGCTCATATTATCAATGATGACGCCCCTGATCCGCTTTCTGAATTTCGTAAGGTAAACGTTGCGGGTACGAGGAGTCTTGCTAATCAGGCGGCCAGCTCTGGTGTCAAACGTTTTATCTTTATAAGCTCCATTAAAGTGATCGGTGAGCAAAGCTCCTCTGGAAATCCGTTTAATGCGGCCTCAAGGCCTATGCCAGGCGATGGCTACGGGCTTTCGAAACTAGAGGCTGAGGAAGCACTTTGGGAAGTGTCCTCACAATCAAATATGGAGCTAGTGATTATTCGCCCGCCACTGATATACGGTCCTGGCGTGAAAGGTAATTTTGCCAGCATGATACGAATGGTAGAAAAAGGCATACCTCTACCTTTGGGTGCCATCCACAATAAACGTTCACTGGTGGCTGTGGAGAACCTAGTTAACCTCATTATCACCTGTATCGAGCACCCAGCGGCAGTCAATGAGGTCTTTCTGGTTTCGGATGGTGAGGATCTCTCGACCTCAGATTTATTGAGGCGGGTCGCAGCAGCTATGGGCAAACCATCTCGCCTGATTCCGGCACCGGTCTCTTTGCTGCAACTTGGAGCCACGGTACTCGGCAAAAAAGCCATGGCCGAGCGGCTTTTGGGCTCTCTACAAGTGGACATTTCCAATACTAGGGATATGCTGGGCTGGGCGCCACCCTTGTCGGTGGATGAGGGGCTGCGGCGTTGTTTCATTGATAATCAGGATAGGTAACGTGATTCGTTTGCTCGATATTATTTTCGCTTTGACCGGGCTCATTATCGGTTTCCCAGTTTTGGCGCTTCTTTATGTGCTGGGGCTGTTCGACACAGGCTCTCCTTTGTTCCGCCAGAAGCGGGTTGGCCGTAATAAAAAGCCGTTTACGCTTGTCAAATTCCGCACCATGAAGTTGGAAACGGTATCGGTTGCCAGTCACCTGGCCAGCACTACTTCGATTACCAAGTTTGGCCATTTTCTCCGTCGCACCAAACTGGATGAACTTCCTCAGCTCTGGAACGTGTTAAAAGGAGAGATGAGTCTTGTGGGGCCTCGGCCATGCTTGTTCAATCAGGACGAGTTGGTTGAGGAGAGGGAGTCCAGGGGGGTACTTCAAGCCCGTCCAGGAATCACGGGGCTGGCGCAGATTAACGAAATTGACATGTCCACTCCACGCTTGCTGGCGGAAACAGATGCTAAGATGCTGGAGAGTCTGAATCTTAAGAATTACTTTCGCTATACTGTTCATACAGTACTCGGGAAAGGTACTGGTGATCGTATAAAGGATTGACTGTGATCAAAGCGTTTTTAAACCTGCCTCGTGTGCAAAAACGAATCATATCTGTTGCTTCGGATATGGTCGTTTTGTTTTTTGCCATATGGGCAGCCTATGCCTTACGGCTTGAGCAGCAACTTTGGGTGCCTAATCGTGACCAGATAGTGTTGGCTGCAATCACCGTGGTATTCACCATTGCCGTGTTTATCCGTCTGGGGCTATACAGGGCAGTGATTCGTTATCTGGGTGACAAAGCATTTGTAACTATCATCTACGGGGTGGTTTTGTCAGCCCTATCGCTCATCGTTCTTGGCTATCTTCTTCAGGTATTTGTTCCCCGATCCGTGCCGATTATATACGGAGCGCTGGCCTTCATATTCGTCAGCGGGTCAAGGCTGGGTGTACGAATGATCGTAAACCGCCCCAAACAGATGGCCAAGGAAGCTGTTGCTATCGTTGGCGCGGGCGAAACCGGTATGCAGCTAGCGTCCGCTCTGGAGCAGGGTACGGAATACCGGCCAGTGGTTTTTGTCACGTTTGATCGGGCCAGCCACAAATCCATGGTCAATGGCCTGCCTGTGGTCAGCATAATTCACATTGCCAAGTACATGTCCCGGCACAGGGTGCAGCGGATTTTGTTGGCGTTGGATGAAGATACGCAGATTGACCGCAAGGAGTTGCTGAAGCAACTGGAGCCATTGTCGATTCCAGTCCAGACGGTTCCTTCTATGTCGGAACTGGTAGCCGGCCAAGCGCGGATTAATGACATCCGTGATCTGGAAATTGAGGACCTGCTGGGGCGGGACCCGGTTCGGCCGGATTCCGCCGTTGTCGCCAAAAGCCTGTATCAGAAGTCCGTAATGGTGACTGGGGCGGGTGGCTCAATCGGTTCCGAGCTGTGCCGCCAGATTATTCGCCATCGTCCGCGTGTTTTGGTGTTGTTTGAGCAGTCCGAGTTTTCCCTCTACGCCATTGAACGGGAACTGAGTTCCATTAATCAGGTTGAGGGGCTGGACGTAGAGCTGCATCCATTGCTTGGTAATGTAAGCCATCGGCGTCGTTGCGAGTCTGCGATGCGGGCGTTTGGTGTCCATACGGTGTATCACGCCGCTGCCTATAAGCACGTGCCGTTGGTCGAACACAATGTGATAGAGGGTGTGCAGAACAATGTGTTTGGCACCTGGCATACGGCGGAAGCCGCTATTGCGGCCGGCGTTGAGCGTTTTGTACTGATTTCCACCGACAAGGCCGTCCGCCCGACGAATGTGATGGGGGCCAGCAAGCGGCTGGCGGAACTGGTGCTGCAGGCGCTGGCGCAGCGGCAGCAGAAGACGGTGTTCTCCATGGTGCGTTTCGGTAACGTATTGGGTTCTTCCGGTTCCGTTGTGCCGCTGTTCCGGGATCAGATTCGCGATGGTGGCCCGGTTACGGTTACTCACCCCGATATTATCCGTTACTTCATGACCATTCCCGAAGCCAGCCAACTGGTCTTGCAGGCCGGTAGTATCGGTGTGGGTGGCGAGGTATTTGTGTTGGATATGGGTGAGCCTGTGAAGATTGCGGACCTGGCCCGGAAGATGATTCACCTGATGGGTTTGGAAGAGAAAACTGTAGACGAGCCTGCTGGCGATATTGAAGTGGTCTTCTCCGGCCTACGCCCCGGGGAAAAGCTGTATGAAGAGTTGTTGATTGGTGACGACCCGCAGGGCACTTCGCACCCACGAATTTTGATGGCGCGTGAGGTTTATCTTCCCTGGGAACAGGTAGAAGACTTTCTTAGTCAGTTGCAGCGTGCTAGCCAATCCTTCGATTGCGGAGCAATTATAGAAGTGCTGAAGAACGCCAAAACGGGTTATGCGCCCAATGGCGACCTGGAAGACTTGGTGTGGTGTAATGCGCAGTCAGGTCTGGTTGCGACAGATCGCCAGGGCGAGAAAGTGCATCGGTTGTCAGTGTAGGAACAACAAAGTTATAAAAGCAAGGTTGCTGTCTCATGTCTGAGAATATCGTCTGGCATCATCAAAAAGTCACCCGCGCGGACCGGGCCTCCATCAAGAACCAGAGCCCGTGCCTGCTATGGTTTACCGGGCTGAGTGGTTCCGGCAAGTCTACGATCGCGAACGCACTGGATGTAGCGCTGTTTGAGCGTGGCTATCACACCTTCCTGTTGGATGGGGACAATGTGCGCCACGGCCTCAACAAGGACCTCGGGTTTTCTAATGAGGATCGTGTTGAGAATATCCGCCGTATAGGTGAGGTCAGCAAGTTGTTTACGGACGCCGGAATGATCGTGCTTAGTGCGTTCATTTCTCCGTTCACCACGGACAGGCGCTTGGTACGTAACCTGTTCCCGGCGGGTGAGTTCATCGAAGTGTTTATGGATACGCCTCTCCAGACCTGTGAAGAGAGGGACCCCAAAGGCCTCTATGAGAAGGCCCGGGCCGGTAAGATCAAGCACTTTACGGGTGTCGACTCCCCCTATGAGGCCCCCGAACGGCCTGAAGTCCGCCTGGATACGTCGCAGATGTCGGTGGATGATTGTGTGAACCGGCTGATTAGCTATCTGCTTGATCGACAGCTGATTTTCACGCCGTCGCAAGCGACCGGAGCATAAGCGCCTATGGCGTGGGAAGCCATTGTTACCCTGCTGACACTGTTCTCGGTTCTTGCGGCGCTGGTGATTACACGGGTATCTGCAGATCTGGTGTTGATGTCGGCCCTGGCGTTCCTGCTGATTACGGGCATCCTCGGGCCGGCTGATGCGTTGGCAGGGTTTGCCAACCCCGGCGTGATTACCATCGCGACGCTTTACGTGGTGGCTGCCGGCCTGAAAGAAACCGGGGCCGTCCAGTGGATTGCCCGTCTGTTGCTCGGGCATCCGAAGACCGAAAAAGGTGCGCAGCTACGTATGCTGGCGCCCACCGGTATTCTCAGCGGTTTCATGAATAATACGGCCGTTGTTGCCATGTTCATCCCCGCCATCCAGGACTGGGCCCAGCGCTTGGGTATTCCATCCTCCCGCCTTCTCTTACCCTTGAGCTACGCCGCTATTCTGGGCGGTACTTGCACGCTGATTGGTACCAGTACCAACCTGGTGGTGGACGGTATGCTACAAGCGCGCCTGGGGATAAATCTGGGGTTGTTTGAATTGGCCTGGGTTGGCGTGCCCCTGTTGTTGGTGGGCGGTTGCTACCTGGTGTTGGTGGCCTCCCGGATACTGCCGGACCGGGGTGGCATGCGGGAGGAACTGGAGCAGGTTCGGGAGTACGGCGTAGAGGTGGAAGTGGATGGCAATGGCCCGTTGGTGGGCAAAACCGTGGCTCAGGCCGGTTTACGGGCGCTCAATTATGGCTACCTGACGGAGATCGACCGGGGAGGCCGGCTGATTACGGCGGTAGAGCCAGACCGCATGCTGCAACCAGAGGATAAGTTGTATTTTGTGGGCGCGCCGGAGTGCGCCAGCGAGCTTCGACGGATTCAAGGTCTGAAGCCTGCCCATGCCAGTATCCAGAAACTGGACTTGGCCAATCATCAGCGCTGTTTGGTGGAGGTGGTGTTGGGGCAGGAATTCACGGCACTTGGGAAGACGGTGCGGGAGAGCCGTTTCCGTACTCGCTTTAACGCCGCGATTCTTTCGATTTCCCGTGAGGGTAACCGGGTGCCGGGCAAACTGGGCGATATCACCTTCAGGATGGGCGACACCCTGTTGCTGGAAGCCAGCCACCAGTTTGTGGAGCAGTATCGTTTCCGGCGGGACTTTCTGTTGGTCAGTGCCCTGAATGATTCCACGCCACCGGATTTCCACAAGGCGCCCCGCGCCCTCGGAATTCTGTTGCTGATGGTTGTGGCCAGTGCCACCGGCTTGTTGCAGATCATCGAGGCTGCGTTCCTGGCCGCGGGCGCGATGATTGTGACGGGCTGCATTACGGCAAGCCGCGCCCGCCGCAGTGTGGATTTGCCGGTGCTGGTGGTGATTGCGGCCTCCTTTGCGCTGGGCAATGCCATGACGGAAACTGGCGGAGCCGAGTGGGTAGCGACCAGCCTGCTGGGCCTGTTCGGCCCCCTGACGCCCTGGCTGGCGCTGGCGTTGGTTTATATCCTTACCGCGGCGTTTACCGAAGCTATCACCAATAACGCGGCGGCGGTGCTGATGTTTCCCATCGCGTTGGCGGTGTCTGAGCAATTGGGCGTTCATTTCCTGCCGTTTGCGGTGGCCGTGATGTTCGCCGCTTCTGCCTCGTTTATTACGCCGCTGGGTTATCAGACCAATCTGATGGTTTATGGTCCCGGCCGATATCAGTTCATGGATTACGTGCGTTTGGGCTTTCCATTGAGCCTTCTCGTAGGTTCGACTGCAATTGGTTTAATCCCCCTTGTCTGGGGGTTTTGAGCGGATTGGGAATATACTGACAAAAGCGATTTATGAACAACAAGGACGTGTTTGATGATCGAGATGAAACACCACGGAGCGGTGACCGGCGTAACCGGCTCCTGCCATGAACTGCTTGTTGGCCGTTCTGGTATTCTGATTGATTGTGGCCTGTTCCAGGGCGACGATTCGAGTAACGGCGCCAATGCCTCGGATCTTTCCATTGATTTTCCCATTGACCACATCCGTGCGTTGGTGGTCACCCATGTACACATCGACCATGTCGGTCGCATTCCCTATCTTCTTGCCGCCGGATTTGAGGGGCCGATTATCTGTTCGGAACCTTCGGCCATTATGTTGCCGGAAATTCTCGAGGATGCCCTGAAGATTGGCTTCACGAGGGACCGGGCGTTGATCGAGCGAGTGCTGGGACTGATTCGATCTCGCCTCGTGCCGGTTCCCTATGGGCAGTGGCATCCTGTGTTTGACGGCGAGGGAGCATCGCTTTCGGTGCGGTTGCAGAGGGCAGGGCATATTCTGGGCTCGGCTTATGTAGAATGTGAAGCCGAGTGTGGGGGTGACTTTGAGCGGATTGTGTTCAGTGGGGACCTGGGCGCACCTCATGCGCCGTTATTACCAGAACCTCAGCCGCCAGAGCGGGCGGACCGGGTGGTGATTGAGAGTACCTACGGTGACAAGGACCATGAGAGCCGGGAAGAGCGGCGCTATCGGCTGAAGGCAGTGCTGGAACATGCCCTTGAGGATGGTGGCACGGTGCTGGTGCCCGCGTTTAGCATTGGGCGAACGCAGGAGTTGTTGTACGAGATTGAAAGCCTGATCCACGAGTTCGGCAGTGATGACGTCGCCCCGGACTTGCCATGGCAGGATCTCGAGATTGTTGTGGACTCGCCGCTGGCCGCTACTTTTACCCGTATCTACCGGGACCTTAAACCCTTCTGGGACGCCGAAGCCACCGAATTGGTCAGCCAGGGTAGGCACCCACTGTCGTTCGAACAACTCACGGTGATCAACAGCCATGAAGACCACCTCAATGCCGTCGATTACCTGGCAAAATCACATCGCCCCTGCGTGGTGTTGGCTGGTTCCGGTATGTGCGCCGGAGGGCGCGTGGTGAACTACCTTAAGGCGATGTTGGAGGATGAGCGCAACGATGTGCTGTTTGTGGGCTATCAGGCCAAAGGAACGCCCGGGCGGGATATTCTCACCTATGGGCCGCGTGGTGGTTGGGTAGAGCTAGATGGCGAGCGTTATGGCATCCATGCCCAGGTTTGTCAGGTGGGCGGTTACTCGGCCCACGCAGGCCAATCGGATCTAGTACGGTTTGTGTGTGGTATTGAGTCACCACCTTCGGAAATCCGGATTGTGCATGGGGATATGCGAGCTAAAGAATCACTGAAAAGCCAATTTCATTCCGTACGATTAACGGGGATAATGATCCCCGGTTTGGCCTGAATCATTCTATATGTCATTAAAGGATTGATGGGATCATGAAGAGAATTGCCGTAATTGGTTTGGGGTATGTTGGTCTGCCCTTGGCAGCAGCGTTTGGCGTAAAGCACGATATTGTCGGCTTTGATATCAATCCGAAGCGAATCGCCGAATTAAAGGACGGTGTCGACTTTACCCGGGAAGTTTCGAAAGAAGAGCTGTCGGCTTCGAAAGGTCTGTCTTTTGCAGATTCCCTGGACGGTATTCGCGATTGTCAGATCTATATTGTGACAGTTCCTACTCCGATTGATGAATTCAAATCCCCGGATTTAACACCTTTGATCAAAGCCAGTGAGAGCGTCGGTAGCGTGCTCAAACGTGGCGATATCGTTATTTACGAGTCCACGGTCTATCCTGGAGCCACCGAAGAAGTCTGTGTCCCCATTCTGGAAAAAGTATCCGGCCTTGTCTTCAATCAGGACTTTCATGCCGGCTACAGCCCGGAGCGAATTAACCCCGGTGATAAAGAGCATCGTATTACCACAATCAAAAAGGTGACGTCGGGCTCTACTCCAGCCATCGCTGATGAAGTGGATGCGCTTTATGCCGGTATTATTACAGCCGGCACTCACAAGGCCAGTTCCATCAAGGTGGCCGAAGCCGCCAAGGTGATTGAGAATACCCAGCGCGATTTGAACATTGCGTTGATGAATGAGTTATCAATGATTTTTTCCAAGCTTAAAATTGATACTCACGAAGTAATCGCCGCCGCATCGACCAAATGGAATTTCCTCCCGTTCAAGCCGGGGCTGGTTGGCGGGCACTGCATTGGGGTGGATCCGTACTACCTGACCCATAAGGCCCAGGCCATTGGTTATCATCCGGAAATTATCCTGTCTGGACGACGTGTGAACGACAATATGGGCCCGTATGCGGCGTCTGAATTGGTGAAGGCCATGATCAAGGCAGGCCATACTGTTGCCAATGCTCGCGTGTTGATCATGGGCTTTACATTTAAAGAGAATTGCCCGGATTTACGTAATACCCGCGTCATTGATGTCGTTAAAGAGCTATCCGAGTTTGGTTGTCGGGTAGACGTAACGGATTGCTGGGCAAACAATGAAGAGGCTGAGCATGAGTACGGCATTACATTGAGCCAGAACCCGGAAAAAGCACAGTACGATGCGGTTCTTCTGGCGGTTCCGCACCGGGAATATGTTGGGCGTTCTTCCCACGATCTGCGCGAATACATGAAAGACAATGGGGTGTTGTTTGATCTGAAAGGCGTGTTGCCTTTAGGTGAAGCGGACTTGCGTTTGTAAATCTCATAGGTATTTAAATAAAACCAGCCTGCGGGCTGGTTTTTTTATGGGTTACTTTTTCGTAAATGAATTACTTTGCTATGACTTGATTTATAGATTACTATTTTCGGTGACTTTTGGTCATATCCAAGAATTATCCATTCGAATGTACTGTACTTACTCCTTCGAGCTAATGTCAGCCTTCGAATATCGGCAAATCAATAGCAGTTATTTAAATAAGGGTTTGTATTCATGGCAAAGATTAACGATTACTACCAGAAAAAACAGCTTATGGAAAAGCTCTCTGAAGAACTGGCGAAACTGGAGCAGGATCAGGCACTGAAAAGCGAACTTGAGTTTGAAAACAAGGTTCGTGACCTGATGAAGAAGTATGACAAGTCGCCGAAAGATGTTCTCCAGATTCTGGGCGCCATTGATCCGTCCATTTCCGGAGCCAAAGCTGACACGTCCACCGGCAGCCGCCCCAAGCGCCCGATGAAGACCTATAAGAACCCGAACACGGGTGAAGTGGTCAAGACACGTGGCGGCAACCACAAAGTATTGAATGAGTGGCGCCAGAAGCATGGGAAAGAAACCGTGCAGAGTTGGCAGCAGGACTGATTTTCCGCCCCCTCTCCCCCTGCCCCTCTCCCGCGAGGGGAGAGGGGAGCTTATGTTCCCTTCCCAAATACCACCACCCGATTTCTTCCTCCTTCCTTAGCCGCATACAACGCCTCATCTGCCTGCTGTAACCATTGCATATGATTCTCCGGCCCATCCGTTAAGGGCGCGATACCGATGCTGATGGTGTACTGGATTGGCGCTACTGTGGTTTGAACTATGCTGTTCTGGATGGCTTCTCTTATGCGCTCGCAAATTATCCTGGCACCTTCAATGTCGGTTTCCGGCAGGATGATGCCGAATTCTTCGCCGCCGTAGCGACCGGGACTGTCGGATTGCCGAAGGCTGTCTTTCATGACTTTGGCGGTGTACTTGATGACTTCGTCTCCGGCGAGGTGGCCGTGGGTATCGTTCACCGCTTTGAAGTGGTCTATGTCGAACATAACCAGGCAGGTGTTGTGACCGTAACGGCGGTAGCGTTCGTATTCGGCGTCGAGCAGGTTTTCCCACGTGCCTCGGTTGAGCAGGCCGGTCAGGCGGTCGGTCATACTCAGTTTGGCCAGCTGTTCGTTGGCGGTTTCCAGTGCCCGCTTACTGGTGGCAATGTCGGTGACGTCGTAGACCATCAGGCAGATTTTCTCGACCTGCCCATCCGGCCCCGAGAGAGGGCTGATGGTCAGGTTCTGGAACATGTAGTCTTCGGTGCCTGTGATCGGCCGGGTATTGCGAAAGCGGAACAGGTAGGGCCGCTGTTCCCAGGAGGTGAATGCCCGGGTGTTGAGCATGGCGACTGAATCCACCTTGCGGGTTAGCCAGGCTTTGGGGATGTCCGGGAACACGTCAAACAGAACCTGCTCGCGAATCTTGCTGGCGGTGAGGCCGCTGTGGTGTTCCATAAAGCCGTTCCAGGCCTGCACCCGGAAATCCAGGTCCAGCACCACCAGGCCGACTTCCACCGATTCCAGCATGTCCACCAGCCAGTGGAAGGTGCTTGCTTGTATCTCTTTCATGGCCATGGTTAATCCACCAGGTACTGTAGTCGTTGTTCAAGGAAGGGTACTGAGTCTTCCGTCAGCAGTACCAGCATGTCGCAACGGATGTCCCGGTCTTCCAGTTCATAACTGATTTCAATACACAGCAGCTTTTCCTGACGGGTGCTGTGGTGTTCCAGAAGATCTCCGATCTGTCGATGTTGTCCCAGGACGGTCGGATGACCAAGGCCGAGCTTGAGGTCTAATTGGTCGCCAACGCCCTTGAGGAAGGCGCCAAACAGGATGCTGGACATGTCCATGAGCACCTCCACCTGGATGCTTTCGGTGTCCATGTCGTCGTAATGGAGCAGTTCGGCCATGTCGTTGAAGCTGGCGTCGGCAAACAACAGAAGGGCTTCACCCGCAATGCCTGCGCCGGTGAAGCCCTGGCAGACGGCGGAGTAGTTGCTGTCGGCCTCGGCGACGGAGATCGCCATGCTGAGTTCCGAGCGGGCAATCATTTCCACCCGGGGTATGGGCTGTTTGACAAAGACACGCAGCAGTCTTGCCAGCAGGTCGGACGAGCGGCCCATGGCAACGTTGGCGATTTCCTGGAGATAGTCGTTCAGGGTAACCGGGGCGTCTGCTGCAGGGAGGTCAGTGGTGGCCTGCTCCTGGTCTTTCGCCAGATCTTCAGCACCCAGAAAGCCGTAGTCCCGAAGTAGCTGTAAAACCAGGTCAGTGTCCGTGGGTTTTTTAATGAACTCGATGGCGCCGAGCTTACGGACTCGAGCGCGAGCTTCCGGTTGGATATCGCCGGAAACGACGATCGTCAACACCGGGAGATCCTCTTTCAGAATGGCGTCCAACACCTGGTAGCCATCCATCTCCGGCATGTTGAGGTCCAGAAACATCAATTCGCCGGCACCGGCACGGAGTTTTTCCAGGGCATTACGGCCATCGAATGCGAAGGTAACTTCAGCGTTCCAGTTTTTGGGTAGAGCGCGGGCCATTTGTTTTCGGGCAAGTGAGGAGTCATCGCAGATTAGAACGCGAGTGGTCATGGGGGCTCCGTTTTATTTTTTCGCCTCAGTATAGCAGCGCCTGATCCGAATTCTATGCCCTGTGAACTATCTCACTCTATTGGGCCGGTTGCCTGGGATATAGTGCTTCTGCGGTCATAACAAGAATTGATTCAGAGACACGACACTATGAGACAGGATGCTTGTTGGTATGCTGTCCCTCTCACCATATGCCTGGGTATGTCGCCTGTTGCCCTGGCAGAGTTGGAGCCTATTTCCGAACAGGAGATGAGCCAGGTGCAAGGGCAGGCAATGATGACGGTGGATCATGTGGATGGAGTGAACCACCGGTTTACCCGCGTGACACTGGGTGTGGACGCAGAAACCCGGCTGAACGCAGATGGTGTGGTGATGGGCGGGGATGATTCCGGTGCCGATCTCGACATCAAGAATTTCGCGCTCGGCCATTATGTGCGTGACGACACCCGTGTGCAGATCGACGGCAACACCTACAACGTGGACGACGTGGTTCCATTTGAGGGTGTTGAGCCCTATCTCGAACTGGCTGAAAGGGAGGGGCAGCTCTCCGGTTTCCGTTTTGGCCTGAACCAGGCTCGGGGCACGCTTTCTGGTGAGATCGCCAGCTTCAGCGGCAATCTGAACCTGAAAATCAACGATGCCGACGGCAACCCAGTAGACGCCATGCTGTTCGATGATGCCGGAGTGGCCACCAATTACCGGGCAACACAGATAGGCCTGGCGGGTGACGACGGAACCTGCAGCCAATGTGTGCCGCTGACCAATCTATTGTCCATGGATATTGGCGTGGACAATGGCGATGGCACTGTTGGCTTTACGGAAGACCTGTTTCTGGCGTTCCAGCGCGAGTCCGTGGACTGGCAGGACCTGGGCGGTGCAGGCGCTATCCAGGGGCCGGAAGGTGTGTTCCTGAATTTGCCCACCAGTATGACGCTGGACATGCAGACCCTGCAAAACGGCGTTCAGCGGGAGCGCACGCATTACGTGGATCGCGGTACCGGGATGTTTTGATTACACTACCCTGCATTCAATCATTCACGTAATGCAGGAGTTCTCTCGGTGATCCGCTCTTTCTACTGGCACGACTACGAAACCTTTGGTGTCGATCCCTTGCACGATCGTCCGTCCCAGTTTGCCGGTGTACGTACCGATGCGGACCTGAACATCATCGAAGACCCTCTGATCATCTACTGCGCGCCTGCGGACGACTACGTACCGTCGCCGGAGGCCTGCCTGATCACCGGTATTACTCCGCAAAAAGCGCTGGAAAACGGCTTTCCCGAGGCTGAGTTTATCGCTCAGATCAATGAGGCTTTCAGCCAGCCTGGCACCTGCGCTGTGGGTTACAACAGCCTGCGTTTCGATGACGAAGTATCTCGCCACACCCTGTACCGCAATCTTCGCGACCCTTATGCCCGGGAATGGCAGAACGGCAATTCGCGCTGGGACATCATCGATATGGTGCGCCTTACCTACGCGCTGAGGCCTGAGGGCATCCACTGGCCAAAGAAGGAAGACGGTAGCCCCAGTTTCAAGTTGGAAGAGCTCACGGTCGCCAATGGCATCGCCCATGAAGCCGCCCACGATGCCCTGTCGGACGTGGAGGCCACCATTGCGGTGGCGAAGCTGATCAAGGAGAAGCAGCCCAAGCTGTTTGAGTTTGTACTGCAAAACAAGGACAAGCACTCTGCCCGCGCCATGCTGGATACCGCCAGCATGAAGCCGGTGTTCCACATTTCCGCCAAGTACCCGGCCACCCGTGGCTGCTGCGCAATGGTGGCGCCCGTTGCGGATCACCCCAGCAACAAGAACCTGGTGATCGCGTACGACCTGCGCGAAGACCCCAGCGAGCTGATCCACGCCACGCCTGAGCAGATTCGTGAGCGGGTATTTACTTCCCAGGCAGAGCTAGGGGAGGGCGTGAGTCGTTTTCCACTCAAAGGCGTGCAGCTGAACAAGTGCCCGGTACTGGCCCCGGCCACCATGCTGAAATCCCTCTCTGAAGAACGGCTAGCCGAGCTGGAACTGGACGGTGACAAGCTGCGGGAGCACCTGGCCATTTTGCGCAAAGCCCCGGACCTGCCGGCCCGAATTGCCCAGGCCTTCGACCAGCCCCATGAAGGCGATCTGACGGACCCGGATGAACAGCTTTACGCTGGGGGCTTTATCAGCAAAACGGACCGCGAGAAGCTCAACTGGCTATTGCAACAGCCGGTGGAAGCCCTGGGAGAGCATGAAGTACGGTTTGAGGATGGGCGCCTGGAAGAGATGCTGTTTCGCTATCGGGCGAGGAATTACCCTAATACGCTGATCGGTGACGAGATGGAGCGCTGGGAAGAATTCCGCAGTCAGCGCTTGATGAATCCGAAAAAAGGTTGGCGATCACTGGAGGCTTTTGGTGAGGAATTACAACGGCTCGCCGCTGATCCGGAGTTAACGCCGGAAAAGCGGCATGTGCTGGAGGAGTTGCATTTGTATGGAGAGTCTTTGATTCCTTATGTTTAAGAGGGATGTTGGCTCTTGCAGAGCCGCCGTTTTGCGTTCTCCCCCTCTCCCCAACCCCTCTCCCGCCAGGGGAGAGGGGTTGGGGAG
>CAJXOQ010000112.1 GCA_913057975.1 uncultured Marinobacter sp.
TACACCTCTCTATTCGTCGGCAGCGTCAGATGTGTATAAGAGACAGAGATACACCCTCCCCTGGTCGTCACGGTCGGTTTCAATCAGACCCATCAGGTCCGTGTAGTGTTTGACGGCTTCATCCATATCGAGAACACGGATCTGGACATGGCCGGGACGCATTACACCTTTTTTCATGACAGTTACCTCAACGCTGTTGTTTTTGTCTGCTTACTTGCGAGTGCGGGCTGCGATGGCGGCCGGCACTCGATGGTCAAATCAGTCAGGGGATACACCCGGCAGGCCAGGACTTCCCTTTTCTCCAAGGCTTCCGGCGGAACATGGACCTTGCTCATCTTTCCGCACTCGAACTCTCCTGCCAGAACCTGGATCTTGCAGTAGCCGCAGCCACCGCCCCGGCAGCCCACGGGCACGCACTTCATGCCCCGTTGTTCCATCGCCTTGAGCACACTCTGGCCGGCCTCGCATTCAAAAGACTTGCCGCTGCACTGCTCGGTTATCCGATAGACCTGAGCCATATCGCACCTCCGGTCAGATCTTCTTAAACAGGGCTGAACGCTGGGTTTCTTCCGCGCCATCTGCCGCAGTCAGGAACTTCTCCATGAAGATGTCCCGCTCAAACAGCCGACCCTGCATCAATGCGGTAATCGCCGCATCGATCATCGGCGGCGGCCCGCACAGATAGGCCTTGTGCTCGGCAAAACGACTACCGAAGTGTTCCCTGGCCGCATCGTGTACATAGCCCCGGAATCCAGACCACTCACCGTCTTCGTCCGCCTGGCTCAGCGCCGGCACGTAGGTGAAGTTGTCGTTGTCCCGGGCCAGGCCTTCGAACAGCTCACGGTTGTATAGCTCGGCAAGGTTACGGGCACCCTGGAACAGGGTGATCTGGCGGTCATCGCCCTGCTCCAGCAGGTCGATGATCATGGATTGCGGGCTGGAGAGACCGGAGCCGCCGGCAATGAAAATCAGGTTGCCGGGCTGCGAACTGCGCACGAAAAACTGGCCGTATGGACCTGACAGATGCAGTTGCTCACCCACGTTCAGTTGCTGGTGAATGTAGGTGGTTGCGGCACCGCCCTCGACCAGTCGCACATGAAGCTCTACCTCATCCGCCTTGCTCGGCGGATTGGCCAGGGAGAAGGCCCTCGGGCCATCAACGCCCGGCAGTTCGATATTGATGTACTGGCCGGCCTGGAAGGTCATCGGGCGGTCGAGCTTCAGGCGGATGCCCTTGATGGTCGGAGACAACTCGACGATGTCTGTGACGGTTGCGGTGTAGTCCTCCACCGGATAGCCCTCGAAGTCTTCGTCGACATCGATATCCGCCTCGATGGTGACGTCGCTTTCAACGGTGGCACAGCAGGCCAGCACCTTGCCTTCGTCCCGTTCCACATCCATCAGGGCAAAGGGCGAGGCATCGCCGATTTCAACATCGCCCTCGATGACCTGGACCTTGCAGGTGGCACAGGTGCCGTGGCCGCACGCAAAAGGCAGCCAGACACCCTGGCGCAAAGCGGCGGCCAGGATGGTCTGGCCATCCTCGACCTCAATCTGTTCACCAATGGGTTCGATAGTAACGGTGTGACTCATAGCGCTACCCTCAGAATCCGGCGCCGGCAAGGCCATTAAGGCCCGGCGTGGTTACCGTCAGCATGCTCTTGTGATCAATGCCATTGTCTTTGAGGCTGGCATCAACATCCGGCGTAAACGGTTCATCATTCAGCAGCCACTGCGCCTCCAGGAAGTCAGCGTTCGCTGAATCCGGATGGGATGCCGTAGCCGGTTTCAGGATCTCTTCAACCATGGCTTCGAAGGTCATGTCCGGTTGCACCAGCAGGGCAAACGGAGCACAGAACATCAGATGATTCGGCCAGAGTACATACAGCAACTGCATGCCGTTGAAGTTCTCGACCTTATCCCGTGGTTCAAACTTGTAGTCGTATAAAGCGTTAACACTCATGGTGGTCACCTTGTTGTTTTTGCGGGTAAATCACCCGGCGTCAGATGACACCGGGTAATCTCCGTATCAGGCCGCGTCCTGCTTGGACCCTTCAGCCTTGTCATCAGACGACTTGCCCTTGATGGACAACCAGCGTTTGTGGTCCGGCGAGCCGACATACTCGAAATTGTCCTCGCCAATGTTGATGTGGTAGTACTTCTGAACCACCGTCTCGACGTCGCCACCTTCACAGTTGCCCTGGTAGATCTGGTGTACCGGCAACCACGCCTGAACGTACTTCTCCGGCTCGTGCTTGAAGATGTCGCAGCAGGCTTCCGAGCAGAAGTGGTAACGCTCACCTTCGTAGTTCATCTGGCGGTGGCTGAGCTTGGTGGGCTCGCCCATCTCGGTAAACAGCGTCGGTACCTGGCATACCTGGCACAGTTGCGGCAGGGTGTTGTTGTAGAAGCGGCGGCCTTCAGCATGCTCTTTGGCCCAATGCTCGTAGCGCGGGCGGTAGTACTTGTCGAAAGTCTCCGGATACTTCTCGGACATCCAGTCCATTTCTTCCTTACCGGGAATCCAGGTATGGAAGTTGGTGGCCTGGCTGTACTGGTAGAACGTGCCCCATAGCTGATGGCTGATGTGGTGCTTGGCATCGTTGGCCACATCCTGATATTTGGGCGGGCGGATGCCGTAGCGCTCAAGGTCTTTGAAAAGGGCGCCGCCGTTTTGCTCGTAATACACTTCCCAGGCTTCCGACCAGGACATGACCTTGTTCGGCAGCATGTAGTCCATCATCATGCTGACTAGGCTCAGCAGGCGGAAACCGCGCCAGAACCACTTGTCGATCCAGCGCTGTACGATCGGCACATTGTCCTCATGCTGTTCGAGGATGAACTTGATCACTTCAAGGCCCAGGGTCATGTGCCGTGCTTCGTCGGACTGCGCCGAGAAACCAAAGGTGACGGTGGCCATGTCGCCGTTATAAGCAGCACCGGACATGAACGGAACGAACAAAAGGTTAGTCAGCACATACTCGAACGAGAACGAAATTGCAGTCAGAAACTCGAACGGACCGGCCGAACGGGCATCATCGAAGAACGACTTGGGTACGGACAGAAACCACACCCGGTCGTGCATGTAAGCCGCATCGTGCAGGCCATTAAAATGCTTGTTGTAATGGCTCATCGCATGCTGCTGGGTCTGTGAATGGCGCAGCTCGTCAATGGACTGCATCTGGCACGCCACCCTGGCTCCGGCGCCACTGAACTGGCGCCCCACCTTGGCGTAGCCCTGGAAAGCCGCGTGTTCCAGGGGCGACACACCGGTCAGGAACAGTTTCAGCGCATTCACATAACGGCCGTCCGAAATGTTCTGGTGGCCGTTGTTCTGGGCAAAGGCATCGAAAATGGCGTACAGCTTTTTCTCTTTTTCAGCCTGGTACTTCCAGTAGGCGTCCATGGTCAGACGGAATGGATCTTCCCATTGGGACCAGTCGGTAATCTTGATACCTTCAAAGTCCTCGTCCGGGAAAATGTCCTTCTTCTTTTGATAGGTTGGTTCCCAGGCCATGTCCCGGGTCAGGTACTGGTACTTGTCCTTGAGATTCAGCTTCTTGTTTTTAACAGCCATGATAAGTCTCCCAATTAGGTCCACTGAAGAATGAAGTGGTCGTCGTCTTCGTCGACATTGCCGCCGATACTGATCACGTCGATGAGCATTTCCTGAACATCCCATTCGCGACCGAGCTTCTCTTCCATCGTTTCCCGGTTGATCACCAGGCGCTTCTCGGCCTGGATCCGGATCATTGCCGGCTGGTGCTGAACTTCCGCTTCCGGATTGTCTTCGGCGATGGCTTCCACCAGGTAGCGGGCGTTGTCGTTGTCCTGAAAGGCAATAAATACGAGCTGGCTCATGCGGATACTCCCTGGCTCTGCAGCTGGAATTTCTTGAGTCGGGTGGAGAGTTGAGCGCGGGTTTCATCCAGGGCCTCAATGCCGGTGCTGGCCTCAGCCAGGGGCTTGAGTGCGCTGTACACCTGAGGTTCCCACTGATCGATCCAGGCCTGGAGCTGTTCGCGGTTGGCATCGCTTTCCGCTGCCACAACCTTGATCATGGCGTTGGTCCAGCGCAGGGATTCCTTGTACCAGTCCCGCATGAATTCGGTGAGCATGGAAACATCTTCGGCATCCTGCTCGCCCAGCCACTGGTCCATCCTCTCGTACACCAGGGGAAACAGCAGGCCATCCACCAGCACGTTCTGGACCAGCGTCAACTCGAACCAGTCATCCACCACCAGGGTGTCTTCCACCAGCTTGCGCATTGGCTGCCACAGCTCGTCATCCATCCAGTAGCACTTGGATTCGTCCAGTGCTGCACCGGTACTGCCATCCAGCATCAGGGCAATTCGAGACAGGTACTGGCCAATGCCCAGGCGATCCATGGCGGTATATATGTGCATCTGCGAGACCGTCGTGGCGTTAACATCGCCCGCGATCTTGCTGTTGTTCATGTTGGCACCCAGCTCCACGTGGCGCAGAGGCACCAGCAACCTCAGGATCTGCTTCTGAGTGGCTTCGGGAAGTCGGGTCAGCAGATTGCGCTTTTCGCAGAACCCGAAGCTGGTCTCCGCGGCCTCCTGCATCTTGGCCCGGTTACCAACATAGGCGCCGTAGTAGAACTGGCGGGGATCGGTGACGGCGTACCAGTCTTCCATGCGGATCGACGTGCGTGTGGGGTCGTTCAGCGTATGCTTTGAATCCCACAGCGGGCGGTAGTGAAAGTTGGTTTTGGCTTCCAGGTCATAGCTGGCTTCCTGGTAGCGGGAGGCCGGCTTGTCGCCGAAGCGACGGGCGATGTGCCCGTATGTCTGGCGGATGGGTTCCACCGAATTGGTTTTGATCTCAATGCTCATATCAACTTACCGTTTGTTGTTTTGAGTGGATGATCGATTTGGTGACGTTCAGCGGTGACCCTTCTCGCCGAAGCGCCACTTGACCATGTCCGCATCAATCTCGCGGATCATGTCGGAATCCATGTGAACGACATTGTTGTGCTTGCAGAAGATTTCGAACGCTTCGCGGGGAAGGACAAGCTCAACAAACAGTTCGGGATGTCCGATGGCAAAATCGAACTCTACGAATCTGTCCTCTGGCCCACTTCGGACCCGGATGTAGCGGGTCAGCTCGTCGAAGCTTTTTGCATGCTCAGTCATCGTTGACACCCTTGTGTTTGTTATGGGTTGCCACAGCTGGAGCAACCGCTGTGCCAAGCATCGAAACCTGCCGTCAATAAAAACCCAGACTTCTGTTTTAAAAGGCTTTATATAGAAAGGCGGGCGCTGATACAGAGTGGATTATCGAAGGGTGAGATCAGGAAGCCAGACGAATTTTTCATCATTTGATCAACATGAAATCGTGATCTGAGCAAATGCTCAGATCAGCAGCCAACCGTGACTTTCGCCTGAAATTTCATCATTTGATTGATTTGTGACAAGGATAGGGTGTTATATGAAAAAGGCGGCGTTCGGCTGCCTTCGCGCTGGACGACCTTTCCAGGACGCGACCCCATACAATTACAAACGGGGCTCCTGAGTATGGCTATTACCTACAAACCACAATTGCAGTATGTGGATTTTCAGGATCTTACGGAGCAGATCCGGTTCCAGAGCACGGAAGGCAAAATCTGGTTTGGCGAGCAACGCATGCTACTGATGCAAGTCAGTGCCATGGCCGCTTTTCGACGTGAGATGGTCAATACCATGGGTATTGATCGTGCGAAGGGCTTTTTCCTGCGATTAGGTTACCAATCCGGATTAAAAGATGCCGAGCTGGCCCGCAAACTTCGCCCCCAGTGCAGTGAACTGGACATTTTTTTGGCCGGCCCACAACTCCATTCGCTCAAGGGCATGGTCAAAGTCGTCCCTATGGAAATCGACATGGACCAAGATTCTGGCAGTTTCTATGGCGAACTGGAGTGGGTTGATTCTTTTGAGGTGGATATCTGTCAGACAGAATTGGGCCAGATGAATGAACCTGCCTGTTGGTCTCTATTAGGGTATGCCTGCGCGTATACGTCCTCCTTTATGGGACGCCAGATTATTTTTCGTGAAGTGAGTTGCCGGGGCTGCGGCGACGAAAAGTGCATGATCGTTGGTAAACCTGCATCTGAATGGGAGGATGCCGCCGAGTTTGCTCAGTACTTCAAGGAAGACGCGATTATGGAGGAGCTGTACGATCTCCAAAGTCAGGTCAACTCTTTACGCAGCAGCCTCAAAAAACAGGAGGGGCAGTATTACGGCATTGGCCAGTCCACTTCTTACAACAAGGTCTGCAAAATGATCGACAAAGCCGCTCAAGGCAAAGTGTCGGTTTTATTGCTTGGTGAAACCGGTGTTGGCAAGGAAGTGATTGCCCGCAGCGTTCATCTTCGCAGCGAACGAGCCGAGAAACCCTTTATCGCGGTCAACTGCGCCGCCATTCCCCCGGACCTGATCGAAGCGGAACTGTTCGGCGTGGAGAAAGGGGCCTACACCGGTGCCAACCAATCCCGACCGGGCCGGTTTGAACGGGCCAATACCGGCACTATCTTTCTTGACGAGGTAGTTGAACTCACGCCGCGAGCTCAGGCCACCCTATTGAGGGTTCTGCAGGAAGGGGAACTGGAACGAGTGGGTGACAACCGCACACGGGCTGTCGATGTAAGAGTTATTGCCGCCACCAACGAAAGCCTGGAAAAAGCCGTGGAAGAGGGTCGTTTCCGCTCCGACCTGTTTTATCGGCTCAATGTGTTTCCAGTTAAAATTCCGCCTCTAAAGGAAAGACTGGAAGACTTACCACTACTGGCCGAACATTTTCTAAACAAATTTCATTCGGAGTATAACAAGCGAACGCTCGGGCTCTCCGACAAGGCCCTTGAACTCTGTTTGCATTATCATTGGCCGGGGAATATCCGGGAACTTGAAAATGTTATCGAGCGTGGCGTCATTCTGACCGACAATAACGAGTCCATCAGCCGCGAATCACTATTCGCAGGTGTTCCCGACCCACAGACGACCCAGCCCCAGGGTATCGTCGGCAGTCACGGGCAACTTGTTGAAAAGACCGATGAAACTTCCTCAGGTGACTGGGCCAGCCAGATTCTGGACAATGGCATCGGCCTGGACGACGTCGAAGAAACGCTAATGCGGCGAGCCATGGAAGGCGCCAACCAGAACGTTTCCCGCGCAGCGCGCACCCTCGGCCTGACGCGACCCGCTCTCGCCTACAGGCTTAAGAAATCCGGCATTCTCACCGAAAGCTGAGCCACAACCGTCGCGGTCAGGATAAGGATGTCCACGGTTCAGCTTCAAATTTGACGATATCGACAAACGCCGCACCCACTTCATCATTTGATAAAAATCAATCCTCTTAGTTGCCCCACCCAGCTTTTCTATAACTTTCTGAAAAATCCGTTTTTGTAATTAAATACATACAGTTAACCGCACGAAACTGTGTATGGCACACGCGTTGCTAAATCACCCTCAGTCGCGTTATCCACAAAAACAAAGACGGTGACACAAAATGCGTAATGCCCCCCTGCGCACATGGCGCACTATCGGCACAGCGGTATCGTTGGCCGGACTATCTTCGGTGTTGTTAACGGGTTGCGAAGCGCCCCTGAATCTTGACGCGGTTCGAGATCAGTCGGGGCAGGCCGTTAAACGGACCGATTTCTATCAAGCCATTGCTCGTAATGACGAGGTTATCGTGCTGACTGGCAACAATGGTGTTGTGTTGGTCAGCTCAGACAACGGAGAAAGCTGGAAACGACAAACGCCAACGTCGGAAAGCTTCCTGGCGTTAGACGTATGCCCGGACAACCGCTTCATTGCACTGACGTTTGATAACGAAATCTGGCATGGCGACGCCAACGGAGATAACTGGACAGCCCACTCCCTGCCCAGTCAGGAACAGATGATGACCGCCGCCTGCGCCCCGGACGGCAGCTGGTGGGCAGCTGGTGCCTTTACCACTATTCAGGGCAGCAGCGACCAGGGTGAGACCTGGACTGAAATCTCCCTCAACGAAGACGCCATCCTCAATAACCTGCAGTTCCTCGATTCCAACAAGGCCTTCGCCACGGGTGAATACGGTCTGGTTCTGACCACCGAAGACGGTGGTGAAAACTGGGACTATGCCGGTTACCTGCCCGATGAGTTTTACGCCCATTCTAGCTATTTCCGTTCGGCGGACGAGGGCTGGGTTGGCGGCCTTAACGGTTTTATCTATCACACCACCGATGGCGGTGAGAGCTGGGAGAAATCCCCCACCGGCATCAACGCTCCAATTTTCGGTTTCGTTGCCGGCCCTTCAGGGTTATACGCCCTGGCGGATAACGCCACCGTAATGCAGCAGACAGGTCAATCCTGGCAGAAGATCTCTGCGTCCGACCAACCCCTGTATCTGCGTACCGGCCTGATTCTCCCCAACCACCGACTACTCGCCGCTGGTGGCCGTGGCCTGCTGCTGAACCTTGAAACTCCCGTGGCCCACTCGGCCAGCACTGACTGAGGAAATCCGCCATGCCTGGATTGCATCGATTCACCCATCTCCTGCATTCGCTGGAGCTATGGATCTTCAACAACCCGCGCAAGGTATTGAGCGTGATCGCCATCCTCACACTGGCGTTCGCCCTGCGTATCCCCGGGCTGAAAATCTACACCGACTTCGCCGACCTGTTGCCGCAGCAACATTCCTATATCGAACTGCACAACAGCATCAAAGACAGCTTCGGCGGCGCCAATGTCCTTACGGTGGGCATCGAATTCGAAGACGGCGACATCTTTACCAACGAGAATCTCGCCAAGATCGACCGAATCACCCAGGCCGTCGACAACCTACCAGGGGTGAACCACAACCTTGTGTCCAGCGTGACTCACCGGAATTCCCGCAAGATCTGGCTGACGGAAGTCGGCAGCATCAACTCGGAACCCTACTACGACTCCACCTCTGGCGAGTACTCACGGGAAGCACTGGTTGCCATGAAAGCCGATGTGGCGGCCAACCCACGGGTGTACGGCCCCCTTGTGTCTCCAGATATGAAAATGGCCCTGGTCAAGGCGCAACTGATTGAAGGCAAGCTGGATTACGAAAAGACGTTTGCACAGTTACAACAGCTGCGTGAAGCGGAGGAAAGTGCAGGAGTCAAGATCTACGCCACGGGACAGCCAGTCCTGGTGGGGTGGGCCTACACGTATATGGAACAGATCCTCCAGATATTCATTTTCACCGTAATCACCATGCTGGCCTTGCTCGTTTTCCATTTCCGCAAAGCCTACGGTGTGCTGATCCCCCTTGGTGGCGTTTTGGTCTCCACGATCTGGGGGCTTGGGATCATCAGTCTGCTCGGTTACAACCTGGACCCGCTCGGGCTGGTGATCCCCTTTTTGATTGCAGCCAGGGCGATGAGCCATGGCGTGCAACTTGTTGAACGCTACTATGCGGAAACCCGCGAACTGGGTAGCGGCCCCAAAGCCGCAAAAGCGACCTTTGACAGTCTGTTCCGCCCTGGTTCCCTGGGTGTTGTGTCGGATGCTATTGGCCTGTCGCTCATTGCCATCGGGTCCATTCCGTTGAATACCCATCTGGGCATCTATGCTTCCCTTTGGGCGATCACTGTTGTGTTCACGGTGCTGATCGGCGTGCCTCTGCTGTTATCCATTCTGCCAACGCCCAAAGACCCGAACCTGCGCGAAACCGCCCTGCGCCATATCGGCGCCAGTTGCTCACGCACGGTTGCACGGCCAGGTGCGGCGAAAGTGGTGTTGAGTGTCGCGGCACTGGCGATGGCCGCAGGACTATTAGCGGCGTCCAACGTGCAGATTGGCGACTCGGAGCCAGGCTCTCCCATCCTGTATCCCGACCACGACTACAACGTTTCTTCCCGCGTGGTAAATGAGCGCTTCCCGGGCTCCGAGGAGCTCTACATCGTGGCGGAAACCGAAGAGAAAGGGGGCCTGAAACGTCCAGAGGTACTGGCTGCCCTTTCTGATCTGCAATCCCACATGCTGAAGGACCCGGAAGTAGGCGGCAGCAAAGGCCTGCCCGACCTCGTCAAGCAAGTTAACCGCCTGATGCACAACGACGACCCCCGCTGGTACCAGATTCCTCACGATGCGGGCTATGTCGGCGGGCTGATGTTTACCTACATGGCCTCCAGCCCGATTCCCGGGGCCCTTGATGAATTCAACGACACCGACGACCGCGTTGCCAACTTGGTGTTCTATTACAAGGACCGCCAGGGCGAGACCATCCGCCGTGCCATTCACATGGCCAAGGATTGGATCGCGGAGAACGGTGACAGCGTTGAGGGCCTGACCATCAAACTGGCGGGGGGAACCCTTGGTGTTGCCGCCGCAATGAACGAATCGGCCTTCGAGACCAATGTCATTGTTCTACCACTGGTTTTCCTGCTGATCTTTGCCTTTGTCATGCTGTTCTACACCTCATTGCACGCCGGGCTGATGATGCTGTTGGCGATGATTTTCGCAACCACTCTCACCTACGCCTATATGGGCTTTAATGCGCTCAATATCGACATCAATACCGTGCCGGTGATTGCCGTGGGTATCGGCGTCGGCATCGATTATTCCATCTACATGATGGACCGGATACGGGAAGAAATGGCCCGGCTTGGCAATCTGCGGGACGCCGTCAGGCGAGCCATATCCACCACCGGCATGGCCATCAGTTTCACCGCGCTGACGTTGATGGCGGGCATCATCATGTGGGTCATTTTCTCAGACCTCCGATTCCAGTCTGATGCAGCATTGCTGCTGTGCGTCATGATCGTGATCAACGGCATCGCGGCCATGCTTCTGGTGCCTTCTTGGGTACTGGTCTTCAAGCCTCGCTTTGTTACCGATGTTTACGCCGACGAAGACGGCATTCTCCATGCTGATCGTCATCCACCAACACCATCTCCATCGTCCGGTTCCCCACGGGAACAAGAGGATGGGTTCGTGCCGGGAGAGCCGTACCGGGCCTGAGCCCGGTAGGACACTCCACTAAAACCTGTAACGAGGACATGCCATGCAAACAACAATAAAAGGCCTGAGGCTCTGGTGCTATACCCTTGCGGGAAGTGCCGGCCTGGCGCTGTTACCAATCAACTCCGCCGTCGCCCAGGAAGATACCCGGGTAAACGGCTTCTACGAGAATGCAACCTACGGCCGGGATGGCGTAGGGCTTTCAAAATTCCGCAACACACTACAGCTGGAAGCAGAGAAACGGGCTGGAGATGTCGGCATTTTCAGTAATGTCTCCGTCAACGCCACGCTCCGTGGTAGCTATGACGGTGTTTACGACCTTAATGATGACGAATACGGCCGCAATGCCGGTGGACCGGTCCGCCTGGAAAACCGGGCAGCGGGACCCAACGCCACCGTGCCCCACGGTGGCGGCCTGAAGCTGCCGAACTCCTTCAGTGAAGCGAACAACCCCAACGAAGGCATGATCGTGTTGGGTGAAAACCTGCATGATACCGACGGCGGTGTAGCCTTCGGCGTGCCGGTTCGCCCCTGTGACGAGGACGAACGAGGGTGTATCGACGGTTATTTGGACAAAGACACCAACGACATGCGATTCCAGGAGTTCAACGACCGCGCCGATTTCATCCGCGAACTCTACGTGGATTTCGATTACAACTTCTCGAACGGTAATATCCTCAGCACCCGATTGGGCAAGCAGCAAGTCATCTGGGGACGTACCGACCTTTTTCGGGTGTTGGATGTGATCAACCCGGTGGATTACTCCCGCAACAATATCTACGACGAACTGGAAGACATCCGGATTCCCATGTGGATACTCCGGACCGACTACCGCATGGGGCCAACCGAGGTGTTCGATGGCCTCGCCTTCGACGACCTTAATTTCCAGCTGGTATGGAACTTCGACAAGTTCCGCCCGCACGATATCGGCCAGTGCGGTCAGCCCAACGTTATTCTCGATGCCGGCTGCTTCTTCCGCGGCATGAACAGCCTCTGGGAAAATGGTGGCACAGTGGCCAACTTCGCAGGCGGCGAAGCGGCAACGGATTTCGGCCCCGGCCAGATCGGTATCCGCGAAGCGCACATGCCAAGCTGGAGCCTGGCGAATACCCAGGTCGGCCTCAAGATGGAAGGCGTTTATGGTGATCTGGGCTTCTCGCTCAACGCCCTGACCTATCGCTCCCAACTGCCCTCTCTTCGGGGCGGTATTCCCGCACAAAACGGCTTTACCGGTGAAACCGGTATATGGCCAAGCCTGATTGCCTTCGATATCCACTTCCCGAGGGTCAACCTGTTCGGTGGCTCCCTGGATTATTACGCCCAGAGTGTTGATACCGTCCTCAGGCTTGAAGCGGCCTATACCACCGGCGAGGAATTCGCCAATACGCTGGAGGAAGATCTCTACTCCGAGAGCGACGTGGTTCGCTACGTGGTCGGCGCTGACAAGAACATCTTCATTCCCCTCCTGAACGAACACCAGGCATTCCTGTTCTCCGGCCAGGTATTCGGTCAGCACATCCTGGATCACGAGCGCGAGCAGCGTCGGTTTGGTGAAGCCGGTATTCCCGACTGGAAAGAAAACTGGACAGGCACCCTGCTGATCAAAGGCTTCTACATGAATGGCCGCCTCAGCCCGCAGATCATCACCGCACATGATTTCCGAGCCGGGGCAACCGCGATCGCGCCGTCTGTTGAGTGGCTGGTCAGTGACAACTTCCGTGTCACGGCCGGTGCAAACATCAAGGTGGGTACCGGCGCGCGCAAATTCGATGACTGCCGTAGCTGCAACCCCTGGGATCCGTTCACCGCCACCTATCCGGGGCAACCGGCCGGGGAGTCTGCCGGCCTGGGTGGATACGAGCCGCTGGGCCGCTTCCAATCTGGCCCCATTGGAATGGCTCAGGAAGAAGACGAGCTTCAACTGACCATGCGTTACAGCTTCTGATATAGAGGAAACATCATGAAACGAGCATTCCGAAAATCCGTGTTTAATGGCCTGGTGATCGGTCTTACGGCGGGCGCCTTCTCCGCTGGCGCCTTTGCCAGTGACAAGGTCATCAACGAATCGTTCCATCCATACAAGGATCAAATGCCAAGCCACGAAGGGCTTAGCGCCGGCATGACCATCGACGAATCCAACGTGGCACAGTTCAAGGACGTGATCGATCCGGCCTTCTATACCTTCATCGAGAACGGCTGGACATCCATTGCCGTGGGAAAGACCACGTCCTTCGACCTGCACCCTGCCTATGTGGACGCAACCCGCAACGCCCTGGGTGAGGTTTCCCTGGGTGAGCAGGTCGGGGAAATTAACGGCTGGAAAGCCGGTCGCCCGTTCCCGCAGGAGCCGGATGCGGATGACCCCCGCGCCGGCGAAAAACTGGCCTGGAACTACAAGTACGGCTACAACTGGGGCGACAGTGCCGCCATCATGCCGTTCTACTGGAAGTACCGGGACATGGAATCAGCCAAGGTGGAGCGGACCATCAAATTCAACTTCCACTTCCTGAATTACAAGGGCCGAGTGATACAGGAACCCACCCCGGAAATCACGCCCAACCCGTCTGACCTGTTCCGCGCCATCTATGTACCTGTCTCTTATACACATCTCCGAGCC
>CAJXOQ010000113.1 GCA_913057975.1 uncultured Marinobacter sp.
TTTTCAAGCAGAAGACGGCATACGAGATAGGAGTCCGTCTCGTGGGCTCGGCAAAGGGATCGCTGAATGCGCCCTTCTGTGCTGCAGATGTTTCGGTCTGCGTTGACGAATTATCTGCGGATCCGCCAAGAAGGTTGCCGAGCAGGCCAGCGTTGACGGGTGTCGACCCGACAGCCACCAGCAGCAGTGAGCCGGTGACGGTCGACAATCGGTTGGATAGACGGGACATAATGTCCTCCTGATGTTGTTTTTGTGTGCGCGGGGAACGGAGTCCCCTGGGCAGTTACGGATCAGGAGGTCATAAAGTTGCAGGGATTGTGAAAAAACGTGAAATTCAGTTCCCCAGGTCGCCAAGCAACGCGCTGAGGGTAGCCTTGCCCTTTTGCTGGTTGGCCTCTACGTCCAGGTCGCCGGTGCCCTCCCATCTCAGGTCGGCCTCGGGCAGTTCATCGAGAAACCGGCTTGGAATGGTTTCCAGTTTCTCTCCGTACTGTCTTCGCTGGGCGGCAAAGCTAAGGGTCAGGGTTTCCCGGGCTCGGGTGATGCCCACGTACATCAGTCGTCGTTCCTCCTCGACATTGCCTTCCTCAATGCTGGAGCGGTGGGGCAGTATTTCCTCTTCCAGACCCATGATGAAGACGTGGGGGAATTCCAGGCCTTTTGAGGCGTGGAGGGTCAGCAGCTGGACCTTGTCGCTGTCGTCCTCTTCTTCGCGCTGCTCCATCATGTCACGCAAGATTAGCCGACTGATGGCATCTTCAATGCCCATTTCGTTGGCAGTACCCTTGCCATCGTCCAGCATGCGCTGGATGGATTCCACCAGGTACCAGATGTTCTCCATCCGTCGTTCTGCCTGTTTCGGCGAGCCGGAATGCAGGTGCAGCCATTCCTCGTACTCAATGTCGGTGAACAACTGCTTGATCACCGGAATCGGATCTTCGCGGTGCAGGCGCTCGCAGGTGTTGTCCACCCAGTGAGCGAAGCGCCGCAGACGGTCCAGCCCCTTCTCGGTGACATGGGTTTCGGCACCCATATCGCCCAGGGCACGAAACAGGCTGACGTTGCGGGAGCGGGCGTAATGGCTGAGCTGTTCAAGCGTGCGGGGGCCGATCTCGCGGCGGGGCACGTTGACGACGCGAAGGAACGCTGCATCGTCGTCCGGGTTCACCAACAGACGCAGATAGGACATGGCGTCCTTGATTTCGTTCTTGGAGAAGAACGACTGGCCACCGGAGATGTGATAGGGAATCTGGTAGGCCTGCAGTTTCATTTCCAGCAGCCGCGCCTGGTGATTGCCCCGATAGAGCACGGCGAAGTCTCGGAAGGCCAGGCCTTTCTTGAGTTTCTGGTCGAGGATTTCCGTGGCCACCCGTTCGGCTTCAGCGTCCTCATTGCGGCAGCGGACGATTCTTAGCTCGTCGCCGGTGGTATGATCGCTCCACAGGGCTTTCTCGAACACGTGGGGGTTGTTGGCGATGACTGTGTTGGCGCAACGGAGGATGCGAACCGTGGAACGGTAGTTCTGTTCCAGTTTGACGATCTTGAGGCTAGGGAAGTCTTCCTTGAGCTGAACCAGGTTTTCAGGCCGCGCACCGCGCCAGGCATAGATCGACTGGTCATCATCACCAACGACGGTAAAGGCGGCTCGTTCCGCCACCAACAGCTTGACCAGCTCATACTGGCAAAGGTTGGTATCCTGATATTCATCCACCAGCATATAGCGGATTTTTCGCCGCCATTTCTGCAACACCTCCGGATTGTCGCGGAACAGCTGTACCGGCAGCAGGATCAGATCATCGAAATCCACCGCATTGTAGGCTTTCAGGTATTCGTTGTAGTGGCGGTAGATGATAGCTATGCGTTGCTCCCGCTCGTCGGCGGCCCGGCTCCAGGCGTCCTGGGGGCTGCGCATGGCATTCTTCCAGGATGAGATGGTCATCTGCACGTCAGACAGTTCGTCGCCGGCATCCGCGCTGGCCTCGCGCATCATCAGATCTTGCAGCAGGGCCTTGGCGTCTTCCGCATCGAAGATGGAAAAGCCGGGGTGATAGCCCAGGTGCTCGTGCTCCTCGCGGATCATGTTCAGCCCGAGGTTGTGAAAGGTGGAGACAATCAGGCCCCGGGTCAGCTTGCGGTCCACCAGGCGTCCGACCCGCTCTTTCATTTCCCGGGCCGCCTTGTTGGTGAAGGTGACGGCGGCAATGTGTCGTCCAGGAATACCAAGGTGTTCGATCAGGTAAGCCACTTTGCGGGTGATTACACTGGTCTTGCCACTGCCGGCACCGGCAAGCACCAGCATGGGGCCCTCCGCGTAGCGGACGGCTTCACTCTGTCGGGGGTTGAGCTTGTTCACAATATTTGCGCCAATCCGGGAAATTCCGAGACAACCTGGGAAGCAGACATTCTACACCAGGCAGACTTGCTGTACCTTGACGATCTATCAGCTATTCTTGATGGGATGGAGATGTTCGATCACGAGGAACGGGACGCTTCTTGATGACCCTGGCAGTAAAACAATCCAACCCCAGCCATGTGCGGCTGCTGGTGCTGACACCGGAGTATGCGGATTTTCTCTGGCTGGGCTCGCTCCTGTCACGTGACCGTGAAATGGAACCGGACCTGACCTGGTGCCCGGATCTTATCGACTGCGATGATCTGATTCGCAATACCCACTTCGACGTTATCCTCTGGGACTGCGTGTTTCATGGCGGTTCCGAAGACGCGTTCCTGCAATATCTGTCCGTGTCCAGCAACGAGAAACCGGTACTGGCACTGAGCGCCGAGCAGGCCTCCGAGCGTGCTGGTGACCTGCTTGCCAATGGCGCTTCCGACTATTTAAGCCGCCAGTCGTTGGAAGAGTGGGGTCTGCGTCGCGCGGTACGCTGCCTTTGGTACCGGCAGCAGCTTTCGGAGTCGGCTCACGGCCAGTTGGGTCGGGAAGTGGCCAGTGGTTTTATCAACCGTGACCTGTTCTTTGATCGCCTGCAACAGGCATTGCTGAGGGCTGAGCGTGCCGGTCAGCGGTTGGCACTGTTGCACATCAATCTGGATGATTTTCGCAGCTTCAATGAATCCTTCGGCTATCAGAAGAGCGACCAGATCATGCTGAAGCTGGCGGAACGGCTGCGACAGAGTCTGCGACGAGTGGATTCGCTGATGCGAATTGGTGGTGACGAGTTTGCGATCATTGTTGAAAAGGTGGAAGACTCCCTGGATCTCACCCAGATCATCCGCAAGCTCGTGACCACGCTGGGTGAACCATTCGGCATTGATGGTCAGAACGTCGTCGTCAGTGCCAGCCTCGGTGTGGCCACCTATCCGGAAGCAGGTGACAGCCCGGAGAACCTTCTGCGACGAGCCAACCGCGCCATGTTTGAGGCCAAGCGCGACCCCGGCACCAGTTACCGGTTTTACGATCGTCAGTTGCACATAACGGCAGGATACCAGCTGCGCCTGGAGGCGGATCTCCGTAATGCGCTGCGGGGCAATGAGCTGGAAGTGTATTACCAGCCGCGCATCGATCTCGCGTCCGAGGAAGTTCGGGGGGTGGAGTGCCTGCTCCGATGGAATCATCCAGAACGGGGGCTGGTGGGCCCGGATGAATTCATCCCGGTGGCAGAGCGCAGCGGGTTGATCGTTCCTATCGGCTACTGGGTGATTGAACAGGCCTGCAAGCGTCTGCAGGAGTGTTCCGATCTGGGGCATCCGGGGCTGGTCTTCGCGGTGAACCTTTCGTTCCGTCAGTTCCATGATCGCAAAATGACTGAGACCATTTTCCGCATTATATTCAATGCCAATGTCGACACCAGTCTGCTGGAGCTGGAGCTAACGGAAAGCGCCATGATGCACGACCCGGAATATGCCCAGCGATGTCTGCGGGAGCTCAATCAACTGGGTATCAGTTTCGCCCTGGATGATTTCGGAACCGGGTTCTCCTCACTCAGCAACCTTCAGCACCTGCCCATCTCCCTCGTAAAAATCGACAAGTCTTTCGTTCAGGAACTGGGGCAGTCTGCCGACGCCGAGCATATCATTCGTGCCATTATCAGCCTGGCTCATAGCCTGCAGATCAGCGTGGTCGCGGAAGGGGTGGAGACGGAAGGGCAGCTGGAGTTCCTGCGACAGCAACACTGTGATGAAATTCAGGGTTACTACTACGCCCGCCCCATGCCATGGGCAGATCTTGTGCAATTCCTGGACAACCGTAGCCGCACTGCTTGCCTGCAGCAATAAGCCGCTGTACCTTTGCGCTTTGACTCGTAAGCATCAGATGAGGTTGCATGAACAGTATCATCAGGCGCATTGCTGACGAACTGGGTGTTCGTGAACAGCAGGTGAATGCCACCGTTGAAATGTTGGACGGTGGCGCCACCGTTCCCTTTATTGCCCGCTACCGCAAGGAAGTCACCGGCTCGCTGGATGACAGCCAGTTACGGTCTCTGGAAGATCGTCTGCGGTATCTGCGGGAGCTGGAAGACCGCCGTTCCACGATCCTCAACAGCATCGAGGAGCAGGGCAAGCTGACCGATGAATTGCGTGCCAGCATCGATTCGGCGGACACCAAGAACCGCCTGGAAGACCTCTACCTGCCGTATAAGCCGAAACGCCGGACCAAGGCGCAGATTGCCCGTGAAGCTGGCCTGGAACCGTTGGCCGATGCCCTGTATGACGACCCCGCACTGGAGCCAGAGAGCACTGCGGAAGGCTATATCAATGAAGAAGCCGGTGTTGCCGATACCAAGGCCGCGCTTGATGGTGCCCGCTACATTCTGATGGAACGCTTTGCCGAGGACGCGGAACTCCTGGGTGAACTGCGTGATTTTATCTGGCAGCAGGGGCAGCTCAAGGTCACCGTGGTGGACGGCAAGGAGAATGAGGGTGCCAAGTTCCGCGATTATTTCGACCATGTCGAGCCGCTGAAAAAAGTGCCATCCCACCGTGCGCTTGCCATCCTTCGGGGGCGCAATGAAGGCATGCTCACCTATTCCATCGTGGTCGGCGATGCGGAAGACGACCGTCGCCAGCCTCATCCGGCGGAACAACGTATTGCCGCGCGCTGGCATATCCGTGACAACGGCCGTGCGGCCGACCGCTGGTTGTCGGAAGTGGTGCGCTGGACCTGGCGCGTAAAGCTGTCCACCCAAATCGAAACCGATCTCATGGCTCAAGTGCGGGAAGCGGCAGAAACCGAGGCGATCAACGTGTTTGCCGCCAACCTCAAGGATCTGCTATTGCTGGCGCCGGCTGGCCCCCGCGCCACACTGGGGCTGGACCCCGGCCTGCGCACCGGTGTGAAGGTGGCTATCATCGACGGCACCGGCCAGGTGGTGGGCCACGGTGGTATTTTCCCGCACGCGCCCCGCAACCAGTGGGATCAGTCCATTGAACAGTTGGCGAACTGGTGCCGGCAGTACCGCATTGAGCTGGTGGCGATTGGTAACGGTACAGCCTCCCGGGAAACCGAAAAGCTGGTCGCGGACCTGAGCAAGCGTTACCCGGAACTGAAGCTGGCGCGAATTGTGGTCAGCGAATCCGGCGCTTCGATCTATTCCGCTTCTGAATTCGCCTCCCGCGAACTGCCGGATCTGGATGTGACCATTCGCGGGGCGGTCTCCATCGCCCGCCGGCTGCAGGACCCATTGGCGGAAATGGTGAAGATCGAACCCAAGTCCATCGGTGTGGGGCAGTACCAGCACGACGTGTCTCAGGTGCAACTGGCCCGCAGCCTGGATGCCGTGGTGGAGGACTGTGTTAACGGTGTTGGAGTGGATCTCAATACCGCATCTATCCCTCTGCTGGCACGGGTGTCCGGCCTGAACCAGAGTATTGCCCAGAACATCGTCGATTTTCGTAACCAGAATGGCGTGTTCCGTGATCGCAGGCAATTGCTTAAAGTGTCCCGCCTCGGTGATCGTACCTTTGAGCAGTCGGCCGGTTTCCTTCGCATTGCGGGGGGGGAGAATCCTCTGGATCGTTCCTCGGTCCATCCGGAAGCCTATGGCGTGGTCGAGGCCATTGCCCGCCAGAACAATCGTAAGATTGAAGGTATCGTTGGCGACGCCGATTTCCTGCGCTCGTTGAACCCGCAGGACTATGTCACCGAACAGTTTGGTCTGCCGACCATAAAGGATATTATTACGGAACTGGAGAAGCCGGGCCGTGACCCCCGGCCGGAGTTCCGCTTTGCCAGCTTCGTGGAGGGGGTGGAAACCCTCAATGACCTGAAGCCAGGCATGGTGCTGGAGGGTTCGGTCACCAACGTGACCAACTTCGGCGCATTCGTGGACATCGGCGTCCATCAGGACGGCCTTGTGCACATCTCTGCGTTGTCGAACACCTTCGTGAAAGATCCGAGGGAAGTGGTCAAGGCAGGGGATATCGTCAAGGTGAAAGTGATGGATGTGGATATCCCGAGAAAGCGGATTGCCCTTTCCATGCGTATGGATGACCAGCCCGGGGAGAAATCTGATAACCGCGCCGGCTCCAGCAGTAAAGGTGGCAAACCTTCCGCAAGAAATGACCGCCACAAGGGCGCAGACAGCGGACAAAAGGGTGCCATGGCCGGAGCGCTGGCACAGGCTCTGGCGTCGGCCCGCAAAGACGGCCGTTAACCCGCGCCGCCACACACTACCGAAATGGCCGCCGGTGTTCCCGGCGGCCATTCAAGCAGGAGTCATTCATGGGTGAATCCCGTCATCAGCTTTTTCAGCAGTTCACGGCCAACCAATGGGCCGGATTTCGAAAAGGCGTTGAGAAAGAAGGCCTGCGGGTCGATCGCAACGGCTTTATCGCACAGACTCCGCACCCCCGCTCGCTGGGTTCCACACTGACCCATCCGCGTATCACCACGGATTACTCCGAAGCCCTGTTGGAGCTGATTACTCCGGTATTCGACACCACGCGAGGGATGCTCGATTCGCTCCGGGATACCCATCGGTTCGTTCAGCGCAATCTTGGGGATGAGGTGTTCTGGGCCGCCAGTATGCCGTGTGAGCTGGACGGCGACGGGAGCATTCCCATTGCCGAGTATGGCACCGCCAATATCGGTCGCCTGAAGCATGTGTATCGCCAGGGGCTGGCCGTGCGGTATGGCCGCATGATGCAAAGTATTGCCGGTGCCCACTATAACCTGTCGCTGCCTGACAGTTTCTGGAGGCTTTGGCAGGAGGCCCTTGGTAACCAGCAAAGCCTGCAGGACTTCAAGTCGGACCAGTATTTCTGGCTGATCCGCAATTTCCGTCGTCGCAGCTGGATGTTGATGCTGCTGTTTGGAACCTCTCCGGCGCTGGATGCCAGCTTTGTGGCGGGTGTACGTCATGACCTTCGCAGGTTCGGCGATGATACCTGGTATGGCCGCGAGGCCACATCGCTGCGTATGGGCGATCTGGGTTACCACAACAACGCTCAGGCATCGCTGAACATCTGTTTCAATGAACTGAAGACCTACACCGACACCCTGTTCAGGGCGATTCATACCCCGTGGCCAGCCTACGAAGAGATGGGAACCCGGCGCGACGGCGAATTCATCCAGATCAACACCAGCGTGCTGCAGATTGAGAACGAGTATTACAGTGCCGTGCGGCCAAAGCGTACCACCGAGCGTGGGGAAAAGCCGATACAGGCTCTGGAGTCACGGGGCGTGGAGTACATTGAAGTGCGCTGTCTGGACCTGGATCCGTTCTCCGCGGTTGGCGTCAACGAAAGCCAAATCGATTTTCTTGACCTGTTCCTGCTGGATTGCCTGCTGTCAGACAGCCCGCGCATTGATGATGACGAATGCGATCGCCTGGATGACAATTATCAGGATGTGGTAGCTCAGGGCCGGAATCCGGACCTGACGATCTGTCGCTCCGGTGAACGGGGTCGGGTTGGTGACGCTGCCGTTGCCCTGATGGATCGTCTCGCCCCCCTTGCAGAACAGCTGGACAGCTTGAACGGAGATTCCACCTATCGGCGAGCGCTGGATGACCAGCGTGCCAAGCTCGACGATCCGCGAGAGTTGCCTTCAGCGAAGGTGCTTGAAGCCATGGAGGCTTCCGGCATGGGTCACCGGGAATGGGGGCTGGAAATGTCCAGGCAGCACCAGCAAACGCTGCGAGAGGAAGGGCTGTCGCCGGATGTGATGGCTGCGTTTGAAAAAATGACCGCTGATTCGCTTTCCGAGCAGGATGAAATGGAGCAAGCTGAAAACCAGCCGTTTGGAGAATTTCTGGAACAATACCTGCAATCCTGAACCGGGAGTGCCCCTCCCGGTCGGGCGTCACACTCTCCCCGGACCTGTCGCACAGAAACGTAATTAACGTTTGTCAGCTTCGGTTCGCGCTGTTAATTTCTGTAAGCAGAGTGACAGCATCTGATGGTGGCTACAGGTAAAGGGAGAACCGGTATGGCCAGAGACATCAAGTTAGGGTGGGATGTTGAGTCCCTGAATAAAGCCTATCGCCAGGGCTATATGGCCGCCTCTATGGGCATGGAACGCAGCCGCTGTCCCTATCGCGGAGAAGTCGTTGTTGCCGCCTGGGAAGCAGGATGGGAAGACGCTGAACAGGTTACCAATGAGGCGCGGCCGGTCGACGACCTGTTCTCCCGCATCGCCTGATACCTGCGCCTGCCGCTTGCTCACCCGGCCGTTGTATCACTTCTGAACAACGAACTCCGTAAACAGCACGCCGGTAATGCTCTCACCGGTCTGTTGCTCTTCCAGTGCAGTATTTATTCTCTTCGTGGCTTCTTCACGCAGCGACTGCTGTCCCTCGGTCGAGGACAACTGTTCTGCGTCAGTCTGCTCCCCGAACAGCATCACCAGCTCATAACGGAGCCTGGGCATGTGTGCCTCCACCGCCGGACGAGTGGTTTCCTTCGACGCCCTGATAGTAACCGCGGCCTTGAGGTAGGTCAGTTTGGTGCCCGGTTCCCCCACGTGGGTGACAAAGGGCGGATCCATTTCGATGTAGTCCGTGATTGCTGGTTCCTTTTCCTGCTCTTCCTGTGCCTCGTCTCCCCCTTCGTCCTCTTGGGCAGAGGCGGTTGGAGCCAGGAGGAAGGCAAAAAACAGGGCCAGCAGAACGTACTTTGGCTTAAGTGTCATAGGCTTGAAGTTCGTATTGGTTTAAGGTTAAGTAGCTGGGCGCACGCAGCCGCCACCTGATGCTGGGAGAATAGCAGGCTAGATGCGCGGTTGCAGCATCCGATGCTTTACCGCCCAAGGCGGGAGACAGACTGACCTGAACGTTGACCCGAGGTACCCCTTTGAACTCCAGAGCCGTTTTCTTTCTGATATTCCTGCTGTGCGCCGGGCTGCTTGGTGTGGCCCTCTACATGGAGCATGTTATGGGGTTGGAACCCTGTCCTCTGTGTTGGCTGCAGCGATTCGGTTTTATGGCTGCTGGCATCGTCAGCCTCCTGGCAGCGCTCCACGGCCCCCATGGGTTTGGTGCAAGGGTCTATGGGTTGTTGTTGTCCGTCAGCGCGGGTGCGGGCCTGGCGATGGCGGGTCGACAACTGTGGCTTCAAAGCCTGCCGGCGGATCAGGTGCCAGCCTGCGGGCCTTCGGTGGATTACATGCTGGATGTGTTGCCCTGGATGGAGGTGTTGACCACGGCGCTGAAAGGCACGGGCGATTGCGCCGAAGTGACCTGGCGTTTCCTGGGGCTCAGTATTCCTGGCTGGACGGCCATCTTTTTCTCGTTGCTGGTGATTGTCGGCCTGGTGATGCTGTTCCGGCCCCCAAGAAAGCCGGAATGGATACAGGGATGAAACGGTTGCGACCGACCGCTGGCATGGGGTAACTTGAGTTTCGATACACTTGAGTTTCGATACAACAGAAATCAAACCAGAACGCGGTAACCGGAGATAGGCGTCATGTTGGATAATTGCCGTAATGCCAGGGAGCGTTGGGGTGGCGTCAGCGAGCTGATTGATCGCTGGCTGAAAGAAAGGCAGGAACTGCTGGTACACTACTGCGATTTGTCCGGTACGACGGACTATTCCCAAACGGAGGCGCTGCGCACGAAATTTATCAAGCTGTGTGAGGTGCTGGTGGACTACGTGTCGGCAGGGCACTTCGAAATTTACGAGCAATTGGTTCAGGAAGCCCGTGAATTTAATGACGGTGGGCTGGAGCTGGCGGCAAAGCTGTACCCAAAAATCGAGCAGACCACGGAAACGGCGCTCAATTTCAATGATCGCCTTAACGGGCAGTCGCTGACGGAGAGCGAAGTTCGCGATTTGTTCCAGCAGTTATCAGAGCTCGGCGAAACCCTGGAAAGCCGGTTTGAGATGGAAGATTTCCTGATTGAGCATCTGCACAATGCCCATGCTGACAAGGTAATGTCGTCGGCTTGAGGTGAAGGCTTGAAACCTCCCCCCCGATTCCAGAAGGAAATGGGGGGGAGTGGCCGTTGCCAAGCGGCTTGTTTATTCCGGGTTGATTTCCAGAAGCTCCACGTCGAAGACCAGGGTCTCGTTGGGTCCGATCCTCTGGTTTCCTCCAGGCCCATAAGCCAGTTCAGAAGGAATGTAGAGTTTCGCCCTGCTGCCTTCAGACATCAGTTGCAGTCCTTCGGTCCAGCCCGGTATGACCTGGTTCAGGCCAAAGGTGACCGGCTCGCCACGCTCGCGGGAGCTGTCGAACACTTCGCCTGAGATCAACTCGCCGGTGTAGTGCACCTGTACGCGGTCCTCGGCCGTTGGCTTTTCACCATCGCCTTCTTCCAGGATTTCATATTGCAGGCCGGATTCCGTGGTTTTGACGCCGTCGCGTTTGGCGTTCTCCGCCAGGAACTGTTCCCCGGCTTCCTGATTTTTCTTGGCCAGTTCTTCCGTCTGGGCCGACTCCTGCTCCTGGAGTTGGCTCTGGTAGGCCATCAGGGCTTCCTGGATTTCCTCACGGCTCATTCGTGTCTGTTCTTCATCGCCGTCGTGGCCGTGCTGAATGCCTTGAAGGAATTGCTCCATTTTAAGGTTCGGCAGGTCATTGCTCATTCTCTGGCCCATGACCAGGCCCATGCCGTAGCTGACTTTCTCATCCGTGGATTCCAGCGCCGGATCTTCCGGAACCGCTTCCTGGGAAGAAGAACAGCCTGCCATGACACCGGCCACAGTCAGTGCGATCAGGGTTTTTCTCATTACATCGTCCTTAGTTAAGCTTGCGTTGAATGATCGGGAACGCACAAAAGGTAACGGGTTCTGTCGCCAGATGCCACTGAACATGTGTTAAGGAAGGGGGTAATCTCAACTACCGTTATTGGCCGTGTCAGGGCCTAGCGAAAAAGGTGCGCGGTAGGGCGATTGCCAATCGGTTTCCGAGTCGGACACGGGCGGGCGTACGCTCTTACTTTCAGATCGCTCTATTGCCAACGCGTTCCAGGGCCCTTGCGCAGGCGGCTTGTCAGCGTAGTGCCAGCTGCCGTCGCTGTCCCTCCATTTGAAGACGATGTCGGGCCCTTCAGTCGGAACCGGTGAGGGAACCAAGCCCTCAAACGCGGGAATTTCCGCGTTGGTTTCGGCCTTTGCGGGTTCGCTGGTGGTTTCGGCGGGGTCATTCAGGCCGAAAAACATCAGTGCCACCAGGACGCCGAGAGCGGGAAACGCCAGCCGGATTAGCCATTTCATCAACATGGCTTGTTATCTCCTTCAACGAGGGTCGACAGTTCTCTGGTCAAAATGTCCAGCAAGCTGCCGGTCTCGTTATCCATTGTCTTCTCTGGTGCTGCGGCGAGCAAGTTGCTGAGGGCCAGATTGGCCGTTGTTGCCTCACCGCTGCCTGTATGTTTGTTTGAAACCAGGGCCTGATAGGCCAAGGCCAGTTCCACCCGCTCCGCTTCAAGTTCGCTACGAGCGATGCACTCTCTTACAATAGCAGTGCCGGGGTCATTCTTTGTAATGGTTTTCTTCGCTGCTCGGAGCGGCTCCGTGACTTGGCGCCGCCAGGCGGTTACCTGTGCGCTCTCAGTGCCCGGAAACAGGTTGCCTGACGTGGCCAGCCACGTTGCGCAGAGAATCCGGGTAACGCTCCAGCCACGATCCTGCAGGCCGAGACACGCCTCCCGTGCCGCAGAGGATTCCCAGAAACGACAGGCAAACCGCCACAATGGGTTTTCCGGATCTGCATCCTCCGGTATCTTGCTACCGCTACACGCCATAGGGGCCAGGCCGGTTCCTTATCAAACGTTCCTTGATACTATTACGCTATGTTAACGATAACCGATCTCAGTTTACAACGAGGTGGCGTCTGGTTGCTAGAAGCCGTCAACCTGACCATCCAACCCGGCCAACGGGTAGCGATAGTGGGTGCCAATGGTGCTGGCAAGTCCAGTTTGTTCCAGTTATTGCTGGGTCAACTGGCGCCGGAGCAGGGCAGTGCGTCTCTGCCCGGGGGGTGCCGAATCGCCCACATGGCTCAGGAAGTGGCCGCCTCGTCCCGCTCAGCCCGGGATTTTGTGCTGGATGGTGACTATGACCTGCGACGCATGGAGTCAGAGCTAGCTGACGCAGAAGAGCAGGGTGACGATCACCGCATTGCCCGCATTCATGGCGAGCTCGACATCCATGAAGCCTGGTCAGCGTCTCGCCGCGCGGAAGCGTTGCTGAGAGGTTTGGGATTTTCGGATGCCGACGCCGATCGGCCGGTGTCTTCGTTTTCTGGCGGCTGGCGGATACGCCTTAACCTGGCCCAGGCGTTGATGCGCCCGTCCGATCTGTTGTTGTTGGACGAACCCACCAACCACCTGGACCTGGACGCCCTGCTGTGGCTGGAACAGTGGCTGACCCGCTACCCCGGCACGCTGCTACTGATTTCCCACGACCGTGACTTTTTGGACGCAGTGTGCGATCACATCGTGCACATGCACCACCAAACCCTGGAGCTTTACCGCGGCAATTACTCACAGTTCGAGCGCACCCGCGCCGAAAAGCTTGCCCTGCAGCAGGCCGAAGCGGCCAAACAGCAAGCGCGCCGGGAAGAGATCGAGCGCTTTATCGCACGCTTTAAAGCCAAGGCGACCAAGGCCAAGCAGGCCCAGAGCCGGGTCAAAATGCTCGAGCGCATGGAAGATATCGCCATCGCCCACGTGGACTCCCCCTTCCACTTCACGCTGCCCGCCGCCGACAAAACTTCGCACCCACTGCTGGTGCTGGATCAGGCGCAGCTAGGCTATCGCGGTAAAACGGGCGATGGAAGCGACGACAATATCCAGTTGGACAAGGTCAACGTCACCCTGCTGCCCGGCAGCCGCATTGGCCTGTTGGGTCCCAACGGCGCGGGTAAGTCGACGCTCATCAAGTCACTTACCGGCGAGCTGGAACTGCTTAATGGCAAGCGCGTTCCCGGTGAACACTTGGCCATCGGCTACTTCGCTCAGCATCAGCTCGAAGGGTTGGACGTTACCTCGACGCCTTTTGTCCATGTGCAGCGCCTTTCTCCTACTGCCAGCGACCAGGAGATTCGCAACTTCCTGGGCGGCTTCGGGTTTAAGGGCGATGACGCCTTTGGCACCTGTCTCTTATACACATCTCCGAGCC
>CAJXOQ010000114.1 GCA_913057975.1 uncultured Marinobacter sp.
ATATGGATCGCAACCATAGAGTAAGGGTGAGCTACAGTACATCTTTCCGGGCGCCCACGTTCAATGACCTCTACTTCCCGAACTTCGGCAATGCGGATCTTCAACCGGAAACTGCAGGTAGCGTGGAGCTCGGTATTGGCGGAAATTACGCCCGTTGGTTCTGGGATGCCGCGATCTATCAGACAGACGCTGATGATCTGATTGTATTTGTCTTTAGGGACGGTCGGTTCGCACCATTCAATGTTAACGAAGCACGCATCAGGGGGGTTGAGCTGAGTGCTGGCCTGGAATTGGACGAATGGACCGTGCAGGCTGGGGCGTCGGTCACCGACCCGCGTGACCGTGAGACCGATAATCGAATTCGTCGCCGTAGCGCGAAACAGTTCCGGGTGGATCTGGATCGGGACTTCGGCCGTGTGTCGCTGGGGACCACCGTGAAAGGCCAGGGGTATCGCTACGACGACGCCGATAATGAAGAGCGCATTGCCGGCTTTGTCACTTGGGACCTGCGGGCAAAGTGGGAAATCGACAGCCATTGGACCACCAATCTGACGGTCGACAACGTGCTGGACAAAGAATACGCCACGGCGCAGCGCTTTGATGGAAGTGCTTACATAGCCGCTGGCCGCACCGCAATGCTGACGATTCGCTACGACCTATGATCAACCATGGAGAGGTAAGGGCATGATTGATCGCCTGTATCGGACTCTGAGACGCCCGTTGTTCGGCTGCCTTTCCGGGCTTCTGTTAATGCTGTCCCAACCAGTGTCCGGCGCCACGGTATTTGGGGTAGTGTCTGAGCGTTCCGCTGCGGAGATGGCTGCTGGTGCGGAACGATTCCTGACAGCCCAGCCAGATCACCGCATTATTCTGCGAACTCCGGAGCAGTTGGCAAACCTGGACAACAGCGCCCTCGACGATCTGGTGAGTCAGGCTGATGCCTTATTGATGGCGGCGGTTTTCGGAGAGCAGGTGGGCCGGATTGAGCGTGCTGTGGGCGAGCAGGCGGCCGTTCGCGAGTTTCCGGTTCTGGGGGTGAATGGCGACAGGGCGCTGACTGTATTATCACGATTACAGGGACGCAAGCCGCTGGAAGGGCTGGATGCCACAACCCTGAACAACCTGATGAAAACGCCGGACCCAGGCACCGACTTGAAAGCCCATCTGGCAGAGCTTAAGGCCCGTTTCCCCGAACAGGAACCCTGGCTTGAAGGCCGGGCCCTATACCAGGGACGCACCCCGCAACACCTGGATGCCTTATTGCGTTGGTTGCTTGTTCAGGCGGGCGAAGAGCTTGACGTGCCGGAGTTGCCGCCCCGGTCGCTGATCCGCTATTACCGTAATGGTGAAGCCACAGATAACGCGGCGAACCTTAACCTGCAATCTGGCCCTGTGGTCGCGCTTCTGGACCTGGATAGCGGTGATCGCCCCGGCGATCGGGCGCTGCTGGACGCAACCTGTGCAGCCCTGGAATCCAGAGGAATGCAATGCTTTGCAATCCTGTCCCGATGGGGTGGTGCCAGCCTGGAGGCTGTCCGTGCCCTGAATGAAACGGTAGGCCCGGCGACCCTGTCCGGTATTGTCAGTCTTCAGGACTTTATTATTGGAGGCGGCGAGGGTCGGCGTCAGGTCACGGAAGCGTTGGTCCGGTTGAATGTGCCGGTGATCAAGGGCTTGCGCCTGGCCTCCCGCACCACCAACCAATGGCAATTGTCGATCGATGGTATTCCGTCTGACAAGGTGCACTACAAATTGGCGATGCCCGAGCTCCAGGGGGTCAGTCAGCCTATGGTGCTGGCTACGGCGGAGCCGGAAGTGATTGACGAAAACACCGGTGTGGCTCTGACGCTTACCCAGCCGGTGCCGGAGCGGGTGGACGCCGTTGCGGACCGCCTGAAACGCTGGCAGACGCTGCAAGCCAAGGGCAACGCCGACAAGCGCGTGGCCATCATCTACTACAATCATCCACCGGGCCGGCAGAATATTGGGGCGGACAATCTCGATGTGCCAGCTTCCCTATATGAAATGCTGCACTGGCTTAAAGCCGAGGGCTACGAAACCGGCCCACTGCCGGAGAGTCCGGAAGCCCTCACCGACCTCCTCCAGCAACGAGGCGTGAGCCTGCCGGATGATCCTCGCGCGCTGAGGGAAATGGCCGGTGACGTTGCCTCAATGGCGGGCAGAACCTATCGTCAGTATCTCGAAACCTTGCCCATGGTTGTCCAGCAGGAAATGGTCCATGGCCCCCTGGGTTATTTGCATGAGCGACTTGAGCAGGCACATAGGTTGGGCGAGAAAGAATTGGCAACCGGTCTGTTGAGTCGGGGCATTCGTGACTTGCGGCACCTGATTGAACACCTCCAGCACCCGAACCGAAAGGCGGCCCTGAGCCGACTGGACGAGTACGAAGCGCTCTGGCAAGCACGTCTCGATGAAGGTGGTCACAGTGCGGAACTGGATGACAGCCGGGTTGCGCTGGCCGATACGGGCATTCCCGGACTCAAGGGGTGGGGAGAAGCGCCGGGCCAGTCCATGGTGGTGGATAACAGGCTGATTTTCCCTGGGCTTCGATTCGGTAATATTTACATCGGTCCGCAACCGCCCCGGGGCTGGGAAGTGGATGAAGAATTGTTGCACGCCAACACCACCTTCCCCCCGACCCACCAGTACGTGGGTTTCTACCACTGGTTACGGGATCACTACCAGGCTGATGCGCTGGTCTACGTTGGGCGCCACTCAACCAGGGAATTTCTGCCACGCCGCCGTGCTGGTTTGACGGGGGATGACTACCCGGACCTGCTGGGGGGTGACCTGCCATTGATCTACCCTTACATCGTCGACGGTGTGGGTGAGGGCATCCAGGCCAAGCGCCGGGCGCTGGGAGTCATGATCAGTCACCTGACGCCGCCGCTGGCCGCAACGGAGCTTTATGACGAACTGCTGGAGCTCCGACAGCTCGTGGAAACCTGGGAGTCCGCCAATGAGCCCGACAGCCCTACCAGGGAGCGGGCGCTGAAGATGCTTCGGGAGAAAATCCAGGTGCTGGATATCTCCGACGATCTCGAACAGGAAATCGCTGGCGAGATGGGTTTGTCGGTGGAAGAGGTTTCCCTCGATGAACTTTCACCCGACCTGCTGGTTCATGAAGCCGGCCACTATGTCACTGATATGCAGGAACACTTTATGCCCTTGGGGCTGCACGTGTTTGGCCGGGACTGGAGCACAGACATGGTGGACACCATGCTCGACTCCATGGCGGGTAAGGCCGGCAAGCCAGAACCGGCCTGGCGCACCGATCTTGAAGCGTCTCCTGCTTCTGAGCGCACCAGCTTTCTCAACGCGTTGAATGGCCGGTTTGTTGCTCCGGGGCAGGGCAACGATCCATTGCGAACGCCGGCGGTATTGCCAACGGGGCGCAATTTTCACGCCTTGTCGGATGACCTGATTCCAACCCGTGTGGCCTGGTCGCTGGCTGAAGAACTGGTCGAGGAGGCCAGGGCCACAAAAGACAGCACCTCAGAACAAAGCGATGCACTGGTGCTCTGGGCCTCGGATACGGTGCGAGACGAAGGGGTCATGATTGCGTTTGGCATGAAGCTATTGGGTGTGCGCCCGGTGTGGAACAGTCGGGGCATCGTGAAAGGCCTGGAGCGTTTGCCCGCCGGCCCGGGAACCGATACACCCATTCGTCGCAATGTGGTTTTCACCACGTCCGGCTTGTTCCGGGATCTTTATGAAAGCCAACTGGAATGGCTGGATATGGCATCGCGTTACGCCTTGGCGGGTGCGGCGGAATCCATCAGGGCCGAGCACCCGGAGCTAAACGAGGCATTGGACCAGGCGTTATCGGTTCTGCCGGTCGACATGCGTAAGCCGGGCGAGGAATCCCTGTCCACCAACGGTGTTGCCGCCCACTGGGTCGCTGATGCACGGGTATTGCTGGCCGCAGGTGCGTCGGCTCGGGATGCGGGGGCAAAGGCCGCTTACCGGGTCTTCGGTACGGCTCCGGGCGCATACGGTGCGGGGGTTAACCGGCTTGCTACCCGCACGGGCGCCTGGCAGGACCGGGAGCAACTGGGTGACGCTTATCGCCGGCGCATGGGGCACGTCTATGGCAAGGGCAGCCAGGGTGAACCGGCTCACGATGCTTTCGACCGACAATTGCGATCGGTGAACCATACCTATCTTGGGCGGGCCAGCCGCCTCTATGGCCTGCTGGACAACGATGACGGTTTTGATTTCCAGGGCGGGCTGTCCAACGCCGTGGAGCACTTGCGCGGCGAGCCACCGCAGAACCGGGTGCTCCAGTACGCAGACCCGCGAAATCCCCGGGTGGATTCGCTTCAGCGAGCGCTGCAGGTAGAGCTGAGAGCCCGTAATCTGAACCCGCAATGGTTGGCCCCACTGATGGAGCACGGCTATGCCGGTGCCCGCACCATGGGCAGTGATTTTCTCGACAACCTCTGGGGCTGGCAAATAACGAGTCCCCAGGTGCTTCGCTCCAGCGTCTGGGATGAGGTCAATGAAGTGTACTTTCAGGATCGCCACGGCCTTGGCCTGGACGACTTCCTGGCAGAGGGCCACAACGTACATGTCAAAACCCACATGCAGGCGATTGCGCTCCTTGCTGCGAAACGGGGCTTCTGGGAGGCGGACGTCTTCACCCGTCAGGCCCTGGCACGTGACTTCGCCGGAAACATCATCGACCATGGCCTGCCCGGCAGTGGCCACACCCGTCCGGATCACCCCCTGATGGATTGGGTCGCGGACCAGTTGGGTCCCCAGCAGCGGGAAGCCTTCGACTCCGCGCGAAAAGGTGGGTCGGCCGACTTTCCGCCGTTAGGTGCTGCCAACGATGATTGTCAGACTCCGGGAAATCAGAGGGCCTCATGTTGAAATCGTTTCGGTATACCGCTGCGCTGATATTGTTAGCTCTGACCATCTCACTGGAGACTGTGGCCGGTACTGAGCGATGTGCTACCGACGATACCGGCCAGGAAGTCTGCCTTGAACAACCGGCCAGCCGGATCGCCGCCTTGTCTCCCGGAGCGACCGAACTTGTCTGGGCTGCAGGCGCCGGTGATCAGGTCAGCGCGGTGGTTTCGTACAGTGATTACCCCGAGCAGGCGAAGCAGGTCACCTCTGTGGGTAGCCACACTCGCATGGACCTTGAGCGCCTGATGGCACTGAAACCTGATCTGGTCATTGGTTGGGTGACAGGCAACCCGCCGGAACAGATTGCGGCCCTGAAGGACCTGGGTTTGCCGGTATTCTCCATTGAACCCCGAAGTTTTGAGGGCGTTTCAAGCACCATCGAACGGCTGTCGATTCTGGCGGGTACCGAAGATGAAGGCTTTGCCGAAGCGGATCGTTTCCGCAAGGGAATGGCCGCACTGAAAAAACAATATCAGGGTGCGGAGCCGGTCTCGGTGTTCTATCAGGTGTGGGATGAGCCTCTGATGACCGTGAACGACGAGCACCTGATTGGTAAGGTGATCACGCTATGCGGTGGCGTGAACGTATTCGGTGATCTTGATCGCCTGGTGCCGAGAATCAGTGCCGAGGCGGTTATCGGCGCCAACCCTGAGGCCATTCTGGCCGGTGGCATGGGTGAGGAGAACCGGCACTGGCTGACCCGCTGGGAGGCTTTCCAGAGTATCGATGCCACCGCGAAGGAGAACCTGTACTTCGTTCCACCGTCGCTGATCCAGCGCCCGACGCCGCGTATTCTGAAAGGTTCACAACTGTTTTGCGAGAAACTGGATGATGCCCGTGCCAAACGTTAGTGGGAGACAGACCCCTTGAGCAGGCCTCTGACCATGCCACTTGTGTTGTTGGCTCTGGCCAGCCTCGTCGCCATGATGTTGTCGGTGGGTGTTGGCAGTGTCAGCGTGGCGCCGGGAGATGTTGTCGCCGTCATTCTGGGTGAGGGCAGCAACCTGCAGCAAACCCTGGTGCTGGAATTGCGCCTGCCACGGACACTGTCCGCTTTCGCAACGGGCGGTTTGCTGGCCGTGGCCGGGGCTCTGATGCAGGTGCTGTTACGCAATCCGTTGGCGGACCCCTACGTTCTGGGGTTGTCTGGCGGTGCTGCCGTCGGGGCCTTGTTTGCGATGCTGGCGGGCCTGGGCGGTTTGATGATTTCGGGATCGGCTTTTGCCGGTGCGTTGTTGGCCACACTGATGGTGTTCGGTCTGGCCCATGGGACCGGAAGCTGGACGCCGTCGCGTTTGTTGCTCACCGGTGTGGTGGTCGCCGCAGGCTGGGGCGCGGTGATTACCCTGATGTTAGCGATCAGCCCGGCCCAGCGCTTGCCGGGAATGTTGTACTGGTTGATGGGCGATGTGTCCTACGCTAGAACGCCCTGGCCCGCACTGGCTTTCCTGCTGCTGGTGTGTCTTTTGGTGGTGCCCCTGGGGCGGAGCCTTAACGTACTGGCACGCGGTCCCATGCAGGCGGCAGCCCTTGGAGTGGCGGTGCGACCGCTGGAATGGACGATCTATATCCTTGCCAGCCTGCTCACGGCCACCGCGGTCACCATGGCTGGCAGTATTGGTTTTGTCGGCTTGGTGGTGCCCCACATGCTGCGGCTGGTCCTCGGTAATGACCAGCGCCTGATCCTCCCTGCCTGTGCATTGGGTGGCGGCACGCTGCTGGTGCTGGCGGATACCCTGGCACGGGTGGTGATTGCGCCCGAGCAGTTGCCGGTAGGTGTGATTACGGCCTTGCTGGGTGTACCCACCTTCCTTTACCTACTGTACCGGAGCCGCTGATGAATCCGTTGCAGGCTAGACAGTTGGTCATCGACATTCCCGGGCGGGGCGATGGGGAAGCGCTGAACTTTGCCGTGGAACCCGGGCAGATCTGGGGCGTTTTGGGGCCAAATGGTGCCGGTAAGACGACGCTCTTGCACACACTGGCGGGTTTGAGAGAACCACGTCGCGGATCGGTTTGCCTGGGAAAGCATCCTTTGGCAGACCTGAAACGCAGGACAATATCGCAACAACTGGGTCTTGTGTTTCAGGAGCGCCAGGACGGTTTTCCCGCGACGGTACTGGAAACAGCGCTGATTGGACGCCACCCCTGGTTGTCACCCTGGCAGATGGAGTCCGGAGCCGATGAACGTCTTGCGAGACGCGCACTGGAACAGTTGGATGTGGGCCATCTCAGTGATCGGCTGGTGAACACACTCTCTGGCGGTGAACGCCAGAGAGTAGCCATTGCCACAGTGCTGACACAGGCGCCTGATACCTGGCTTCTGGATGAACCCACCAACCACCTCGATCTGCACCATCAAGTGTCGGTACTCCAGTTACTGACCGAGCAGGCGCGTAGTGGGCGTTCCGTCTTCATGTGTTTGCACGATCTGAATCTCGCGGCACGATGGTGTGACCATCTGCTGTTGCTTTACCCCAACGGCGAAGCGTGCTGGGGGCCTGCAGAACGAATGCTCGTGCCAGCTGCACTCGAACGACTCTATGACCAGGAATTGCTGACGGTCGAGGTGGACGGTGCGCCGCTGTTTGTGCCTGTTAAGTACTGACTTAGGGAGGAACAACTAACCATATGAACGCAACCGTACCGGCCGCAATGATTACTGCCCCTGGCTCCGGTCAGGGGAAATCGATGGTAACTGCCGCATTGGCAAGATTACACCGCAACGCTGGGAGGAGGGTTCGAGTGTTCAAGCATGGACCGGACTATCTGGACCCGATGGTTCTGGAACTTGCTTCAGGGCAGCCGGTGTATCAGTTGCACCCGTGGATGACTGGCGAGGAAGAGTGTCGCTGGCGGCTGGCAGAGGCAGCACAGGAGGCGGATCTGATTTTGGTGGAAGGCTCTATGGGGCTGTTTGACGGTGATCCCTCCAGTGCTGACCTGGCCAAGCTGATGGGGATTCCTGCGTTGCCGGTCATTGACGCTCGGGGCATGGCGCAAACGTTCGGCGCTATTGCCTTGGGAATGGCGAACTTTGATCCGGCGTTGCCGGTTCGACAGGTAATCGCGAACCGAATAGGCAGTGCCCGTCACGGGGATATGTTGCGGGAGAGCCTGCCGGATGGGATCGAACTGTTGGGGGCGATTCCCCGCAACGAAACCATGAACATTCCGGACCGGCACCTGGGACTGGTGCAGGCCGGGGAGCTGAATGGCCTGAACCAACGCCTGGACGCCGCTGCTGAGGTTCTGGCGGAGGCAGGGCTGGATGGTTTACCGCTTCCGGTTACGCTGGAAGCTGAGAAACCTGAGCCCCCACCAAAGTTATTAAATGGCGTACGCATTGCTATCGCCCGGGACGCGGCGTTCAGCTTTGTCTACCGCGCTAATCTGGACCTATTGCAGACCATGGGCGCGGAACTGGCATTCTTCTCACCGTTGGTGGATTCGAATTTGCCAGAGGCAGACGCGCTCTGGCTTCCGGGCGGGTACCCGGAACTGCACGGCGCCATCTTGGCAGGCAACCATCCGATGCTGGAGGCTATTCGCAACCACTACAGCGCCGGTAAACCGATGCTGGCCGAGTGCGGCGGGCTAATGGCCTGTGTGGAGGAACTGGCGGACCACGACGGACAGATCCACAACCTGCTCGGAATTATCCCGGGTCGCGCCAGTATGGCCGGCCGACTGCAGGCGCTGGGTCTGCAAAGCCTCAATACCGAGCAGGGGCAGTTGCGGGGCCATACCTATCATCACTCGCGACTGGAAACTGACTGGCAACCCCTGGCTCGAACCCGCAAGGTTGCGGGTGCGGAGGCTGAACCGGTGTATTGCCGGAATGGTCTGGTGGCCAGCTATTTCCACGGTTATTTTCCCTCCGCCCCAGAACTGGTGGCCGGAATTTTTCGCGGGCAGGCTATTCGCCCGCTTATCGATAAGGAGCCTGACCATGCGTGAACGCGCCAAAGACCCCGAACGCCATGCTCGCCGCATGGATGCAAAGCAGAAGATCATGCAGGAGCGCATCTCCCGTGCCCAGAAAGAACAGGGTGTGCTGCTGGTGCTGACCGGCCCGGGCAAAGGCAAGAGCAGTTCCGGTTTTGGCATGGTTGCGCGGGCACTCGGCCATGGGATGACAGTCGGTATTGTCCAATTCATCAAAGGCGCATTCAGTACCGGTGAAGAAGCGTTCTTCCGCGAATTGCCCAACGTGAGTTATCACGTGATGGGCCAGGGCTATACCTGGGATACCAAGAACCGGGAGCAGGACGTGGAGGCAGCCAATGCAGCCTGGGATGTGGCCGCCAACATGTTGAAAGACGACAGCTACGACCTGATCCTGCTGGACGAGCTCAACATCGCCCTGAAGTACGACTATATTGATCTCGACCGTGTTCTGGACGACCTCCAGGGCCGCCCGGAGATGCAGCATGTGGTAGTGACCGGTCGGTCGGCGCCGCAGGAACTGGTCGACCTGGCGGACACTGTCACGGAAATGGGTGTGGTCAAGCATGCCTTCAAGGATCAGGGTGTGAAAGCCCAGAAAGGCGTCGAGCTGTAACAGGGGCTGCTATCCATGACCACGTTGATGATACAGGGAACGACTTCCGATGCCGGCAAAACCACGGTCGTCGCCGCCTTGTGTCGATGGTTGGCGCGGCAGGGCGTTTCTGTAGCGCCTTTCAAACCCCAGAACATGGCCCTGAACAGTGCGGTTACCGTCGACGGCGGTGAAATCGGCCGTTCCACGGCACTTCAGGCATTGGCCTGCGGGCTCGCCCCGCATAGCGATATGAATCCGGTACTGCTCAAGCCCCAGAGTGATTGCGGTGCCCAGGTAATCCTGCGAGGCAAGGTTCACGGCAATATGGACGCTCTGGATTACCATGCCTACAAGGCCGAGGCGATGGCCTCTGTGATGGAGGCATGGCGAGCCCTGAGTGCCCGCTATGACGTGATCATTGCCGAAGGGGCCGGTAGCCCCGCCGAGATCAATTTGCGTGCGAATGATATTGCCAACATGGGCTTCGCCGAAGCGGCCGATTGCCCGGTGCTCCTCGTCGGCGATATTGACAAAGGTGGTGTATTCGCCCAACTGGTGGGCACGCTTGAACTCATCTCCGAGAGCGAACGAGCGCGTACGAAAGGCTTTGTTATCAACCGCTTTCGGGGCGATATTGCCTTGTTGAAACCTGGCCTGGACTGGCTGGCCGAACGCACTGATAAAACCGTAGCTGGCGTATTGCCGTATCTGCATGGTCTGGTGATTGACGCAGAAGACAGCGTTGGCACCAGTGGCACCAATGAACCCGATGCACTGAATGTGATCGTCCCGGTGTTACCTCGCATCAGCAACCACAATGACTTCGACCCCCTGCGTCTGCACCCGGGCGTCAACCTCCAATTCATCGGACCCGATCAGCGGATTCCCCCGGCGGACCTGATCCTGTTACCGGGCAGTAAGAGCACCCGGCATGATCTGCAGTGGCTGAGATCCCAGGGTTGGCCCGAGGCTATTCAGAAACACCTCCGTTATGGCGGCAAAGTGTTAGGTATTTGTGGCGGCTTTCAGATGATGGGGCGGGAGGTATCGGACCCGGGCGGCCTGGAAGGGGATGCCGGCACCACGCCTGGCCTTGAGTTGCTCAACATGACCACACGGATGGTTGCCGGCAAAACGCTGAAGGATGTTTCCGGAGAGCTAACGCTTGGCGGTGGAAGGACGAGGTTCACAGGTTATGAGATGCATAACGGTATTTCCTGTGGCCCTGCGCTTGAGCGCCCTATGGCGACACTGAATGGGCAGTCAGAAGGCGCAGTGAGTGAGGACGGTCAGATTATTGGAACCTATGTTCATGGCATTTTCGATCAGCCTGAAGCCACCCGTGAGATACTCGAATGGGCGGGCTTGGGAGCTCAGCATCAGGCCGTAGACTACAAGGCACATCGCCTGGAACAGCTGGATCGCCTGGCGGATCTCGTTGAGGAGTGTCTGGACACGGGGTTTCTGAAGCATCTGCTGGGACTCAATCGACGGTATTAGAGGCAAAGAATGACAGACGACAGAGCTCACCAGCCAAACCAGAATCGCCCCTTTAGTGACGAAGAAACGAGCGGGCTTTATCGCGCTATCCATGAACGTCGGGATGTGCGCTCGCAGTTTCTTCCTGATCCGATTCCCCCGGATGTCCTGACCCGACTGCTCGACGCAGCCCACCACGCGCCTTCCGTTGGTTTTATGCAGCCTTGGGATTTTCTCGTGATCGATAGCACGACGGTGCGCCGTGCGGTACTTTCCATTTTCGAGGAAGAGAACCGGAAAGCCGCGGAAAATTATGAAGGCGAGCGCAATACACAGTATAAGAGTCTGAAGCTCCAGGGCATCCTGGAAAGCCCGATTAATCTATGCATCACCTGTGACCGAAGTCGCGGTGGTAGCCATGTGCTGGGGCGTAACTCGATCGTTGAAACGGATCTTTTCAGTACGTGCCTGGCGGTACAGAACTTTTGGCTGGCAGCAAGGGCTGAAGGGATTGGTGTGGGCTGGGTCAGTATTCTGGATCAGGAAAAGCTGGCGAAGACACTCAAGCTCCCCGAACAAGTGTACCCGTTGGCCTATCTGTGCCTTGGCTTTGTCAGCGAGTTTCTTGAACAGCCTGAGCTTCAGAAAAAGGGGTGGCGTTCGCGGTTGCCTCTGGCTGATCTCGTGCATGGAAGCACCTGGGATGAGCCGTTGACGGAACCGGCGTTAGAAGCAGAGATCAGGAAAGGTTAAAGTAGTGGCCAAGACGTTAGGTGAGGTTGCGGGATGAAAGTGGCTGATAAGGTGCGCTCGCCCTGTGTGAGTATTTGCGCCCTTGATGACAACGATATGTGTGTTGGGTGCCATCGCAGTGGTGATGAGATCACTCGATGGTCCCAGATGAGCAATGAAGAGCGCCAGGAAGTGCTGCGCAAAGTGGCCGAGCGTGAAAGCAAATTTTTGATCTAGGTCGTTGACCCCCGAAACCAGTAAGGCAGAAACTTCCATGACTGACACAGTTCGTATTGGTACTCCGCTGAAAGAAAATGCTTTCCGGGTTCTCTTTTGTGGCTCGGGAGAGCTGGGCAAGGAAGTTGTGATTGAGCTCCAGCGTTTTGGTGTGGAGGTTATCGCAGTTGACCGTTACGCCAACGCCCCGGCCATGCAGGTTGCCCATCGGAGTCACGTTGTCGATATGTTGGATGGCGCTGCCTTACGCAGCATTATTGAGGCGGAAAAGCCAAACCTCATCGTGCCGGAAATTGAGGCGATTGCCACGCCGGAACTGGTGAAGCTTGAGCAGGAAGGCTATCAGGTGATTCCCACTGCAAGAGCCGTCAATCTCACCATGAATCGGGAAGGTATCCGTCGCCTGGCAGCCGAAGAGCTCGGGCTTGCAACGTCGCCCTATCGATTTGCTGAGTCGAAAGAAGAGTATGTTGCGGCCGTTGAAGCCATCGGAATGCCTCTTGTGGTAAAGCCCGTTATGAGTTCCTCAGGAAAAGGGCAGAGCACGGTTAAGTCCGCTGATGATATTGAGGCCGCCTGGGATTATGCCCAGACCGGTGGTCGAGCCGGCAAGGGCAGGGTGATTGTCGAAGGGTTTGTGGATTTTGACTACGAAATTACCTTGCTGACCGTGAAACACCGCGACGGTATTTCATTCTGTGATCCTATTGGGCACCACCAGGAAGACGGTGATTACCGTGAGTCCTGGCAGCCGCAACCAATGAGTGACAAGGCGCTGGCCCGTTCCAGGGAAATTGCGGAAGCGGTTGCCAGTAACCTGGGTGGCTATGGAGTGTATGGTGTGGAGCTGTTCGTGAAGGGCGACGAGGTATGGTTTTCCGAAGTGTCGCCACGTCCTCACGACACGGGGTTGGTGACCCTGGTTTCCCAGGATCTGTCGGAGTTTGCCTTGCACGCCCGCGCCATCCTCGGGTTGCCGATACCGGCGATCCGTCAACAGGGCCCCTCAGCCTCCGCAGTGATATTGCCAGAGGGTGATTCGGATTCCGTTGCCTATTCAGGGCTTGAAAAAGCGTTGGCTCAACCTGACATCTTCCTTAGGCTCTTTGGGAAACCTGAATTGAAGGGGCGGCGGAGAATGGGTGTCGCGCTTGCGTCCGGTGGCTCGATTGACGAGGCCAGGGAGAAAGCAACCCAGGCAGCGGCCGCTGTGAAAACCGAGTTTTGACGATAAATCGCCAGGTTTCCTGAAAAAGTTATAACGAACCGTTGACAGTCCGAGTGAGCTCTGTAGAATACGCATCTCTTTCGAGGGGCACGCCACTGAGGCGGGCCAGAAATTGAAAGACAACCGTTTGAATTGATTGAAGATTTCGAGTTTCAAAATTCTTCAGAAAGCGGTTGACAAGGCAGCGATTCGATGTAGAATACGCCACCTTGATCGGGCAAGCCCCGAACGCTCTTTAAAAAGTTAACCAAGTAATTCGTGTGGGCGCTGGCCGAGGTATTTCGGATACGAAATATCAGGA
>CAJXOQ010000115.1 GCA_913057975.1 uncultured Marinobacter sp.
GATAGGAGTCCGTCTCGTGGGCTCGGAGATGTGTATAAGAGACAGCTTCAATACCTTGCGGATCTTGTCCTCGGGCATTTCCATGCGCTCGCCCAACTCTTCCGGCGTGGGCTCGCGGCCCATCTCCTGCAGCATCTGACGGGAGATTCGGTTGAGCTTGTTGATGGTTTCGATCATGTGCACCGGAATACGGATGGTGCGGGCCTGGTCCGCGATGGAGCGGGTGATGGCCTGACGAATCCACCAGGTGGCGTAGGTGGAGAACTTGTAGCCACGGCGATACTCGAACTTGTCGACCGCTTTCATCAGGCCGATGTTGCCTTCCTGGATCAGGTCGAGGAACTGCAGGCCTCGGTTGGTGTACTTCTTGGCAATGGAAATAACCAGACGCAGGTTGGCTTCCACCATTTCCTTCTTGGCTCGGCGGGCCTTGGCTTCGCCGATGGAGACGCGGCGGTTGATTTCCTTGATGTCGGAAACGTCCAGGTCCACTTCGGTCTGGATGTTGGCAATGCGCTTCTGCAGGCGGACGACTTCGTCAATGCGCTCGGCAATCAGCGGTGCGTAGGGCTTCTTGCCCTTGGACATCTTCTCGGCCCAGTCCAGGCTGGTTTCGTTGCCGGGGAACGACTTGATGAAATCCTTGCGCGGCATCTTGCATTCACGCACACAGATTTTCATGATCGCACGCTCGTTCTCACGCACCAGATCGTTGGTGGAGCGAACCACGTTTACCAGCTCATCAAAGGCCTTGTTGCCCAGCTTGAACGGCGCAAACACCTGTCCCAGCTCGTTCAGGGCTTCCTGGGTTTTCTTGTGGCCACGGCCGTGTTTGGCCAGGCAAACGTCCGCGGCGTCGAGCTTTTCTTTCAATAGCTCGAAGCGCAGGCGGGTTTCTTCCGGATCCGGACCGCTTTCGGTTTCTTCTTCGCTGTCGTCATCGTCATCATCGTCGGATGAGTCGTCTGACGTGCTGGACGTATCCGGGGTAGTGTCTTCCTCCATGAACGGCTCGGCGCCGTCGGGGTCGAGGAAGCCGGAGACGATGTCGCTGAGGCGGCCTTCGTTCTCGATGATGCGGTCGTAGGCCTGGATAACGGTGCCGGTGATGCCGGGGAAGTGGGCCACGGCGGCCATTACATCGCGGATACCTTCCTCGATGCGCTTGGCAATGACGATTTCGCCTTCGCGGGTCAGCAGCTCCACGGTGCCCATTTCGCGCATGTACATGCGGACCGGGTCGGTGGTGCGGCCGGCGTCTGATTCTACGGCAGCGAGTGCGGCGGCGGCTTCGGCGGCCGCTGCTTCGTCAGCGGTGGAGTCACCGTCGGTCATCAGCAGCGTGTCCGCGTCCGGTGCCACTTCAGACACCTGGATGCCCATGTCGTTGATCATGCGAATGATGTCTTCGACCTGGTCCGGGTCAGCAATGTCTTCCGGGAGGTGGTCGTTTACCTCGGCGTAAGTCAGGTAACCTTGTTCCTTGCCTCGTGCAATGAGGTCTTTAAGACGTGATTTCTGCGAATTGCCTGACATAGACACCCTGTGAACTCGCTGGTAAAAGGAAAAAAGTGAAACAGCCATTATAGCTGTCGCGCGGTTGCTCTGCCACCGGATGGTTAGATGGTGATCAATACTGCAAGTTTCAAGTGCAGTGCCGTTTCCGGCGGCAGTTATTGCGTTTTTTGGCCCGCCGGCTCTGTGTTCTGGCGCTGGTCAGTCGTCGTTCTGTCCAGTCAGTGCCTTCAGTTCCTGCCGCTCTTCAGCGCTAAGGTCTGCCAGGCTACGTTTTTCCGATAGCAGAGACGCCAGCCTTTGCTTGCGTGCCACTTCCCGGTTCGGGTTCAGCATTTCCCTGGCACCAGCCAGAGTCTGTTCCCGTGCGGGGACGTGTTCAATGCCATCGAACAGGCTGTAAAACTGTTCTCTGGCACGGTTATCTGTTGCCAGTTCGCGGATCAGGGAGCGCCGGTCTTTGACGGCGTTCTCCAGAATCCAGTCGGCAAACTGGCCAGCCTGCCGGTACTGGCGGCTACTCCGGCATAGTTCGGCCATTTCGCTGGCCATGTCCGGTGCTTCCAGCAGGGCCAGACAAAGCTGGGTATCCTTGCTGAGTTTTACGTCAATCCGTTGTTCCTGCACCCGGCGCTCGCCGTATCCGCCCTTGCCGTTTGGCTGGCGGCGGTTCTGCCAGTCGCCCCGGTTGTTGCCGCACAGTCGCAGCATTTCATGCCACATGGCATCCCTGAGGGTGCTCCTGGGCATTTTTTTCAGTAGCGGCTCTACCCGTGCCTTCAGCTCGCCCCGGTCTTCCGGCAGCGTCAGGTCCAGCCCTTCGCTTTGCCGATTGAACAGGTAGCGAGACAGAGGCGTGGCGCCGTTGATGCGTTCCTGGAACGCGTCGGGGCCTTCCTTGCGCACCAGTGTGTCCGGGTCTTCACCGTCCGGCATCATCAGGAACTGCAGGTGCAGGCCGTCGGTCAGCAATTCCAGCGCATTTTCCAGGGCCTTGTCGGCCGCCCGGTAACCGGCCTGGTCGCCGTCAAAGCAGAACACCAGATGCCGTACCTGTTTCAGCAGTGCCGACAGGCTGTCCTGGTTTGTGGCTGTGCCCAGCGTGGCCACGGCAAAGTGGATGCCGTTCTGCGCGAGCGCAATGACATCCATGTAGCCTTCCACCACCAGCAGCCTGTCGAGTTGGCGGATCGACTGTTTGGCTTCATAAAGGCCGTAGATTTCGCGGCTTTTATGGAACACATCAGACTCCGGAGAGTTGATGTACTTGGCCTTGTCATCACCCAGTGTGCGCCCGCCGAACGCAATGGTCCGGCCGCGACTGTTGCGGATCGGGAACATCACCCGGTTGCGAAACAGGTCCCGGGGCCGCCCGTAGCGGTCGGACACGGCGCCGGTTTCAACCAATGGCCCCTGCAGGTCCTTGCTGGCGCTGTCGAACAGGGCGGTGCCGGTGCCAGGGGCGTAGCCCAGCTGGTACTGTTCAATAATGCTGTCGTCCAGGCCCCTCTGCTTGAGGTAGTCCCGGGCGAATTCACCTTGCTGGCCCTTTAGGGCGGACTGATAGAAACGACTGGCGTAATCCAGAGCGTCCGTCAGTGTTCGCGCCTGCTGCATTTCCTGGCGCGCGCTCTGATCGTAGGGCACTTCCATGCCGGCTCGGCGGGCCAGTTCCTCTACCGCGTCGGTAAAGCCCAGGCCGTCGAATTCGCGGACAAAACTGATGGCATCGCCATGGGCGCCACAGCCAAAGCAGTGGTAGAACCCCTTGTCCGGCCGAACGTTGAAAGACGGCGTCTTCTCATCATGGAAGGGGCAGCGGGCCTTGTAGTTGCCACCGGCCTTTTTCAGGGTGATACGTGATCCGATCAGCTCCGCCAGGTCTATCCGGTCGAGCAGGTCTTCAACAAAGCGTTGTGGGATCAGTCCACTCATGATGTCTCCGGTCGCGCGGGAAGTGCCGGGCCTGGAAGTACAGCCAAAAATGCCGCCGAAGCCAGGCCTCGGCGGCATTTTGGTATCGCTCTGTGCAACCTGTGGCTATACAGGCGATTATAGGCTTGCAGTCAAGCGGCGTCCGGTAAAGCTTAGTACAGGCGCTCGAACTTGCGCTGTTCCCGCTGAAGCTTCTTGAGATGACGCTTGACGGCTGCAGCTGCCTTGCGCTTGCGCACGGCTGTCGGCTTCTCGTAGTGCTCACGGCGACGTACTTCCGACAGAACGCCTGCTTTCTCGCAGGAGCGCTTGAAGCGACGAAGGGCTACGTCAAACGGTTCATTCTCTTTCACTTTAACAGCTGGCATTCGAAAATCACCTACCTGATTGATTCGGTTTCTGTTTTGTCTGATCGACCTGTCTGTCAAATCGACTCGATCCCTGGTCAGATTGGCTAAAACTCGACCAGTGCTTATTTAAGGCCGGCAATGATAGCGCCTGCCCATGGCCAAGGTCAATGTTTGTTCGATGAAACTGACGGAGGGTTTCGGGTTTCTGCTAAAATGCCTCGTTTACGTTTACCAGCCCGGAGTTGTGGCCCTTATTTATGCTGATTCTCGGTATTGAAACCTCCTGTGATGAAACCGGCGTTGCCCTCTATGACAGCGAACGCGGGCTGCTGGCGCATGCGTTGTTCAGCCAGATTGATATGCACGCGGATTACGGCGGTGTGGTGCCGGAGCTGGCCTCCCGCGACCATGTCCGCAAACTGCTGCCGCTGTGTGATCAGGTGCTTGCCGATGCCGGCAGGGTTCGCGCTGATATTGAAGGCATTGCCTACACCGCCGGTCCCGGCCTTGTGGGTGCACTGATGGTGGGTGGCTCCGTGGCCCACGCCCTGGGATTTGCGCTGGGTGTGCCGGTGCTGGGTGTCCATCACATGGAAGGTCACCTGTTGGCACCGATGCTGGAAGATAATCCTCCGGCGTTCCCCTTTGTCGCCTTGCTGGTTTCCGGCGGTCATACCCAGTTAGTACTGGTCAAGGGCATTGGCGAGTATGAAATGCTGGGTGAGTCGGTGGACGATGCCGCCGGCGAGGCTTTCGACAAAACCGCCAAGATGCTGGGGCTGGATTATCCTGGCGGGCCTAGGGTAGCGGCGCTGGCTGAAAAGGGCACGTCGGGCCGGTATCGGTTCCCGCGCCCGATGACCGACCGGCCGGGGCTGGATTTCAGTTTCAGTGGCTTGAAAACGTTTACCCTCAATACGGTAACTGCCGCAGAACGTGATGGGGGGCTGGATGACCAGACCCGCGCCGATATCGCCCTGGCGTTCGAGGCGGCGGTGGTGGATACGCTGACCATCAAATGTCGCCGTGCCCTGGAGCAGACCGGATGCAAGCGTTTGGTGATTGCCGGCGGCGTTAGTGCCAATAAGCGGTTGCGTGCCGGGCTTGAGAAAATGACAGAGAAACTTCGTGCCGCGGTGTTCTACGCCCGCCCCGAGTTCTGTACGGATAATGGTGCCATGATTGCTTACGCGGGTTGCCAGCGCATGAACGCAGGTCAGCAGGACGGCGATCGGATCGTGGCGGTGCCGCGCTGGCCGATGAATACACTGCCACCGGTTGGCGAACCAAGGACGAATGGGCTGGTGGACTAGAAGCCCGGTTCCCGGCCCTGGGCCATACGGATCAGATTGTTGCGGTGACGTACCACAATCAGGATGGCCAGCAGGCCGAACAGTGGCAGGGTGTCTGGTTCGATCAGGGCGCTGATGATGGGGCCGCTGACAATGGCCACGATCGAAGCCAGCGCCGAAATTTTCCAGCGCCACATCACCAGGGCCCAGATGGCGGCCAGAAGCAGAGTGGTCGCTGGCGCCAGCGCGAGCCCGGCGCCCAGCGCCGTCGCCACGCCTTTTCCACCCTTGAACCGATAGAACAACGGAATCATGTGCCCGGTCACCGCGCACAGCGCCACCATGGCCTGGGAAAGGATGGTCAGATCTGCCTGGTGGGCAAGCCATACCGGAAGCCAGCCCTTGGCGGCATCCAGGAATAACGTCAGTGCCGCCGGCGGCCATCCGCCGGTACGGTAGACGTTGGTGGCGCCGGGGTTTCCGGAACCCTGGGCGCGTGGGTCCGGCAGGTGCCAGGCGCGGCAGACCGGCAGTGCGAACAGCATTGAGCCCGCCAGGTAGGCCAGGGCGCACAGTAGAACGGTCAGTACCGGGTCACTCAGATAGCTCATCGGTGGCGATCATTGGCAAAGTGAAAAAGACGCAAAGACGCGTACTGGTCATTTGTGAGAAAATGCCGGCCCCGCGACGAAGCAGGTCAGATTTTACACAGTATCCGCTGCCTGCGCGTTATTCAATCAGCAAAGAGTGTAAGCCCGGGAGTGCCTCCGTTGACAGATAGTGTACTGATCGAAGGTCTCGCAGTTGAGGCAATCATAGGCGTGTACGACTGGGAGAGGGAAGTCAGTCAGCGGCTGTTGGTGGACCTGGAGATGGCCTGGGATAACAGGACGCCGGCGGCGTCGGATGATGTCAGTGATGCCCTGAACTACGCTTTGGTCAGTGAGCGGGTCTCAGACTACCTTGTCGAGGCTCGCCCCCAATTGCTGGAAACCGCTGCGGAAGGCATTGCAGGTTTGCTACAGAGTGAATTCAACGTGCGCTGGGTCAAGTTGACCCTTCGTAAACCCGGCGCCGTTCCGGCTGCAGCAGCCGTGGGTGTAAGGATTGAACGGGGGAGCCTCTGATGGCGCGGGTGTATATCAGTATCGGTAGCAACATTGACCGCGAGCGTTATATCACTGCGGCGCTGGACGCACTGGCTGGCTGGTTTGATGAACCGCTTATCTCATCTGTCTACGAGAGCGAGTCCGTCGGTTTTGATGGCTCGCCCTTCTACAATCTGGTGGTGGGCGTCGATACCGACCTGAGTGTGGCCGAGCTGTCGGCCCGCTTCAAGCAACTTGAGGCGGACAATGGTCGACGGCGGGATGTGCCAAAGTTCAGCCCCCGAACACTGGATCTGGATATTCTCACCTACGATCACGAGGTGGGCCGGGTCGATGGAGTCGAGCTGCCCCGGGGCGAGATTCTAAAAAACGCCTTTGTGCTACTGCCGCTGGCGGAAATTGCACCGAACGCCGTTCATCCGGTCTGCGGCGAGCACTACCAGGCGCTATGGAAGGCTTATGACCGTGACCAGAAACTGTGGCCGGTGGACTTTACCTGGCAGGGCCGACGCATCTCGCAGGCCTCCGCTCGCTAATCTGGCTTTTATGATCCGTGATGCGAGCGGTATAGCTGGATCAGGCTGGCCGTCGAACTGTCGATGGCCTCGTCGCTTTCAGCAGTATCGCCGGCCAAGCGGTCCAATATGCCCTTGCCCATCTGTTTCCCCAGTTCCACGCCCCACTGATCGAACGAGTCCACATCCCAGATAATACCCTGAACAAACGTACGGTGTTCGTAGAGCGCGATCAGGGCGCCAACGGTTTCCGGCGTCGATTTGTCCATCAGCAGGGTGTTGCTGGGTTTGTTGCCGGGAATCACCTTGTGGGGTGCCAGCTTGTCGATCTCGTCAACGCTCATGCCTTCGGCCTTCAGTTCCGCCTTGGCTTCGTCCAGGGTCTTGCCGGACATCAGAGCTCGTGACTGGCTCAGGCAGTTGGCAAACAGGGTGACGTGGTGACTGGCGACCGGATTGTGGGTCTCCAGAGGAATAATGAAGTCCGCCGGAATCAGGCGCGTGCCTTGATGCAGTAGCTGGTGGAAGGCGTGTTGGCCGTTGGCTCCCACGCCGCCCCAGATCACCGGGCCGCTTTGGTAAGTTAGCGGCTCACCGCCCTGGGTCACGCTCTTGCCGTTACTTTCCATGTCCAGTTGTTGCAGGTGCGCGGGCAGGCTGCGGAGGTAATGGTCGTAGGGCAGGATGGTGTAGGTTTCCGCGCCCCAGAAGTTGTTGTACCAGACCCCCAGCATGGCTATGACCACAGGCAGGTTCTGCTCCAGTGGCGCAGTATGGAAATGTTGGTCCATGGCATTGGCGCCGGAGAGCAGGGCACGGAAATTCTCCATGCCGATGGTCAGTGCCACGGGCAGGCCGATGGCAGACCACAGTGAGTAGCGTCCGCCCACCCAGTCCCACATCGGGAAGATGTTGTCTTCGGAGATGCCGAAGTTAACGGCTTCCGGCGTATTGGCGGTAACCGCAACGAAGTGCTTCGCGATCTGGTCTTCGCTACCGCCGTTGTCCAGGAACCAGTCCCGGGCCACCTTGCTGTTCTCCAGAGTTTCCTGGGTACGGAAGGATTTGGACTGGATCAGGAACAGGGTGGTTTCCGGGTTGACCCGGCGCAGTACCTCGGCCATCTGGGTGCCGTCGATGTTGGCGACGTAGTGGCTCTTCAGCTGGCCGTGCCAGTAGGGGCGAAGGGCTTCTGATACCAGTTTGGGGCCGAGGAAGGAGCCGCCAATGCCAATACTGACCACATCCGTAAAGGCCTTGCCGGTATGTCCCTGCCAGCGCTTGCTAAGCACGTCGTCTACGAACTGCGCCATGCGATTCAGCGTGCGTTCCACTTCCGGTGCGATGTCGGTGCCGTCAACGTGGATGGAAGCGCCGCTGGTGTCCCGCAGGGCGATGTGCAGTGCCGGGCGCTTTTCAGTGACATTGATGTGGTCGCCACGAAACATGGCTTCGATTCGCTCCGGTACACCACATACCCTGGCCAATGCCATCAGCTTTGCCAGGGTGTCATCGGTCATGCGGTTGCGGGAGTAATCCAGCGACAGGCCGCCGCCGCGAATGAAAAAACGGCTGGCCCGGTCCGGGTCGCCGCTGAAAAGCTCCCTCATATGGGTGCTTTCCAGTTCCGCCTGATGTGTCTTCAGCGCCTGCCACTCGGGCCGGCTGGTGAGTGGTACAGAGCCCTGGGACATTGTGGAATCCTTTCTGTCAGTGGGTGTCGGATCAGCGGGTAATCGACAGATTGTCGATCAGCCGTGTGGTGCCCAGAAACGCTGCCACCAGTAGAGTCAGTTCGGTGTCGTCGGCGCTGGCCGGTTTCAGGGTCTGGCTGTTGGCGATGTTGAAGTAATCTGGCCGTAGCCCCGCTTTACTGAGGGCATCATTGGCCTCCTGGGACAGCATTGTAAAATCGGTCCGACCTTTATGAATTTGTTCTGCGGTATTTTTCAGCGTCTGATAGACGGCCGGCGCAGAGGCGCGTTCATCCTCCGTGAGAAATCCATTGCGAGAGCTCTTCGCCAGGCCGTCCTCTTCGCGAATGGTCGGGCCGCCGATGACTTCCACCGGTATCATCAGGTCCTGAGTCAGTTTGCGAATCACGGCCAACTGTTGGTAATCCTTCTCGCCAAATACCGCGATATCCGGCTGCACCATGTTGAACAGCATGGTAACCACCGTGGCTACGCCCTCGAAATGTCCGGGACGACTGGCGCCGCAATGGCCCTCACTGACTTCCGGAACAACAATGCGGGTGTGCCGGGCCAGTCCCTCGGGATAGATCTCTTCATTGGAAGGGGCGAACACCAGGGTGCTGCCTGCAGCCTCAAGCCGTTCCTGATCTTCAATCAGTGTGCGGGGATAGGTGTCCAGGTCTTCCGTGGCGCCGAACTGCATCGGGTTCACGAAAATACTGGTCACGACAATGTCGGCTGCTTCACGGGCTTTTCTGACCAATGAAATATGCCCGTCATGCAGGTTGCCCATGGTGGGAACCAGTCCAATACGTTTCCCTTGCTGGCGATAGCTGCGCAGCATGGCACGGAGTTCTTTAAGCGTATGTACGGTTCTCATGCCTTGAACGTATGCTCCTCGGCGGGGAATGAGCGGTCGCGAACAGCGGCCACATAGGCTTCGATGGCGCCTTTGACAGAACCGGACTCCGCCAGGAAATCCTTTACGAAGCGCGCTTTTCGGCCGGTGACCATGCCCAGCATATCGTGGACAACCAGTACCTGGCCGTCGGTGTCTGCGCCAGCACCAATGCCGATCACCGGCGCTTGTACGGCCTGGGTGATCCTGGCCGCCAGCGGCGCAGGTACGCATTCCAGCAGGATGACATCGGCCCCGGCGGCCACCAGTTCACAGGCGTGTTCAATCATCAGTTCGGCGTGCTTTTCGTCCCGACCCTGGACCTTGTAGCCGCCAAACTTGTTGACGAATTGCGGGGTCAGGCCCAGATGGGCGCATACCGGCACGCCGCGTTCGCTCAGGGCGTGGATGGTGTCTTTCATCCAGTCGGTGCCTTCCAGCTTGACCATGTGGGCGCCGGCACGCATTAGTTCGGCGGCGTTCTCAAGGGCGGCTTCGGTGGTGCCATAGGTCATGAACGGCATGTCCGCCATGATCAGCGAGCCCCGGTTGCCCTTGGCCACGGATGACACGTGGTACACCATCTGGTCCATGGTAACGGGCAGCGTGCTGTCATGCCCTTGAAGCACCATGCCAAGGGAGTCGCCAATCAGGATGACATCAACGCCGGCCTCACTGACGATTTGAGCAAAGGTGGCATCGTAGGATGTCAGAACGGAGAAAGCTTCGCCCTTCTGCTTGTAATCGCGCAGAGTATTGATGGTAACAGCCATAGAATCCTTGCCTTGTGGGTGGATGGGCCAGACCGGGCCGGGTGTATGCCGGCATCCAGGCCTTTAGGGTAATCCGGGGGTGTGTTTGTGGCAATAGCCGCACGCCGAGCCGTTGGCCTCAGCCGGGCGAGAAAGGTGCCCGTTCCACCGGATTGAGTTTCTGCAGGTTGTTGTCGGGGCATTGCTGTCGCAGTTGCGCAATGGTGCGCCCATCTGGCAGTGCCAGTCCAGGGGCCAGGTCCAGCAATGGCTGCAAGACAAAGTCGCGGTTGGCGAGTTCGGCGTGGGGTACAGTCAGGCGTTCGCTGACGATGGCTTGATTGCCATACAGGAGTATGTCGAGATCCAGGGTTCTGGGGCCCCAATGCTGTATTCGTTCGCGGCCATGAGCACGTTCAATGGCGTGCAACTGGTCCAGAAGTTCCAGGGGGGGAAGTTCCGTGCGTAACCAGGCTGCGCCGTTCACGAAATCGGACTGGTCCTGCGGGCCCACCGGCTTACTGCGATAAAAAGGGGACTGTGCCACCAGTTCGGTTTTAGGCAGAGCAGCCAGCCGGGCTACGGCACCGGCCAGTTGGGCGGAAGGGTCGGCCTGGTTGCTGCCGAGCCCAATAAAAACATCCGTGGCCGTCATTGGTCAGGCCTTTTTCGCGGGCTTCTTGCGGCGGCGTTTCTTGGGGCCGTCACTGCCCAGTTGTGTCAACATGCGTTCCTGGCCGCGCTCGTCCGTTTCCTGGAACTCCGTCCACCACTGGCCCAGGCCTGGTTCGATTTCGCCGGAGGCTTCCCGTACCAGCAGGAAGTCATAGGCAGCCCGGAAGCGGGGGTGGGACATGGTGGCGAAGGCGCGCTTACCCTGGCGACGGGGCAGGCGCATCTGCAGCTCCCAGATTTCCTTCATCGGGCCAGAGAAGCGCTTGGGAATCGAGGTGGCCTGAACCTGTCGGCCGATCACCTTGGCGATGGCCATGTGCAATGCCGGTTGTACCGGCTCACCATTGTCCTGGCGTTTTCGCCATTCAGCCTGCAGGGCTGGCCAGAGCATGGCTGCAAACAGGAAGTAGGGGGTTACTGATTTGCCTTGGGCGATGCGGGCATCGGTATTGCGCAGGGCCTTGCGGATCAGTTCATCCGGTTCGCCGTTGTTGATGGCCTGTACCGTCTCAGGGAACAAAGGCGCCAGCAGGTTGTATTCGCTGAGCAGGTCGTAAGTGGCTTCACCATAACCGGCGGAGAACAGCTTGAGCACTTCCTCAAACAGGCGAGCTGGCGGAATGTGCGTGAGCAGTGGCGCCAGTTCCCGGATCGGGGCTTCGGTGTCGGGTTCGATATCAAAGCCTAGCTTGGCGGCGAAGCGCACGGCGCGGAGCATGCGTACCGGGTCTTCCCGGTAGCGGGTTTCCGGGTCGCCAATCAGACGCATCTGACGGTTTTCCAGGTCTTCAACGCCGTTGGCGAAATCCACCACGGTGAAGTCGCGGATGCAGTAATAGAGGGCATTCACGGTGAAGTCCCTGCGTAGGGCGTCTTCCTCCAGGTTGCCGTAGACGTTGTCCCGCAGCAGCAGGCCGTGCTCGCTGGTTCTGCGGTCATCGTCGTCGTCATCCTCCTGCGCTTCCGCGGCATTTCCGCGGAAGGTGGTGACCTCAATGACTTCCCGGCCGAACAGGACGTGAACAATGCGGAAGCGCCGGCCAATCAGCCTGGAGTTGCGGAACAGGTCATGCACCTCTTCCGGTGTGGCGTTGGTGGCGATGTCAAAATCCTTGGGTTTGCCGTCAAGCAGTATGTCGCGAACACCACCGCCCACCAGGTAAGCTTCGTAGCCCGCGTTATTCAGGCGACTGAGCACTTTCTTGGCGGGCTCGCTGATGAACGAGCGGGAGACGTTATGTTGGTCCCGGGGGATTTCCTGACGTTGATAGGTTCGGGCTTTCTTCTTCCCGTTTCCTGATACGTATGACAATAGTCGTTTAAGCATTGAATTCCGTTATTGCGCTGAGCAAAAGCGAGAGTTTAACGGTTTGGGCGGGATTTGCACACGTTTGGCGCCATAAGCTGGTGAAAACAACCAAAGGAAGGGCAAAATTGGCCAGGTCGAAAAAACGGCTGGGCCAGATAATCAAAAGGCGGATCCGTTTTCACGAACCCGCCCTGAAAGCGTTGACGATCTGCATTGTTTTTGTTTTTACCGGGATTTTTCTTCGTTTTTCTACCCCACTGTCAATCCCCAATCTCAGGGATTTCAGGAGTGCAAACGGAAAGCTTTGAACACACAGAGCAGTCAGAGACATCGGGCGAGTCATCGGGTAAATGCAGTGCCGCCTGGAAGACGATTCTTCTCTACATCTACAACTCACACGTGCCGTGGGACCACTAAAAAGCAAAGTACCCAAAACACTCAGTTCGCTCACGTTCTGTTTTTGTTTTTGTTACCGAACGTCTTCTACAGCTTTTTGTTCTTGTTGTTGGCGCTGCGTTGTCACTGTTGTTTTTGTTGTTGTGCGCCCTATAGAGTGCAGTCCGTGTGCCAGTTTTTGAAAACTGTTTGTTAACAATGAGTTAGTATTTTAGGGCCATCTGGAAAGGTAAGTCGTAAGACTTAAGTGTTACTGAGGTCGCGGTTTTTAGATCTGGGGTGTTACCGTCAGGAACACAGGGTAACAACTGAGCGCAAGTTCAAACTTTTCCGGTAACAACGCTTGCTGGAGAGTTACCGGAAAAGTATCAGTTCCCCGAACTTTTCTTTCGTGGAATCCCCAGGCGTTGCCGCCGCTCCCATAGCGACTTACGGCTGATCCCCAGCTTTTGGGCCAGCTCGGTTTCACTCATGCGATCCTGGTTTTCCAGCACAAAGTGTTGGAAATAATCCTCAAGGGAGAGATCACTGGTGGCCTCGGCTTCCCGGGAGGGCGCCTGCTCGTTGTTGCCGTCCACCAGGGTTTCGGGAATGCTGACATCGCCACCTTCACCGTCCAGATCCAGCAGTGACGGGGTGATCAGGTCGTTGTCGCAGAGGATGGTGGCGCGCTCGATGGCATTTTCCAGCTCCCTGACGTTGCCGGGCCAGCGGTGTCGTTCCAGCGCGCGCATGGCCTCTGGTGTCAGGTTCAGGCCGGGTTTGTTCATTTTCTCGCCCTGGCGTTGCTGTCTCTTATACACATCTCCGAGCCCACGAGACGGACTCC
>CAJXOQ010000116.1 GCA_913057975.1 uncultured Marinobacter sp.
GGCTCGGAGATGTGTATAAGAGACAGATCCCGGTGAGTCGCGCAGACCAGTTGAAAATCAATTTTTCTGCTTTTTTGACCTCCCAAACGAGTCACTTCACGGGTCTCCAATACCCGAAGTAATCTCGACTGCAACGCCAGAGGCATGTCACCGATCTCATCCAGGAATAGCGTTCCCTTGTGTGCCTGCTCTATTTTGCCTGGAGCTCCACCCCGTTTAGCTCCAGTGTATGCCCCCTCCGTGTGGCCAAACAGCTCCCCTTCAATCAAGGTATCCGGTATCGCAGCACAGTTAATGGCAATAAATTGCCCAGCCTGATTTCGACTATTTCGATGCAGTGCCGTTGCCATTACCTCTTTGCCGGTGCCGGTTTCACCTTGTATCAAAACTGGCATTTCCTTGGCCAACGCTCTGATTGCGATCTGGCTTTGCTGATTGACTCTTGGGTCCCCAAACTCCGAGGAATCCGACGAACGTGTCGCGGGGCTGTCCGCGACAATACGCCGGATGCTTTTACGAGCTCTGGTATCCACTTGATGAAGTGAGAACGATAACCCCGAGTGCATCCTGGCAGTCAGTGGCTGTTTCCGGCCACGAAACCCGTCAACTAGCTCGTCAAAGCGCAGATCAAACAGATCCTGAAAGCATAAGGCCCCATCCGTTATGGACAGCCCCGTCAGCTCCCGCACTCGTGGCGACAAACCCAGCACCTGCCCCTCTGACCCAAGCGCCACCAACAGATCACCCGCGCTGCCCAACTCACCCATTTCCCAACCCAAGCTGACCATAAGCCAGGGAGAGAGCATTCCCATCAACTGGCGTTCGATGCGAGCCGAACATTGCTGCACCAACGACAGCGCGCTGCCGGGTTCCAACGGATTTTCGCGGGTGATATCAATGGCACCGAGCACCTGCCCCATGGGATCCACAATCGGAGAGGCAGCGCAATTGAACACCCGATTGGCGTGTAGATAATGCTCGACCCCGGAGACCAGTAATGGGCGCCGCTCCGACACGGCGCAAGACATGGCGGATGTTCCGATTGTGGCTTCGGAAAGATTGACACCCTGCCGGAACGCGCCGTTAATAAGGGGGTTGGCACATCGCCCTGAACGACGCGCCGCCAGGGCAACGCCATTACTATCGGTCAACAGAACCGAATAGCCCGCCCCATTAACCGTTTGACCTAACTGTTCCAGCGGGTCTGCAGCCGCCCTGAGCAGAATCTGATTGCTGTCCATGAGTTCCAGCAAGCTGCTTCTGGAAACAGTTTCAAACTGCACCTGTTCACTGACGCTTTTGCTTGCTGCCGAACAACGCTGCCACGAATGCACAATGGCATCGTCTACCAGGCCTGTCGGAATCTGACCATGCTCAAAAAATGCTTCTCGAGCCTTGGCACGCCGGTGGTCGGCGGGAATCAGGACGCTCATTGTGTTACCTCTCTCGCAGGACTGATTATTGTCTTTGGATGCGACCCTGCGCTTTGGCCATATTGGCTCTTTTAGTCATACCGTTGAAACTTTAGCACGTTTATTGGCAGCGCCCGTCTAGAAATTCATTGCCACGTCTCGAAGTTGTCTCACTCCGGGACAACACCCCGGGATTTCCCGATTTGAGACAACCAAAGCGATACCCTGACTCTCCATTGAAAGCAATAATATTTAAAAACAATTAGTTAACTTTATAGGAAGATAAAGACCTGATTGGCACGGTAATCGCTCCTTCGTTATCGCGTTGACAAATAACAACACGAAATCTGGAGTCCGAACATGCGATCGATCCTGAAGAACACATCATTCAAAACCGTCGCCAGGAGCTCTGCCCTGGTCTTTGCCACCGGCCTATTTTCGACCTCTACCCAATCCGCCGAGATTGCCACCGACCCGGGCGATTACACACCGCTGCCAGCAGGCGTGAATCTTGGCATTCTCTATGGACAATATGCCACCCGTGACACCGTCTACGCTGATGGCGACAAGGTACCGGTGGATGCTGGACTAAATACCATCATCGGCCTCGCCCGTTTCGTTCACTACATGGACATTGGCGGTGTGATCGTGGACCCACAGATCATCGTGCCTTTCGGCAAGGTGGAACTGGAGGAGCCGTTTGGCCCGCTTCAACCCACCTCGGAAAGCGGCGTCGGCGACCCCATCATTGGCGCAACTGCCTGGGTTCTCAACAACCCCGACGATCAACAATGGGTTGGCCTGTCCGCTTTCGCCTCCGTACCTGTCGGCCAGTACGATGACGACAAGGGGCCAGTGAACATTGGCGAGAACCGCTGGAAGGGCATTTTTCAGGCGGCCTATGTCAAGCATTTGAGCAACAGTGTGGCTCTGGATCTGATCGCGGAGTATTCCGTGTACGGAGACAATGATGATTTCCTGGGCTTTAAACGCGAACAGGAAGACGCCCAGAGCCTGCAAGGTCACCTCCGCTACCTGTTATCCAAGCAAAGTCATGTGGCGCTTTCCTACTACCATTCCTTTGGAGGAGAAACCACCGTTGGCGGACAGGATCAGGACGACCGCGTCAACACCAACCGCTGGTTGGCCACCTATGCCACCTTTGTCGACCCGACCGTGCAACTGCAGCTCCAGGCCGGCCAAGACATTAACGTGGAAAACGGTTTCGAAGAGGATACCCGCGTGAACTTTCGCGTACTGAAGGTATTCTGAGCCCATATTCACAAGTAAGAGCCTGCTAACCCAGGCAATGATTCCGGAGAAGACTATGAGTCAGATGAGCGATCAAACAAAAGAAGCCATCGACCAGATCAACGGCCTGAGCCGCCGCAGCTTCCTGAAGGCCGCCAGCGGCCTCGCGGTGGCGGCTTCCATAGGCACCGGGCTTCTCGGTGCTGCGAATGCCTTCGCCTCAATGCCAGAGGGCATTAAGGTAATGTCCGCCAGCGAATACCAAGTCATGCATCGGCTCATGAAGGTCATGCTGGTAACCGAGGGAACTGGCTTGGTTCCCGCCAGCGAAATTCCGGTCATGCAGACGCTGGACGCCGCGCTGCTGGCCACCATGGAACCTCATATCCTTGAAGGCCTGAAAGGCGGTATCGCCTATTTCAACGACGGCCCCAAAGCCGAGTATGGCAAGCCCTTTGTGGACTTATCCGACGAGCAGGCCGCTACCTTCTGTGACACCTGGGCCGATTCCGATGAGGTGCCTCACCGAGCACTGGCCATGGGCCTGAAAAAACTGGTTGGCCTGTCCTACTGGGCGAACCCGCCAACTTGGGCACCTCTGGGCTACGGCGGGCCCGTAACGGATAAGTGGAACCTGGAATCATTGGGCAACGCCCCTCTACCGAAAAGCTGAAAGGCGGGAGTAGACCATGCAAGAAACAATCAAAGCTAAAACGGTGCCTGCCCATGGTTTGCAGGTCACCCAGGCGTCAGATGTCACCAATGACAACATCGAACTCAATGCTGACGCCGTCATCATCGGCTCGGGTGCCGGTGGTGCCATTGCCGCCTACGAGCTGGCGAAAGCGGGCAAAAAAGTGGTGGTACTGGAAGCCGGCCCTTACGTGCCTTCCGAGAAATTTACCGAAATGCACGCTGTGTCTATGGACACCCTCTATGCCGATCATGGCGGCCAGTCCAATTCCGCGGGCGACATATCGATTCTGCAGGGTGCCTGTGTTGGTGGCTCTACCGTCGTCAATGCGGCATTGTGCTTTCGCACTCCGGACTACTATCTCGATCGATGGGCGAAAGAGTTCGGTCTAACCAACCTGACGCCCAAAGTCATGGCTCCTTACTTTGACAAAGTCGAAGCCAACCTCGGCATCGCCCCCAATAAGGCGTTTGAAACCAGTGCCGGCGCCCAACTGCTCAAAGGAGGCATGAAAAAACTGAACCTTCCCGAGGGCAACGCCAAACGCAATATCCGTAACTGCGCCATGACCGGCTTCTGTTTCGCTGGCTGCAAGTCAGACCGCAAACAGTCCATGCTCATTACTTACCTGCCCTGGGCCGTAGCCTATGGCGCTACGATTTATTCCGATACGCGAGCCACTCAGATCCTGGCCAACAACGGCAAGGCAACGGGCGTACTGGCGGAAATCGTCGATCAACAGAGCAAGACGGTTAAAAGCAAACTCAGGGTCAACGCGCCGATTGTGGTCGGTGCCGCCGGCCCGATCCAGATGCCGATCCTGCTGCAGAAAAGCAATCTGGCCAACGGTAACGGGCAGGTTGGCAAGAATTTCGCCTGCCATCCCACCATGTCAGTCACCGGCATGTTCGATGAGGATATCGATAATTTCTACGGCGCCACCCATTCCCTATACATGGACAAGCACACCATGCCAAAAGACGGTGGTTACCTGCTTCTGGACGCCATTCAGGATCCAGTAGAAGCCAGCTTCCAGGTGGAGCCTGGCACCGGAAAACCCTATGCGTCCTACATGTCCAAATACCGGAACACCGTTCGCCTGATCACCCTGATCCACGACCAGAACGTGGGCGAAGTGAACTGGAAAAACGGCGCCAAGGAGATCAAGTACTTCGTTGATGATGGCGATTTCGACATCATGAAGGAAGGCCTCAAGACCAACGCGAGAGTACTGTTTGCGGCCGGTGCCAAGCAGCTTTATATTCCTACTTCCCAGAAACTGACCATCGACAGCGTCGATCAGATCGATGCCGTGATCGACAGCCTCGACAACGAGCCCGCTCGCTATCGGTACACGTCGTTCCACCCCCAGGGCACCTGCCGCATGGGCGCGGACCCCAAGACCACCGTGGTTTCACCCATGGGCGAAACCCACGAGATAAAGAACCTTTACATCGTGGATGCGAGCCTGCTGCCTACGTCGATCGGCTACAACCCGTCGGAAACCGTGTACGCACTGGCACATTACATCAGCGACCAGATCAACCGGGCCCACGCCTGATCACGACGGAAACATTAAGGAGGACAGATCATGGATATGCCAGCAAACCCCGTGTGGCAGCAGCGCCTGTTCCTGGGCTCATGGAAGAGCGGGAACGGCGAGCAGATCAACGTTACGGAACCCGCGACCGGAGAGGTTATTTCACAGCTGAAAGCCGCGACGCCGTCTGACGTTGACCGAGCTGCAACCACTGCCAGGGACGCCCAGACGCAGTGGGTGGCGGTTCCCTTTGATCAAAAAGCCGAGATCCTGCGTAAAGCCGCCACCCTGCTCAAGGAACGCGCGGATGAAATCAACGGGTGGAATACCCGTGAGTGCGGCTCCATCGGTCCAAAGGCGGACTGGGAGTTGCAGGCCACCTATGAACAGGCTCAGATGGCGGCGGCCCTGCCAATGCAACCCAGTGGCGAAATCTTCCCGTCCAATATGCCAGGAAAACGAAACTACTGGAAGCGTGTGCCCATTGGTACCGTGGGCGTTATCGCCCCCTGGAACTTCCCTATCCTTCTTGCCATGCGGTCCGTATTTCCGGCGTTGGCCATGGGTAACTGCGTGATACTGAAGCCCGATCCCAAGAGCAGTATTTGTGGTGGTGTGCTGATGGCAAAAGTTCTGGAAGATGCCGGGCTCCCTGAAGGAGTATTCCACGTGCTGCCTGGTGGCCCCGACGTCGGCCAGGCACTGGTTGAGCATCCGCTGGTCAAGATGATCTCATTCACCGGCTCAACCGCCGTGGGCAAGAAGATCGGTGAAACCTGTGGGCGAATGCTGAAGAAAGCGGCACTGGAACTCGGCGGTAATAACGCCCAGGTGGTGCTTGAGGACGCAGACTTGGACATCGCCAGCTCCTGCGGGGCCTGGGGCTCGTTCCTGCACCAGGGGCAGATCTGCATGCAGACGGGGCGTCACCTGGTGCATCGCTCGGTGGCGGATGAGTACATTGAGCGTCTGGCCGCCCGTGCTGGAAACCTCGCTTGCGGTAATCCTGCACAGGAGCAGGCTCACCTTGGCCCCCTGATCAATGAGGCTCAGGCAAAACGCGTCGAAGACATCGTCAATCGCTCGGTCGAGATGGGTGCCAGAATTGTCGTCGGCGGAAAACGCAACGGCAACTATTACGAGGCTACCGTCATGTCCGACGTTACCCCGGACATGCCCGTTTTCTCCGAGGAAGTCTTTGGCCCGGTAGCACCTGTGATGACCTTTGACTCTGATGACAACGCCTGCAGTCTGGTCAACGAATCACTCTACGGCCTGGCGGCAGCCATCCACTCGAGATCGACAGAGCGCGCCTTGCAAATCGCCAACCAAATCCAGGTGGGAATGATCCATATCAACGATCAAACGGTGAACAACGAGTTCCAGGTGCCCTTCGGCGGCCTGGGCAGTTCCGGCAACAGCGGCCGCTTTGGCGGACCTGCCAACATTGAAGAGTTCACCACCAGCCAGTGGGTCAGTGTGATGGAGGAAGGTATCCAATACCCCTTCTGATACTCGACCTGAACCTCGCTTTCCTTGTTGAGTGGCGATCCCTGAGGGGATGATCTGCTCTTGCCCGAGGAGCTCCCCAGCTCTTCGGGCTTTTTTATCCTTCAAATACCTGAATTTCAAAGTGTCGTTAATAGCACTGCAACCACAGGACACCGGTGTGCAGAAAACGGATATTGCTCTTTCGCCTCGAAGACTCTAATGACAGAACCGCAAAACAAAAATTTCGAGGTGTTGAAATGAACAGGACCAAATCCCTTGCCAGCGCTGTACTGGCAACCACCCTGACCGCAGGCATGAGCCTTGGCGCACATGCCGCCGGCGATCCGGTAAAAATTGGCGTTATGCTGCCTTTCAGTGGCATCTACGCACAACTGGGTGAAGCCGGGCGCGACGGCCTGAAGCTGGCGCTGAAGGAAAACGCCGCCAACCTGCACGGCGCGGACATTGAATTTATTGAGCTGGATACCGAAGCCAAACCATCACGGGCTCCAGAACTGGCGTCGTCTCTGCTGAACCAACACGAAGCGGACTTTATAATTGGCCCGGTTCACTCCGGTGTTGCCATGGGCATGATCAAGATGCTTCGTGGCAAGGACACCGTGATGATCATTCCGAACGCAGGTGCGGCAGCGGCCACAGGCCCATTGTGCTCGCCCAACATGTTCCGGACGTCCTTCTCATCCTGGCAGCCGTCCTACCCCATGGGCAAAGTCGCTCTGGAAAAGGGGTACAAGAAGGTTTATGCCATCAGCTGGAACTACGGCATGGGCCGCGAGAGCCTGGACGCTTTTGAAGAGTCGTTCACTGCCGGTGGTGGCGAGATTGTCGAGAAAGTGCTCCTGCCCTTCCCATCTACCAACTTCCAGTCCCACGTGAGCTCCATCGCGGATACAAATCCCGATGCTGTATTCACCTTCTTCGCTGGCGGCGGCGCCATCAAGTTCGTGAAGGACTACGATGCCATGGGCCTGCGCGGCAAGATTCCGCTGCTGGGGTCCGGCTTCCTCACCGAAGGCACTCTGAAGGCGCAGGGCGACGCTGCCGAAGGCGTGATGACCGGTCTGCACTATGCAGAGCAACTGGATGTTCCCAAGAACCGGGAATTCCGCGAAGCCTTCAATACCGAATACGGCCACTACCCGGACATCTACGCCGTACAGGGCTATGACGCGGGGCAGGCTATCGCTAACACCATCGACCAGCTCAAGGGTGACATTTCGGACAAGCAGGCCGTGATCAGCACCATGGAAAAGCTGACCATCGACAGCCCGCGTGGAGAGTTCACCTTCTCCAAGGCCCACAACCCGATCCAGAACGTCTATCTGAGGGAAGTGAAGGACGGCGTGAACGTGGTGCAGAGCATCGCCGCCGAAGCGCTGGAAGACCCTGCCCGTGGCTGCAAGCTCTAAGCACGGGTTCTGAATCCCCCGGCGAAAGCCGGGGGCTCATCTGAAGCTCCCTTGCCCACACCTGAACTGACTTATCCGTAAAACCGTTGGGTATCACTATGTCTACCGAACTTTTCTTCGTGCAACTTACTAATGGTCTCCAGTATGGGTTGCTTCTGTTTTTGATCGCCTCCGGCCTGACCCTGGTGTTTGGTGTCATGGGCATCCTTAACCTGGCCCATGGCTCCATGTACATGGTCGGTGCCTATCTGGTGTGGTACTTCGTTGCGGTAACCGGCAGCTTTACGGTATCCGCCATTCTCTCGGCGGTCATCGCCCTCGGCCTGGGCATACTGATCGAACGGGTATTGATACAGCGGTTGTACAACCGCAACCACCTGGATCAGGTACTGCTGACCATCGGCATGATCTTCGTGTTCAACTCGCTACAAAGCATTCTCTGGGGCAACGACCCTTATGGCGTCGCGGTTCCTGACGCGCTGAGCGGTTCCGTACCCTTCACCGACAACTCCAGTTACCCGGTTTACCGCATCTTTGCGGCATTCATCTGTATCGCCATCGCCGCCGCGCTTTATTTCGTGGTGAGCAAGACCCGCCTGGGCATGCTGATCCGTGCCGGAGAATCCAACCGGGAAATGGTGGAAGCCCTGGGCGTCAATATCAAAAGCCTCTACACCATCGTGTTTGCGATTGGCGTCATGCTGGCCGCGGTGTCTGGCATTATCGCCGCCCCCATGCGCTCCATTGTTCCGGGTATGGGCGAAAGCGTCCTGATTACCTGCTTCGTGGTGGTGGTCATCGGCGGCATGGGTTCGATCAAAGGCGCCTTTGTGGGAGCCCTCCTGGTGGGGGTTATCAGCACATTTGCTGCGGTACTGATGCCCACCATGTCCAACATGATTATCTACATCTTTATGATCCTGGTGCTGCTGGTGAAGCCCCAGGGCCTGTTCGCCAAGTAAGCGGGAGCCGAACATGATTTTCGAGAAACGCACCGAGCGCATCTTTCTGGCGATCTTCTTTGTGATCGCCCTCTGTATTCCTCTGTTCCTTGAGGACAATTCGTTCTTCGTCGGCAAAGCCACCACCATCCTGATCCTCGCGGTGTTCGTGATGTCACTGGATTTTCTGGTAGGGCGTGTTGGCCTGGTGACCTTGGGGCACGCACTCTTCTACGGCTTGGGTGGTTACCTGTTCGTGATCGTTACGCCGGAATACGAAGCCGTCAATTTCTGGCTCTACGCCCTGTACATCATGGGTATCAGCGCTGTGGTCGCTCTGGTTGTCGGTGTTGTGGTGCTGCGAACCTCTGGCATCTATTTCATCATGATCACCCTGGCGATATCGCAGATGGTGTACTACTTCTTCTTCGACTCCCTGGAGTTCGGGGGTAACGACGGTCTGTTCATTTTCATGAAGCCGGAAACCAGTATCTTTGGCCTGAACTTCCTGAACCTGGATAACCCCACGCACTTCTATTACCTGTCGCTGCTGGCGGTGTTGGTCACCCTGCTGGCCATCAAGATCATCCTGCGTTCGCGCTTTGGCCGCATTGTAGAAGCCAGCCGCCTGAATCCGGAACGCACCGAGGCCCTGGGCTATAACATTTTCGCGTTCCGTCTGATCAGCTACATCATCGGCAGCACCCTGGCGGCCTACGCCGGACTGTTGTTCGCCCTGCAGTATGGCTACGTCAATCCGCAATTCATGACCTGGGAAATGTCCGGTACCGCCCTGGTGATGTCCATCCTCGGTGGTATGGGCACCATCTACGGCGCCATTCTCGGCACCATTACCTATGAAGGTCTGCAGTATTTCTTCGAGCACATGAGCGAAGACTGGATGCTGTTCATGGGCGGCGCGATCATCCTGATGGTCCTGCTGCTGCGCAAAGGCCTGGCCGGTTACCTTGAAAAGCTGCTGGAGAAATAATCATGGCCAACGACATCATTCTGGAAACCGAATCCCTCAGCAAACACTGGGGCGGCATCAAGGCACTCAACGACATTTCCCTGCAGTTTCATGACCGACAACTGCACGGCGTGGTCGGTCCCAACGGCGCGGGCAAAAGTACGCTGCTGAATATGCTGTGCGGCACACTGAAACCGACCAGCGGGTGTATTTTCCACAAGGGCGATCAGATTGAGGGCATGAAACCCTGGAAATTTGTGCGCCGGGGCATTGGCCGCAGCTTCCAGAAAACCAACATCTACGCCGATGTCACCTGCCTGGAAAACTGCGCCGTGGCCGCTCAACGCCGCTTCACCGGCAGCTTCAATCTGTTCGCGTCGCGTCATTCCAACAAGCTGGTTCGGGAAGCGGCTGAAAAAGCGCTGTGCCAGGTGGGGCTCGAAAGCCGCATCCACACCGTCGCAGCGGAAATATCCTACGGTGAGCAACGCCAGCTTGAGTTGGCGATGGTGCTGGCAACCGACCCCTGCATCCTGCTGCTGGATGAGCCTATGGCGGGGATGGGGCACGAGGAGTCCCAGCGCATTATCGAACTGCTGAACGAACTCAAGCAGACCTACAGCATTGTGCTGGTGGAACACGATATGGATGCCATCTTCGAGCTCTCCGACCAGCTGACCGTACTGGACAACGGCACCCATCTGATCACCGGCACCGTGGATGAAGTACGTAACGAGCCCCGGGTGAAAGAAGCCTACCTGGGCAAGGAAGACGAGGAGGAAGCGGCATGAGCAACAGTCTTCTGGAAGTTAAAAACCTCAACACCCTGTATGGCAGAAGCCACATCCTTCACGATCTGTCGTTCCGGCTGGATAAGGGACAGTCCATGAGCCTGATGGGGCGTAATGGCATGGGCAAGACCACCACGCTCAAGTCCATTCTTGGCATCGTGCCGCCCCGCAGTGGTCATGTGTATTTCGACGGACAGGACATCAGCAACCTGCCGACCTGGAAGCGGATGCGCCGCGACATAGCCTATGTTCCCGAAGGCCGGGGCATGTTCCACAATCTGACGGTGAAGGAACACCTGCAAATGGCCGCCCGCCCCGACAGCAACGGCAACACCGGCTGGAATTTCGATCGGGTCATGGATACCTTTCCGCGCCTTCAGGAGCGCCTGTCAAACCTGGGTACTGAGTTGTCCGGGGGCGAGCAGCAGATGCTGGCGATCGGCCGCGCGTTGGTCACCAATCCCCGACTGATGATTCTGGACGAGGCGACCGAAGGTCTGGCGCCGCTGATCCGCCAGGACATCTGGAACGTGATTGCCACCATTCGTGAGTCGGGCATTTCCACACTGATCGTGGACAAGAACATCAAGGCGCTGAAAAAGCTCTGTGACCGTCATGTGGTGGTGGTGAAAGGACAGGTTCACTTTGATGGCAGCTCCGAAGAGCTGGACCAGAATCTGGAAAAGGTCGAAACCGCGCTCAGTGTCTGAATACCCTGATTGGGCTTAGCCCCAATCAGGCGTTTGGCACGCCCAGTGAATCCACAAAGTAGTCCAGCAGCATTCTCACCTTTGGCGACAGGTGACGGTTATGGGGATACACCGCCCAGATACCGTCATCGTCTTCCTGGTAATGAGTCAGAAGAGGTATCAGCGTACCCGCGTCGAGTGCCGGCCCAACGTAATAATCCGGCAGCTGGACAATACCAACCCCCTTCAGCGCTGCATCCAACAAGGCTCTGCCGCTGTCACAACGCACATTTCCACGAATCCGGACATTGCGGGGATGACCCGCATCCTGAAATCGCCAGTAACCCAGATTCCCCTGAAGGCAATTATGGTGTTCCAGCTCAGACAGAGAGTGCGGGGTGCCATGGACAGCGAGATAAGCTGGCGAGGCGCATACATAGAGCGTCCGGGAGGCAAGACGCCTGGCCATCAGGCTCGAATCGTCCAGTTTACCAAGCCGTACCGCAAGGTCGTAACCTTCCGCCACCAGGTCCAGTTGCTGGTTGGTCAGTTTCATTTCAACGTCGAGTTCGGGATACCGCAGTACAAAATCGTTGACCAGCGGTGCGATCGACTTCTCTCCGTAGGTTACCGGCGCGGTCAGTCGCAGCCGGCCCTGGGGCACCAGCTGCATATTGGTCATAGAGCGCTCCGCCTGTTCAAGGGCGTCCAGTATCTGGCGACAATGCTGATAGTAGATCTGCCCGGCCTCGGTAGTGGAGACGCGCCGGGTCGTTCGATAGAACAGACGGGTGGATAACCTGTCTTCGAGCGCGCTGATCTGTCGGCTGACGTGAGCGGTCGAGACGTCCAGGCGTTTTGCCGCCCGGGTGAAGCTCTCCGTTTCAGCCACCGCCACGAATTCGTTTACACCTTCCCAGCGCTGCATGTCACCACCCTATTTTTGCTTCAGCAATTCTGATTATTACACATGGGTAAAAGTGATTTCACGAATACGGTCATTATCAACATCTGTGCAGCAAATATAATGACCAGATCATTCGGGCAGTGTCCAAATACAGATGCATCACAAACGGAGAGAATTATGAGCGAGATGATCAAATCAAAAGCAGCCATTGCCTGGGGACCGGGGCAACCACTCTCCATTGAAGAGGTGGATGTAATGCCGCCGAAAGCTGGTGAGGTTCTGGTGCGGGTGATCGCTACCGGCGTCTGTCACACCGACGCGTTTACGCTTTCCGGAGACGATCCCGAAGGTAATTTCCCCGCGATTCTGGGCCATGAAGGCGGCGGCATCGTTGAGGCCATCGGCGAAGGTGTCACGAGTGTCGAGATTGGAGATCACGTTATTCCCCTGTACACGCCAGAGTGTGGGGAATGTAAATTCTGCCTCTCCGGTAAAACCAACCTGTGCGGGAAGATCCGGGAAACCCAGGGCAAGGGCCTGATGCCCGATGGCACCAGCCGTTTCTACAAGGATGGCCAGCCAATCTATCACTACATGGGCTGCTCCACCTTCTCCGAGTACACCGTGCTGCCAGAAATCTCTCTGGCCAAAGTGAACAAAGAAGCGCCACTGGAAGAAGTGTGCCTGCTGGGCTGCGGAGTAACCACCGGCATGGGCGCCGTCATGAACACTGCCAAGGTGGAAGAAGGTGCCACCGTGGCGATCTTCGGTCTGGGCGGCATCGGCCTGTCTGCCATTATTGGCGCTACCATGGCCAAGGCCAGCCGCATCATTGCCGTCGATATCAATGAGAGCAAGTTCGACCTCGCGAAGCAACTTGGTGCAACCGATTGCATCAACCCAAAAGCCTATGACAAACCCATTCAGGAAGTCATTGTCGAACTGACAGATGGCGGCGTGGACTACTCCTTTGAGTGCATTGGCAACGTCGACGTGATGCGTTCTGCCCTGGAACTGTCTCTTATACACATCTGACGCTGCCGACGAATAGAGAGGT
>CAJXOQ010000117.1 GCA_913057975.1 uncultured Marinobacter sp.
CGAGATAGGAGTCCGTCTCGTGGGCTCGGAGATGTGTATAAGAGACAGGATTCTGGCTCAAACAGGGCCAGCACAGGCTCTTCTTCCGGCGGTTCCAGCCATATTGACGAGTCCGGCCAGATTCTGGCGATTGCATCCGAATCGAGCCCCGTCGATATCAACGGCCTTTCAACAGCCGCCCCGGCGGGTTTTTCAGCTTCCTGGCCGGTCGGGTTGGCACTCTGGTCCTGCGCGTCTTTCTGCGCCTGCGCCAACGCTGGCGGGGCCCAGAAAGCAATAAGGCAGGCCAGGATGACCAGGCCCTGCGTAACCGTTTTTTCAATCCATCTGCTCACAGGCTGTCACTCATTCCGTGCGAAAAATCACCATCAAACTGGTAGACTAGCAGCTTTGCGGCCCAGCAGCTTTTTGCAGAGAGAACCGCTGTACGCGCCATCATCGATATCACTATCAATACGTTCAAGAGAGCCGTCATGAACCCTTTCCAGATTGCCCCGTCCATCCTCTCAGCCGATTTTGCCCGACTGGGCGAGGAAGTCGATAACGTACTGGCCGCCGGCGCCGACATTGTCCACTTCGACGTCATGGACAATCACTACGTACCCAACCTCACCATCGGCCCCATGGTCTGCGAAGCATTGCGCAAACACGGGGTTACCGCTCCAATTGACGTGCACCTGATGGTATCGCCGGTAGACGACTTGATCCGGATGTTCATTGATGCCGGCGCCAGCTACATCACCTTCCACCCGGAAGCCTCCAAACACATCGACCGTTCCCTGCAGTTGATTCGTGAAGGTGGGTGCAAGGCGGGCCTGGTGTTCAACCCGGCCACACCACTGCACTACATTGATCACGTGATGGATAAGCTGGACATGATCCTGCTGATGTCCGTAAACCCCGGTTTCGGCGGCCAGAAGTTCATTCCAGGCACTCTCGACAAACTGCGTGAAGCCCGCAAGCGCATTGATGCCAGCGGCCGCAATATTCGCCTGGAAATCGACGGTGGCGTGAAAACCGACAACATCCGCGAGATCGCCGAGGCTGGCGCCGACACCTTCGTGGCCGGCTCCGCCATCTTCAACACCGACGACTACAAGACCACCGTCGACGGAATGCGGGCGGAACTGGAACTGGCCCAAAAAGGCCTGAACCAATGAGCCTGGCGGGGCTATTCAACCAGCGCTGGCCGGGGGTTGCCCTGTTTGACCTGGACGGCACACTGGTAGACAGTGCCCCCGATCTGGCGGCGGCCATTGATGCCATGCTGGAACAGTTAGGTCGCCGCAAGGCCGGCATCGACAACGTGCGCCAGTGGGTCGGCAATGGTGCCGGCGTGCTGGTACGCCGCGCCCTGGCAGGCCAGGCGGACTGGGAACCAGTCAGCCCAAAGGACGACGCCCTGTTCAACGATGCACTGACCATGTTCTACCATGCCTACGAAAACCTTAATGGCCGGCATGCCGTACTCTACGACGGCGTGGAGGACTGCCTGACCCGTCTTGCCGACCACGGCTGCCGCATGGGCATCGTCACCAACAAGCCGGAACAGTTTGTGGCACCGTTGCTCGAGCAGATGGGCATAGAACACTGGTTCGATATCAGCATCGGTGGAGACACCCTGCCGGTGCGCAAACCAGACCCGCAACCGTTGATCCATGCCATGACCGAATTGGGCGGCACCCGGGGCACCACGGTGATGGTGGGCGATTCGGTCACCGACATCAGCGCGGCCCTGGCAGCAGGCATTCCTTCGGTGGCGGTACGATACGGCTACAATTATGGGGCGCCCGTGGATTCGCTCGGCGCGGATGCCGTTGTTGATTCCCTGGCCCAGCTTTTGTAATCTCACAGGATATTGATTTGAAACCTTCAATTCGGGAGATTCCTGCCGTGCAGGGACTGAGTCTGATGACAGCGCGTGGCGTACTGACAACCCGCGCAACACGATGGTGGCGATGGCGCACCGGCTGAATGCCGCCCGAACGTCCTCCATACAGATCAGATTCAGGAACCGTTATCATGACACCCGAGCAATTCGCCGAGCTCGCCAAGGCCGGCTTTAATCGTATCCCCGTATACCGCGAAGTCCTTGCCGACCTGGACACGCCCCTGAGCACCTATTTCAAGCTGGCCAGCGGCCCCTATTCCTACCTGTTTGAATCCGTCCAGGGCGGTGAAAAGTGGGGCCGCTATTCCATCATCGGCCTGCCAAGCCGGGAAGTCCTCAAGGTCTATGATCACACCGTCACTATTACCCGCGACGACAAGGTGATCGAAGAAACCACGGTCGACGACCCACTGGCCTTCGTGGAAGACTACCAGGCCCGCTTCAACGCGCCGGACCTGGAGGAATTGCCCCGCTTTAATGGCGGCCTGGTTGGCTATTTCGGTTATGACACCGTGCGCTACATCGAGAAGCGCCTGCGCAACACCTGCCCGCCGGACAAGATCGGCACGCCCGACATACTGCTGATGGTGTCCGATGACGTGGTGGTGTTCGACAATCTGCGCGGCAAACTGCACCTGATTGTCCATGCCGACCCAAATCAGGAGGGCGCCTACGAACAGGCACTCCAGCGAATTGACGATCTGGAGTCCCGCTTGCACCGGCAGACGGCCAACGCGCCCCGCACGCCGGAACATCTGCGCGGTAAAACCGTGGATGAGAGCGACTTTATTTCCGGGTTCAACCAGGAAAAATTCGAAGCGGCCGTCGGCCACATCAAGGAATACGTGCTGGACGGCGACGTGATGCAGACGGTGATCTCGCAACGCATGTCGATTCCGTTCGAGGCGCCACCGCTGAACCTGTATCGCTCGCTGAGGGTGCTGAACCCGTCCCCCTACATGTATTTCCTGGACCTGGGAGACTTCCAGATCGTCGGCTCCTCGCCGGAAATCCTGGCGCGGGTGGAAGATGATGAAGTCACTGTGCGCCCCATCGCCGGCACCCGAAAGCGTGGCGCCACCGATGCCGAAGACCGGGCTATGGAAGCGGAACTGCTGGCCGACCCCAAGGAAATCGCCGAGCATCTGATGCTGATCGATTTGGGCCGCAACGACGCTGGCCGGGTGTCTGAAACCGGCACGGTGAAGCTGACGGACAAGATGATTGTGGAGCGTTACTCTCATGTGATGCACATCGTCTCCAACGTCACCGGTCGCCTGAAAGACAACACCAGTTGCCTGGACGTGCTGCGCGCCACCCTACCCGCCGGCACCCTGAGCGGTGCCCCCAAGATTCGCGCCATGGAAATCATCGACGAACTGGAGCCGGTGAAACGCGGTGTCTATGGCGGTGCCGTGGGTTACCTGTCGTTCAATGGCAACATGGATACCGCCATTGCTATCCGCACGGCCGTGATCAAAGACAACACCCTGCATATTCAGGCAGGAGCGGGCGTGGTGGCCGATTCGGTGCCCCGCCTTGAGTGGAAGGAAACCATGAACAAGGGCCGCGCGATTTTCCGCGCCGTCGCCATGACCTACAACGATTTCGACCACTGAGGCGGAGGATAAGATTATGTTGCTGATGATCGATAACTACGACTCCTTCACCTACAACGTGGTGCAGTACCTGGCCGAGTTGGGCGAAGATGTTCATGTCTACCGCAACGACGAGATCACCGTGGAGGGCATTGAAGCCCTGAAGCCGGAACGTCTCGTTGTCTCTCCCGGCCCCTGCACGCCCAACGAGGCAGGCATTTCCATGGCCACCATCCGCCACTTTGCCGGCAAGTTGCCGATTCTGGGCGTTTGCCTCGGCCACCAGGCCATCGGGCAGGTGTACGGCGGAAAGGTGATTCGCGCCGGGCAGGTGATGCACGGCAAGGTATCTGCGGTCTACCATAAGGACCAAGGCATTTTCCGTGGCCTGAGCAACCCGCTGAAGGCGACCCGCTATCACAGCCTGGTGATCGACAAAGACACCCTTCCGGATTGTCTGGAAGTCACCGCATGGACTCGCAATGACGATGGTTCGGTGGAAGAAATCATGGGCGTTCGGCACAAAACACTGCCCATCGAAGGTGTACAGTTCCACCCAGAGTCTATTATGACGGAACAGGGCCATGAGCTGCTGCGCAACTTTCTGAAGACACGATAAGAGGCCACCACATGGACATGAAAGCAGCACTGAACCGCATCTCCTCCAATCTGGACCTGTCCACGGAGGAAATGAAGGATGTTATGCGCATCGTCATGAAGGGTGAAGCCACCGATGCGCAGATTGGAGCCTTTCTCATGGGGCTGCGCATCAAGAGCGAAACCATCGACGAAATCACCGGCGCCACCGAAGTCATGCGGGAGCTGGCCACCCGCGTGACGGTCAACGCCGACCCTCTGGTGGATATCGTGGGCACCGGCGGTGACGGTGCCAACTTGTTCAACGTATCCACCGCCGCGTCTTTTGTGGTCGCCGCAGCCGGTGGCTTTGTAGCCAAACATGGCAACCGTGCCGTGTCTTCCAAGAGTGGCAGCGCGGACCTGCTGGAAAAGCTGGGCATCAACCTGCAAATGGCGCCTGAGGAAGTCGCCCGCTGCGTAGAGGAGATCGGCGTCGGCTTCATGTTCGCCCCCGCCCATCACGGTGCCATGAAACACGCCATTGGCCCGCGCAAGGAACTGGGTTGCCGTACCATTTTCAATATCCTCGGCCCCATGACCAACCCGGCCAGCGTCAAGCGACAGTTGATCGGCGTGTTCACGAAAGAGCTGTGCCGCCCCATGGCCGAGGTTCTGCACCGCCTGGGCGCCGAACACATTATGGTGGTGCACTCGAAAGATGGCCTGGACGAAATCAGCCTGGCCAGCGCCACCCATGTGGCGGAGCTGAAAAACGGCGAAGTCACTGAGTACGACATCACCCCGGAAGACCTGGGCATCAAGAGCCAGGCGCTGGTTGGTCTCACAGTGGATACCGCCGAGGACTCCCTGAAACTGATCCGTGCCGCGTTCGGTCGTGGCCATGATGAAATGGCTGAGAAGGCCCGCGACCTCATCGCCCTGAACGCCGGCGCAGCAATTTATGTGGCTGGTCTGGCGAAGACGACGCCGGAAGGCGTAGAGATGGCGCTGGACGCTATGGGCTCAGGTTTGGCCGCCGGCAAGATGTCCGAGCTTGCTGACTTTTCGCAGTGTTTCTAATACGAGCCTGATAATGACTGACAGACATCTGGACAAGACGCCTACCATCCTGCGAAAGATCGTTGATCGGAAGTGGGAGGAAATTGATGAGCGCACGCGCAAGGTTTCTATTGGCGACCTGAAGGCTATGGCTGGCGATCAACCGCCAGCGCGGAGTTTTGCGGACGCCCTTCGCCGACGCATCGAACAGCAAACGCCTGCGGTCATTGCCGAGATCAAAAAAGCCTCCCCCAGCAAAGGCATTCTCCGCGATCCGTTTGTGCCCGAGGCCATCGCCGAAAGCTACGAAAAAGGCGGTGCCGCCTGCTTGTCAGTGCTCACTGACAAGGACTTCTTTCAGGGCCATGAGAATTACCTCAAAGCCGCCCGCAACGCCTGCAGCCTGCCAGTCATCCGCAAGGATTTTATGGTGGCGCCGTATCAGGTCTACGAGAGCCGGGCTATTGGCGCCGACTGCATCCTGCTGATCGCCGCCTGCCTGACCAGGGACCAGATGCAGGAGCTGGAAGGCATTGCCCATGAAATCGGCCTGGACGTGCTGGTCGAGGTTCATGACGGCGAGGAAATGGACGATGCCCTCACCCTGAAAACACCGCTGGTGGGCATCAACAACCGCAACCTGCACACTTTTGACGTCTCACTGGATACCACCTTCGACCTTCATGAACGGATTTCTGCCGACCGCCTTACCATTACCGAAAGCGGCATCATGACCCGGGCCGATGTGGAGACCATGACCGACCGGGGTATCTACGGCTTCCTGGTGGGCGAGTCCTTCATGCGGGCCGAAGAACCTGGTAAGAAACTGCAGGAGCTGTTTTTTTAGGAGGGCTGACTTGAGCACGGACTAATCTTCAGCCAACGCCTCCTGTAGCAACGCCAGCAAATGCGCCGGCATCCCTTCGGCCAGCTTCAGCGCAGCCTCATGCCCACGCGGAGACATCTTGCCCCAGGTACGACGGACAATGCGCAGCCATTTTTCCCGGTCGTAATCGGCTTTTTCCTCATAGAAATCCGCGAAGTAGCGTTCCAGGAAGACCATGCAGGCAACGTCTTCCAGCAGTTGTGTGTCTTCGTCCTTGCGCAACTCCCGCTTGGTGAGGATGGTTTCCACCTTCTGGCATTCCTCCTGTGGATAGCCACATTCCGCCATAATCCCGGCAGCCCGGCGGCCATGCATGCGACCACAGGCCTGACGCCATTCGTAATAGGCCTTGCGACCTTCCGGAAAATCGCTACGGGGGATGGTCCAGCGCTCAATGTGCTGGGCGCGGCAGGCAATCTGCATGCGCTCGGAGGGCTGCGGCTCAAGCTCGAACAGCCAGCGGGTCATGTGCTGGCTGTAGGCGTACTCCTTGGGCAAGGGTACGCCGCCAACCTGCTCGATATTGGGGTCTGCACGGTTGGCGGTATCGATTTTATCCAGGACACAGGCCAGGAGGGTCTGTTGTGTCATCGGATCATACCTGAGCGGAAGAACGTTGCTTGATACCATCATACCAGGCCTGGAGATTGGCCTGCTCGGGCTTGATGCGAATACCCACCACACGGGCGAAGGCCAAGGTGGTAAAGGCATTGATGTCCGCTGCCGTGAATCGGTCGCAACAGATATATTCCCTGCCATCCAGATGCTTGTTCAGGAAGTGCATGAATTTTTCCACCGAGGTGCGGCACTCCTCACCCCATTCCTTGATCGGATTCATGCGGTCCTTGAAATAGCCACTGGTGTGCTGGAAACACATACCCGTGGGCAGGAATAAGGAAAACTCGATCCACCGCAGCCACTGCTCCAACTGCGCTTTCTCCAATGCTGTGTCGCCCAGCAGGGTTGGCGCATCCGGGTAGCTTTCCTCGAAATAGCGGCAAATCGCCATGGTTTCGGCAATGCAGGTGCCGTCGTCCAGCTCCATCACGGGTACTTTCTTCATTGGGTTCCTGGCCGCGTACTCCGGCGTCAGGTTCTCACCCTTCTGCAGATCAATCTCGATAAACTCGGCCTTGTCCAGCAACCCCTTTTCTGACATGAACATCCGTACTCGGCGAGGGTTGGGCGCGGTCTTGGTCTCAAAAATCTTCATCGTTATGGGCTCCAATCAAAAAAGTATCTTGGGGTAAATCTGAAGAATTGTGTAGAAGACTGACGCGGAACACCGGTTGCGTCAAGCAACCGTAATCACTGGGGCAGCCAGTTTTTAATCTGTTGGATGACCCACTCAGGGTCGTCCATTGGAAGGTCATGGCCGGCGGACGAATGGACTTTCAGTGTCCATTGCCAGCGCTGCTCGAAGGCCTTACTGCAGCTCCAATGCACAATACGATCACCCTTGCTGGCGAGTACAAGCGCGTTCGGCAGAGGGCGTTGAGGTAGAGGTTTGTAGGCGACGGCCGCTTTCATCTGGGCATAGGCATTGGCAAAGCCAACGGGCCGTTGGCGTTGGATGCTGTACCAGTGTTTCATGACATCGAGGTCGACCGGTCGGTTGCTCGTCAACCGCAGAATATCCGCCTCACGATCGAACAGTTCCCGGCGCGCCAGGAGGCGAACGATACGGGGCCAGGCCCCAGGACGCATCCGGCGCCAGGGCAGGCTGAATCCAGAGCTCGTGTTGATCAGCACCAGGTTCTGAACTTCACCCTCGGTGACGTGCTGAGCCCAGTCCAGGGCCACCATTCCGCCCATGGACAGAGCGATGAGATTGTATGGCGCTGGAATGTGACCAACACTGTGGCGAACTTTCTCCCGGATCTCCGCGATACGGTCAGGGCTGGGATCCTTGAAGTGCACGCCCGTGCCCGGAAGATCAACCAGGTGAAACTGATGGCCGGGAAAGGCTTCCTCAAGCCTGCGGGGAAACGAGCCCCAGTGTGAATGCTCCCGGGTCAGTCCGCGCAACAGAATCCAGTGCATTGTCAGTGATGATCCCTGTACCAGTGAGCGATGGCGGCCTCCCTTAGCATGGACGCCTCATCCGAGTGCGGCAACCAGTTTTCGTGATGGGCGGCGGCGCTGACCAGGAAATCGATAAAGGTCAGGTGACTTCGCAGTACCCGTCGATGACGATGAGGTACCAGCGGATTGAAAAAGCCGTCCAATCGCAGTAACTGTCGTGGGCGCTTCTTGATCCATCGCCAGGAACCGAGCTCCAGGGTAAGGGGAATAAAGGCACCCTCACCGCTGCGGTTGATCTTCTTGTAGAAATAGTCCCACAGATCGCCATGGGTCAGGTAATGGCGGGACTGGGGCTCGAAGCGATAGTTATGTTCCGGCCACGCCTGCTCCCAGATCAGCTTCAATGCCATCACCGATTCAATTCGTCGCATGGGGCGACGACGGTAGGCATAGGGGAACCAGATCTGGTCCTGCCATCCGAAACCGGAATGACAGTCCAGCGCGACACTGAAAGGGCGGCCTGGCAGCAACTCCGAGATCACCGACTCAAGGGCCTGGTTCTCCGCCTCCATACCCTGCTCGGGATCGCCAATGAACCACGGCAGGCGTGGAGAGAAACGCTGCCCCCCCAGCAGGAACGCACTGCGGTCCTGGGCGGTGATCGGTGCGTTGCGCATCAGGTCGACCCCGTTGGGATTGCTGCGCTGATTGAGGTACATGCCACCGGGGTTGAGGATGGGCAGCAGGGTAACCCGCACTTTTTTCAACAGCGCCTGGAGATGTCCGTCCCAGGACATTCGTGCCAGCAGATTGCGTAACCAGGCCATGACGACTTCGCTGCCGATGCGCTCAAGACCGTGAACGCCACCCACCAGCATCACCACTGGCGCATCGGGTGCCTCGCTGCCGAGGTCAACCCGGTAGATCGGTAGGTCGATGTCTTTAAGAGCAACCCGAGAGAGCGTCTTAACAGCAACCTGTCCCGGCGCTTCCGCCAGCACGCGTTCGAGACGGATCATTTCCGGTAGGAAGGTTCGCAGCAGATGGCGTTGTCGGCTATCCCGGCGGGCCTGTTCGGCCGGAATAGCAGAATGAGGGGTCAGTTTGCGCAATTCAGTCATGGGGCTCTCCCGTTTCAGACAACCCTTCAAACTACTGTTGAATTGCTTCAATTTGCTGACAAATGAGCCCAAAACATCGGGAAGCATGTGCATTTTCTGGCGACATTTTACATGAATGGCTTGTAACTCACGCTCAGGGCGTTACTCTTACAGATACGTAGTAACCGAGGTCACAACATTTGTCTTGCCCTCTGAAAGCGCAGTATCAATACGGCGTATTCACCTCTAGAGCGGTCTTCAGAACCGCTCCAGCGGATCAGTTTCCGCGTATTTTCAAAACCTATAAGGAGAACCAATCATGCGAAAGCTAACGCCAGTCGCGCTGCTTTGCGCGATGTCCGTGCCTGCACTTGCTCAGGCCGATTGCGGTGAAGTTTCCATCACCGAAATGGGCTGGGCATCCAACACTGTTGTCACCAGCGTCGCCAAATTCATCATGGAGCAGGGGTACGGCTGTGATGTCACCGTGGTTCCCTCCGACACCGTCCCCGCTGTTACCTCGGTCGCCGAAAATGGTGAACCGGACATCGTTACCGAACTGTGGCTCAACTCCGCAGGTGAGGCCTACCTGGAACTGGAAGAACAGGGCAAGATCGAGCGCCTGACAAAAGTACTGGAGCCCGGTGGCGTTGAAGGCTGGTGGATTCCAACCTACCTGGCCGAGAAGCACCCCGAATTGACCACCATCGAAGGTGTCATGGCTAATCCGGAACTGGTGGACAACCGCTTCAACAATTGCCCAAGTGGCTGGGGTTGCCGTGTGGTCAGTGACAATCTGATCAGGGCGCTCGACCTGGAAAGCTCAGGCGTTGAGGTCTTCAACCATGGTTCCGGTGAAACCCTGGCCTCGTCCATGGCCTCCGCCGTGCAGTCTGAAGAGCCGTGGTTTGGCTACTATTGGGGTCCCACTGTACCGCTCGGAAAGTTCGACATGACCCGCGTCGAATTGGGTGACTACAAGCCAGAGGTTCACTCTCGCAACCAGACCCAGGATGCCGACAACCCTGGCGTGTCTGAGTTCCCGGCTGCAACAGTGCTGACGTCCGTGACCACAGACTTCAAGGATCGTGAGCCGGAGGTCGCGGAAATGCTCACCAACCTGACGTTCAAGACGGACACCATGAGCGCACTGTTGGCGTGGATGGATTCCAATAACGCGTCTGCGGAAGAGGCAGCCGTGTATTTCCTGAGCAACAACAGTGACGAATGGTCAAGCTGGCTGAACGATTCGGCCAAGAAACGCCTGGCTTCGGTTCTGGGAGAATAATCTCTCCACCTACCCTGACAGGGCCGTCCCCGGCCCTGTCAAACCGAACAGGCGAACTTACATTACCCATTTATACCTGAATGCTTCTGGGAACTGACCGCAAATGGCGACCTACGATTTCGTGTTTTCATCACTGGGACTGGAAGACTGGTGTTCAAACGGCCAAAGTGATGCCCCCATGTCAATGGCGGCGTTGCTGCAAAAAACCAAAGGAACGGACGCCGAAGCAGAGTCACTATGGGACCTGCCTTTTCCATCCATGGACGCGCTTAACGAGTCCTGTGCGGCCTTCCCCAAATCCAGGGAACTGACAAAAGGTCTTGAAGAGGGCTTCCTGTCCATCAAGGACAGTCTGAGTGTTGTTCTGGACCCTTTGACCCAACCGCTAAGCTGGTTTCTGGACGGGACACTCTACGGCATGCTGAACACGCCCTGGTGGATCGTGATCCCGGCGCTGTTGGCCGTGGTGTTTGTCGTCACCAAATCCTGGAAGCTGGTAGGTTTCGTGGCGGGCAGCCTGGTTCTGCTGGCCTTTATTGACTACTACCAGTACGCCATGGAGACGCTGTCGATCATCTTTGTCTGCGCGTTCCTCTGTGTGCTGCTGGGCGTGCCCATCGGCATTGCCATGTCCCGGAGCGACATGATGCAACGCCTGACCATTCCTGTGCTCGATATGCTGCAGACACTGCCGCCCTTTGTGTATCTGATTCCGTTGATCTTCCTGTTCAGCGTGACCGAGTCCAAGCTCTACGGCATTGCCATCATCCTGTATGCCATTGTGCCGGTTATCCGTCTCACCAACCTGGGTATCCGCCTGGTGGACAAGGACGTGATCGAAGCCGCTGACGCCTTCGGCATGACCAGCCAGCAGAAACTCTTCAAGGTCCAGATTCCACTGGCGCTGCCCAACATCATGGCGGGTGTAAACCAGACCATTATGATGAGCCTGGCCATGGTGGTTATCGCTTCCCTGGTGTCGGCACCGGGGCTCGGGGTGCTAGTGCTCCAGGGCATTCGCAACCTGGAGCTGGGTGTCGGGCTGGTTGCCGGTCTCGGCATCGTTATCCTGGCGGTGATCCTTGACAGGGTAACCAAAGCCTCACTGGCGCGCATCAACGCCTCACAGAAACAGTAAGGGAGCGAATCGTGGACCGGGATATCAAGATTTCCATCCGGAACCTCTACAAGATTTTCGGCCCCATTCCCGATGTCGCCCTGGCGTATGTGCGCCGAGGTATGGGAAAGGCTGAACTGCTGGAAAAGCACAACCACGTACTGGGCCTCCAGGATATCAACGTGGATATGCGTGAAGGCGAGATCACCGTCATCATGGGTCTGTCAGGCTCAGGCAAGTCCACGCTGATACGCCATCTAAACCGGCTGATTGAACCCACTGCCGGCGAAATCGAGGTGGATGGCAAGAACGTACTCGACTTCGACGAGGACGGATTGCGGAAACTCCGACGTGAACAGATGTCGATGGTTTTCCAGAAATTCGCCCTGCTTCCACACAAGACCGTGCTGGAAAATGCTGGCATGGCGCTTCTGGTAAGGGGCCATACGGTGCGTGACTTCGAGGACGAAGCCAAGAAGTGGCTCGCCCGCGTGGGGCTGGAAGGCAACGAGAACCAGTACCCTCATCAGCTATCCGGCGGTATGCAGCAGCGTGTGGGCATTGCCCGGGCACTGGCATCCAACTCGCCCGTGATGCTGATGGACGAGGCCTTCTCGGCCCTGGACCCACTGATTCGTTCCGACATGCAGGACCTGCTGCTGGAGTTGCAGGAGGAACTGAAGAAAACCGTGGTGTTCATCACCCACGACCTGGACGAGGCACTAAAGCTGGCGGACCACCTGGTTATCCTCAAGGACGGACACATCGTCCAGCAGGGCGAACCCCAGGAAATTCTGATGCACCCCAACGATCCGTACATCACGGATTTCATCAGCGACATCAATCGCGCACGGGTTCTGAGAGTGCGCTCCGTCATGGCAAAAACCACGGAGCCACCCGCTGACTGTGCCGGCGACATTTCTGATCGGGACAACCTGGAGTCAGTGATCGCCATGTCCAACGGCGATACCGATCTTGTCTATCGGGTGGTCAACAAAGGTAACCAGGTAGGCATTCTCGAGATGAAGGAACTGGTCAAGGCATTGGTGCCGGTCGATGCATCGGAAGGAGACAATCGCAGCCGTTACTGACCGGAAGCCACTTCGGTAGGGGTGGGCGCCTCGATGGCAGCAGCGTGACAGACGAGCTATGATGAAAAGGTCGCCGTAGCTTCGCGGTGCCCCAGACAACGATCATGCCCAGATTGGCAGTGGCTCTACTGGCCGTATTTCTGGTATACGGCTGCTCACCACCCCCCGACGAAGAGAGCCTTTCTTCAGGCGTCGACACGCAGACTTCAACCAATGAAGCTCTGTCCGCTGCCATTTCCAACAGTACTCCCCGCCCCCGGACGATTGTTATCGCAGCCGACCCATGGTGCCCCCACAACTGCGAAGCAGGTAGCGATCGCGAGGGCTACATGGTGGACATTGCCCGCGAGGTTCTTGGCGAAGCCGGCTATACCGTGGAGCTGTCTCTTATACACATCTCCGAGCCCACGAGACGGACTCCTATCTCG
>CAJXOQ010000118.1 GCA_913057975.1 uncultured Marinobacter sp.
ATCTACACCTCTCTATTCGTCGGCAGCGTCAGATGTGTATAAGAGACAGCCCTTGGGCATTGCCACACACCACTCGGCCGGCACCCGGATGTATTCGCCGAAGCCACCGTCGGTGTTCATACCGAGGTCATAGCCGGTTACCAGCACCTGGTCACCGGCCGAAAAGGAGCCGGACGAGGCTTCCACCACTTCCCCGGCAGCATCGATACCTGGAGTGTGGGGGAAGTTACGTGTAACGCCCTTGTTGCCGGAGGCGGACAAGGCATCCTTGTAGTTCAGGGACGAATGACTGACTTTAATAAGGACATCGTTTTCGGGCAGATCGGATACGTGCAGCGTTTGCTCAGAACCCGCGAACTCTCCGCCCTGCTCCTGAACGCGCCATGCCTTGAACTCGGTGTTGTTTGTCATGACTCTGTTCCCGTTACTGTAGCTTTACTGAATTTTCTGGTTGCGGAACGCGCCCAGTACCCGCCATACGGTGTGCTCAAGTGCTGCACTGGTGGCCAGGCCAAGCTTTTCCGGCAACGTGCGTTTGCGCTGAAAACCTACAGAGATTACGTCGGCCTTGTCACAGGCTTCAATGAGATATTCGTCGGAGGTCTTGATCTCGTCCACCAGCTTGACCTCCAGGGCGCGGCTGCCAAACCAGATATCGCCATTTGCAACGGCGGCAATATCCAGTTCCGGGCGGCGCTCACCCACGTATTCCTTGAACAACACGTGGGTATCCTCAAGGTCTTCAAGAAATTTGGTTCTTCCTTTATCGGTGTTTTCGCCGAAAACGGTCATGGTGCGCTTGTGTTCACCGGCCGTCAGAATCTCGAAGTCGACGTCGTTCTTCTTGAGCAAACGATGGAAGTTGGGCAATTGGGCTACAACACCAATGGACCCCAGAATCGCAAACGGCGACGCGACAATCCTGTCAGCCACGCACGCCATCATGTAACCACCGCTGGCGGCAACCTTATCGACGCAGGCCGTAAGCCGGATACCTTTGGCTCGAATACGGTCCAACTGGGCAGCCGCAAGCCCGTATGAGTGAACCAGGCCACCACCACTTTCAAGGCGTATCACCACTTCATCGGTTTCGGGCTCCGCAACGCTGAGCACTGCTGTGATTGAGCGGCGCAAAGAGTCCGTATCGCTGGCCTTGATATCGCCGTCGAAGTCCAGCACGTACACCTTGGGGCGGGGTTTTTCCTCAGCATCGCCGGATTTGCGCTTGGCCTTCTCGGCTTTCTGTTTGGCCTTGTCTTCCTTTTTACGGGCTTTTTCGAAAGCCTTGCGTTCCGAATCGCTGCGCAGTTTGGCCTGAAGTGACTCCCTCAGCTTACGGTATTTCTCGTTGAGTTTGCGGACCCGCAGCTCTCCGTCACTCCCCTGATCGTCCTTGTCTTTGTGGGCAGCGGATAAAACCACTGAAACAATGACCAGAAGCGCCACCACAAGGGTGATCGTTTTCGCAATAAACAAACCGAACTCTGTCAGAAATTCCAAGTTGCTTCTCCAGGATTACTCTTGAGCGCTCGATTGTAACCGAGGTGCCCTGAGGTACAAGCCATAGAACCGATAACAAATTAAAACAAGCGTTCGATCGAGCTTGACACCGGTAATGTCTGACCCTAAAGTCGAATGGCTACGTCGGCTCACCCGGGCTTCCATGCAGGCGAAAGGCCAGGAACCAGAAGCCGTCAACACGCCAAGACAACCATCAATAAGGGTAAAATAATGTCTGTAGCTCAGATATTCGAAAAACTCGAACAGAATTTTAACGCGGACGCAGCTGAAGGCCTCGATCTGGTATTCCAGTTCGACATTGAGGACGACAAGACCTATCACCTGGTTATCAAGGATGGCACCTGCAAGATGGCCGAAGGCGCCCATGACGACCCTTCCGTCACCCTGATCATGAACTCCGAAACCCTGCAGGGCATCGTATCTGGCGAAACCGATGGCATGCAGGCATTTATGGCCGGTCAGCTGCGCGCTGAGGGCGACATGATGCTCGCAACCAAACTGGGCGAGCTGTTTAATATGGGCTGATCGCTCTTCGGGCGAATGGCCCTTTGCCTGCCCACAAAAAAACCCTGCACACACGGCAGGGTTTTTTTGTGGGGTTTGAACCGCGCGACGGCTAGAGCCCCACGTCCTCCAATGAGGATTCCGCCAGTTTCAACAAGTCCGCATTGCGATCTTCCCGCCTGCCAACGCTCTCGATGTAATACTCGAGGGACGTTAACGCGTCCGCCAGCGCTTCCAGCACCTGAGCCTGAGGCGCCTCCCTGGCGTCCAGTAATCGCTCCTGAATGGATGCTGCCACGCGCTCCAACACCGAGGCCGCTCCGGGATCGTTCAGCATATGGAGCCCACCCCAGATACTGTGCAACGTAGCAGGCAGATTGGCGAGGTGGAGCTTGTCGTAGTCGGACTCGATAAACGCCGTTATGGCGCGTTTTGCGAGGGTCAGTGCACTTTTCGCTTCGTCGGCCACTACATAGGTGGCCTCATGGAGGTAAAGGGATTCTTCACGGGTACGCTGACCACCCGCAAGGGCATCGGTTTCCGATGTAATACCACGGACCACGATTTGCATCACGGCATCCTCGATACCCAATACGGAATCCGCCAGCTTGTAGAGTTCATCGTCCGCTGGCAGACGATTCTCTTCCTCCCAGGTGCGCAACTTCGCGGCCTCACCCCGGGCCATAGCTCCTAACTGGTTGAGGTCCAGCATGATCAGCGTGTTGGCAAGGCGCTCCAGGGCGCCTGCAATGGATGACAACTCCGCCAGGTCCGGCTCAATGCCACGCTCAACAATGTCGAGCTTGTCCTTGAGCTGATTCAGTTCGTCCTGCAATGCCGTCGACAACGACTTGAGAACATCGGTGCCCGGGCCATAAAGTCGACGGGCATGGGCATCAAGCATGGAGTCCGGGAATTCCGCAGGCGTCAGTCGATAAGCTGACAGTACAGAGGTCACCTCGGGATTTGCCGATCCACTCCTATAGAGCAGATACACCAGATCACGAATGAGAGAGTCCGGCGCATCCTTGGCCGTGGCCACCTTGCCAACGTACACGACTTCCCGGGAATATTTCTCGATGCGCATGAACATGCGCTTTCGGGCCTTGCTGAGTCCCATGACACGATCAAGCATGGTATCCGCCACAATGGCAACCAGACACCACATCTGCCCCATGGGCTGCCCCTGGCAAAGCCGAGCAAATCCACGCGCTGCCCGGCCAAAAAGTTTCTTGCTGACCACATCGTTCTTTTCGCGAAGCACACCCAGCAGTGCAACCTGGAACGTCAGCCGCATACGGCGGGCCAATATTTCGTACTCCGCCTCGTTACCATCAAACGCCTGGAGGGAAAGCCCCGAGCAGAAATCCGGCCGCTCCTTGACGTCCACATCGAAGAAACAGGATTCCGGGTAAGGTTTTTCCTTACGGGCTTCGCGCAGATCATTGATAACTGGTAGCAACAACTCCGGATGATCCGCTCGCTGCTGATGATAATATTCAACGTAACGGCGCAGAATGAACAGCGCGCTATTGAGGGTCGTCAGAAGGATATTCTTGTCGTCGTTGGCGCCAACGGGAACATCATTGGCCATACTGACGGCTTCCTGGCACAGGAGGGTGCCAGCACGCAGTTCGACAAGAATGAAAATACCGCGGAGCTGGTTCAGAAAATCCACACAGTTCTGCAGATCCTCACCGCTTTCACGGTTTTCCTGAAAGCGTTCAAGGCTGGACTCTGCCTGTTTGATGGTCTGCTCAATCTCACTTTTGACCAGATCAAATGACTGTGATTTCGTCGCCAGAGACGATTGAACCATAAACGCTTCCTGTAATGTATGCGGAAACTACCGCGCCCTGTTCTTGGAATGTGATCTTGTCGGTTGTTTGAAGAATCACTTTATGAGCCAGATTTACCCTTCCCGGCTAAAATAAAAAGTTCGCGAAAACTCGCGAACTTATCATTACTTATAACACAAAACTCAAGTAGCTCAAGAAAGCAGGAATGTAACAAAACGTACAACGCGACACACAGTTCACACTGCCAAAACAAATCCGGCTCTGCTCTGCTTATTCTTCAGCGGGTAGCTTATCCCATACGGTTGCACCAGCCTGTTTTGCCAGCAACGCCATGAACTCGTCGTGGGCGGCACGCTCGTCGTCGCTGGCCCTTGGTACCGGCAATGGGTTGCGATCATCCGCCAGGCGACGGATACCGCCCTCACCACCGGCTTCGTCACCGCCGGCATCCAGGGAAAGTGCAGTTTGACCGCCTGTCAGCAAAAGATAGACGTCGGCAAGGATTTCCGCATCCAGCAATGCGCCGTGCAGTTCACGGTTGCTGTTGTCGATCCCGTAACGCTTGCACAACGCATCCAGATTGTTCTTCTGGCCAGGATGCTTCTTGCGGGCGATGGCGAGGGAATCCACTACGCCGCAATGCTCCGTCGTCCTGCGAACGGGCTTCAGGCGAGCGAACTCGGAATCCATGAATCCGATATCGAACGCCGCGTTATGGATAACCAGCTCGGCGCCTTTTATGAACTCAAAGAACTCGTCGGCTATTTCGGCGAATTTTGGTTTATCCACCAGAAACTCGTTGGTGATGCCGTGAACCGTTATCGCTTCCGCCTCCACTTCCCTCTCAGGGTTAATGTAGACGTGATAATGCCGACCGGTGATCTGGCGCTCCATCAGCTCAACGCAGCCAATTTCGATAATCCGGTGACCTTCCGTCGGGTCGATACCGGTGGTTTCCGTATCCAGTACAATCTGTCTCATGGTTTCCCTATTGGTTACCCCATTGGTCACGCCGTTGTTATCCGGCGTTAGCCAGTTCTTCCACACCGCGATTGGCGAGCTCGTCAGCCAACTCGTTGTCGGGATTCCCCGAATGCCCCTTCACCCAGTGCCAATTGACCTTGTGGCGAGCCACCTCGCCGTCCAGCTCACGCCACAGATCTTCATTCTTGACCGGTTTTTTCGCGGCTGTTTTCCACCCGTTTCGCTTCCAGCCCGTCATCCACTCGGTGATGCCCTTGCGAACATACTGAGAATCGGTATAGAGCTCTACGTCGCAGGCGCGCTTGAGTGCTTTCAAACCCTGTATCGCGGCCATCAACTCCATGCGATTGTTGGTGGTATTTGCTTCGCCACCGTGCAACATCTTGTTGGCATCGCCGTACCGCAGAACAACGCCCCAGCCTCCTGGCCCAGGGTTACCCTTACAGGCCCCGTCGGTATAGAGAACAACCTTGCCGGCCATCAATACTCCTCGATATGCTTGTGTTTCAATATAGCGCACCGACCCTTGTCGGGATGCACCGGGTATCCACGCGATGCCCCCACTGCACCCCTTCCTGGCAGGGCGATGACTTTCTGTCCTTGCCAGGCTGGCCGACGTTGTAATCTGGAATAAACGCGCTTTTTGGCAAGGATACAGTAATAAGCCCCCACCGGCAGGAAACGGTTGCCACACAACCTTTCCATTAAGCCCCTGCGCTCCGCGAGAACCGCCCGTTGAAGCGGAACCTGGAAAAACGATGAACCCGATGACTCCACGGAAAAATCCAGCAGTCGGAGCCAGTCTTCCATGCGCCCCTTCATCAAAAAACGACCACCCCAGGGGCCTTCATGGTGCCTGGAAACCAGTTTCCGCAGGCCCCAGAGACTAAACGGATTGAATCCGATCAGAACCATCATCCCCTCCCCTCTAAGCACCCTGGAGGCCTCTCGCAGTGCCTGGTGGGGATGCGGTGAGAAATCCGCCGTGTGGTGGAGAATCACCAGATCCATGGAATCACCGGGAAAAGGCAACTCGTCGGCATCGCAGACTGCCACGCCGTCGGGAATGGAAGACTGCCAGTTCGGCGTCGTCAGAACACGTTGGGCAAAATCCGTCCCACTGGCCAGTGGCAGGCGATGACTGACGGCAACCTGCAACTGCCTCGCGCCAGAGAGGGCGCGAACATGGTGTTCAACGCATGCACGCTGATCGGCCAATAGCGAACGGCCCAGGGGCGTCTGGAACCAGCTCTCGAAGCTGTCATGTCGGGCGGAATAGTCAACTTCACCTGCTGGGCTCATTGCTGTGTTCCCCTGGCTTGTTTCTCCGGTGTTGGGACACCGGGATTAATACATTATGATAACAGTCACACTCGTATCGCACATGTGGAGCCTATGCTGACCATAAACGCTATTCCAGCCTTCAATGATAACTACATCTGGTGCCTGTCCAACAGCGAAGATCGCAAGGCATTGATCGTGGACCCCGGGCAGGCAGAGCCGGTCATCGAATTCCTGGCAGAGAACGGGCTGCAACTGGACACCATCCTGGTGACCCACCACCACCCTGATCACGTGGGCGGTGTGGGCAAGCTCGCGGGAACAGTCTCCGACTGCAGGATCATCGGCCCGGCGAACTCTCCCTTCAAGGGCGCCACCAGCGAAGTGCACCCCGGGGATGAGGTGGTCTGGCAACAGCTCACATTCAGCGTGCTTGGCGTTCCCGGGCATACCCTCGACCATATTGCCTATTATACAGACGTGCGCGTCAACGACCGTCCGGTCCTGTTTTGTGGCGACACTCTGTTTGTGTGCGGATGCGGACGGTTGTTCGAGGGATCTCCGGAGCAAATGAAACGGTCACTGGAAAGCCTTCGAGGGCTGCCAGACGACGCAGCCGTATACTGTGCTCACGAATACACTCTGGCCAACCTCAAATTCGCTCGTCACTGGCTACCGGACGACGAGCCGCTCAGGGAATTCGAGGCCCGCTGCCAGAAACGTCGGGACGATGGCATGCCCACCGTTCCATCCATCCTCGGCGAAGAGAAGCAACTGAACCCGTTCCTGCGCTGGGACGATGAAGCAGTAGTCGCTGCCGCGCACCAATATGCACAGAAAGCGGGCCTGGCCGTCGAATCGGACAACGACGTGTTCGCAGCGACAAGGCACGGCAAGGATACGTTTTAAAGGAAGCGCGCTAGAGGTAGGTAACAATTTCTATCAATGACGTAACGCGAGTCTTGTTGACCCCCTGAAAAGCGTTCCAATAGAATCCGTGTAACTTTTGTGCCATAACTCATTAAATATGCCGGGTTTTCATACAGATCATCCCGGCTTCGACCAGCCACCGGAAGTAGTCATATGACGGTCTCGCGATTTTCCACCCTGTTTCTCCTTGGCGCACTTGCCAGTGGCTGCAGCGCTCTTGATCCTTTTACAGAGTCTTCATCAAGTGACGTACTGGCCTCGGAAAAACTGACCGTGGCGGCCGGTGACGACGAGTTAAAAGAGGCGATAGAGTCCTCACCTGATGACGAACCAACGGGCCGCGCGTCCCGAACAAAGCTCGACGACGCCATCGACCCAACGCTCAAGAAAACCGCGGAAGACGCCCGGGAAAAGCTGGACGAGCCCGACCAGAAGATCGCGGAAGAGAATGATGCTACGCCCGACCTGTGGCACCGCCTGCGAGCAGGATTTGAGCTGGATCATGACGCCAGCGAGCCCAGGGTCCAGGCGCAACTGAACTGGTACAAAAAGCATCCACGCTACATTGATCGAGTCGTTGATCGTGGCAGCCGCTACCTGCACTATATTCTGTCCGAAGCCGAAAAACGCGGACTGCCCACGGAACTCGCTCTGCTGCCAGTGGTGGAAAGTGCCTTTGATCCGTTTGCCTACTCCCACGGTCGTGCTGCTGGCCTGTGGCAATTCATTCCCTCAACGGGCAAGTATTTTGGCCTGACCCAAAGCTGGTGGCATGACGATCGCCGCGATATCGTTGCCGCGACCGATGCCGCACTGACGTACCTTGATAGACTGGCAACACGATTCGACGGCGACTACATGCTGGCACTTGCGGCCTATAACAGTGGCGGTGGCACGGTTTCCAGCGCCATGCGCCGCAACCGCAAACGCAATCAACCTACCGATTACTGGTCCCTCCACCTGCCTCGGGAAACGCGCCATTACGTCCCCAAACTGATCGCGCTGGCGAAGATCTTCGATGATCCAAAGGCTTACGGCATTGAGCTGCCTCCGCTGGACGACGAGCCCTACTTTGAAGTCGTGGACACCGGTTCACAGCTCGATCTGGCCCAGGCAGCGGAACTGGCTGGTGTCGATATCGACGAGATTTACCTACTCAACCCCTCTTACAATCGCTGGGCGACGTCACCGGATGGGCCCCACAGGCTGCTGATCCCCCGTGAGCACGCTAAAACCTTCGCCACGGCCCTCAAGGGTATGGATCCGGCGAAACGCGTTTCCTGGCGGAACTACAAGGTGGAATCCGGCGATACCCTGAGCACCATTGCCAAACGCTATTCCACCACGCCGTCGGTGATACAACAGGTCAACAAGCTCGACAGTCACATCATCCGCATCGGCCAACGGCTGATGATTCCCTCCGCTGCCGAACAGGCGGGCACCTATTCCCTGAGCGCCAATGAACGACTCGCCAGAAAGCAGGAACGGAGTGGCAAGAACGCCAACGGCACTCGGGTTGACTACAAAGTTCGCTCCGGGGACACCTTCTGGGATATTGCCCGCGAGCATCGGGTGTCCGTCCGCCAACTGGCGTCCTGGAATGGCATGGCACCTGGTGATCCACTGATGCCCGGCAAGAAACTGGTTATCTGGTCGAAGTCGAAACAACCCGCCATGCTGGCCAGCACCAATCGTGGCAAAGGCATGGTACGCAAAGTGGGCTATCAGGTTCGCAAAGGGGATTCCCTGTCAACCATCGCCAGCCGCTTTGCAGTCAATGTGAGAGACATCGCAAGCTGGAACGACCTCAACACCTCCCGTTATCTTCAGCCCGGGCAAAGTCTGGTACTCTATGTCGACATAAGAAACAGCCCCTGAGCCTGAACCGAAACGTGCGAGATCTATGACAAGAACACGGAAAGCCTCATCCCTCATCAGTGTTTTGACCGTTACCGCCATGGCTCTACTTCCATGGCAATCTGCCTCAGCCGAGCCCGACGCGAGACACGGCATTGCCATGCACGGCAACACCCAATACGCCGAAGGTTTCCCGCACTTTGACTACGTTAACCCCGGGGCGCCCAAGGGCGGCGTCCTTCGAATGGCCGTGGTGGCCAATGGATTCGACACCTTTAACCCTTTCGTTATTCGCGGTGTAGCCGCGGCGGGCATTAACACATACCTGTACGATACGCTGATGGAACCGTCAGCGGACGAACCTTTTTCCGCCTATGGCCTGATTGCCGAGTCCATTGAAACCCCGGAAGACCGCAGTTACGTGACCTTTCATCTGCGTGATGAAGCCCGGTTCCAGGATGGTGAACCCATTACCGCGAAGGACGTGAAGTTTTCGTTCGATGTCCTGACCACCAAAGGCCATCCTTTCTATCGCAACTATTATGCAGACGTGTCCGAGGTAATCATCGAAGATGAGCGGACTATCCGCTTCGAGTTTGGTGACACCAACAACCGTGAACTGCCACTGATTCTCGGCCAACTGCCCGTTCTTCCAAGTCATTACTGGAAAGATCGTGAATTTGGCGACAACGGTCTGACACCGCCCGTTGGTAGCGGTCCGTATCGCATTGGCGACTTCGAAGCGGGCCGCTCCATCACCTTCAAACGGGTGGAGGACTACTGGGCCAGAAACATCGGAGTGCGCAAGGGGCGGTTTAATTTCGATGAAATTCACTATGACTACTACAAAGATGACACCGTCGCCCTGGAGTCCTTCCGTGCCGGTAACTTCGATTTTCGGGTTGAGTCCTCGGCCAAGAACTGGGCCACGGCCTACACCGGCAATCAGTTCGACTCCGGCAAGGTGAAAACCGAAGCCGTCGAGCATGGCCGTCCCGCCGGCATGCAGGCCTTCGCAATGAACACCCGCCGCCAGGTTTTCAGTGACCCTGGTGTACGGGAGGCGCTGGCTTACGCGTTCGACTTTGAATGGGCCAACAAGAACCTTTTCTTCGGGCAATACACCCGCACCTCGAGCTACTTCGAGAACAGCGAACTGGCGTCGTCCGGCCTGCCCGAAGGACGCGAACTGGAAATCCTCGAACCCTATCGCGATCAATTGCCCGACGACGTTTTCAATGAAGCGTATCAGCCGCCTTCGACAGAGGGTAAAGGTGGGCTCCGCGATAATCTCCGTACGGCGCTGACGTTATTACGGGAGGCCGGTTATGAGGTCAGGGATGGCACCATGGTGAATCGGGAAACCGGTAATCCCCTGGCGTTCGAGATCCTGATCTTTCAGAAAACCTTTGAACGGGTGGTGCTGCCCTTCAAGAACAACCTCGAAAGACTGGGCATCGATGTGTCCGTACGCCTGGTGGATACCAACCAGTATATACAGCGCCTTCGTGAGTTCGACTACGACATGACAGTCCAGGGTATCGGTCAGTCCGACTCCCCCGGCAATGAGCAACGGGAATACTGGCATTCCTCCAATGTCGACGTGAAGGGCTCGCGCAACTATATGGGGGTGGACAGCCCGGTGGTGGATGACTTGGTGAACCTGGTCATCCAGGCGCCTACCCGCGAGGAGCTTGTTCACCGCACGCGTGCGCTGGACCGGGTACTACTGCATGGGCACTACGTGGTGCCAAACTGGTACCTGCCCAAGGATCGGATCGCCTACTGGTCCTTTCTGCAGCGGCCGGAGACGGTTCCCAAAAACGGTGTGGACGTCAATAACTGGTGGGTAGAAAGCACTGACCAATGACGCAGATCTCTGACACAACCTTGACGGAGTTCCGCTGAATGGGCAGTTATATCCTCAGGCGCCTGGCGCTGATTATCCCCACGCTACTCGGGATCATGCTGCTCAACTTCGTGATTGTTCAGGCCGCCCCCGGCGGTCCCGTTGAGCAGTTGATTGCCGAAACGGAAGGGCACGGTGGCGGAGCCCTCGCCAGGGCCAGCGGTGGCGGTTCCGGTGGCGAGGTGACCTCATCAAGTGGCGACAGCCGCGGTTCCCGAGGCCTGCCGGACGAGCTTCTCAAAGAGATAGAGGTTATGTACGGCTTTGACAAGCCGGCCCATGAGCGATTCCTGAAAATGCTCGGCGATTATGCCACCTTTGATTTTGGCGAGTCCTTTTTTCGGGACCGCTCGGTGATCGAACTGATTGTGGACAAAATGCCGGTGTCCATCTCCCTGGGATTGTGGTCCACCCTGATTATCTACCTGATCTCGATCCCCCTTGGTATCCGCAAGGCCGTCACCGACGGATCGCGATTCGACGTCTGGAGCAGTTCTGCCATCGTGGTGGGCTACGCCATTCCAGGCTTCCTGTTTGCGATACTGTTGATTGTCCTGTTCGCAGGGGGCAGTTACCTGGACTGGTTTCCGCTACGGGGGCTGACGTCGTCCAACTTCGACGAACTCAACTGGTACCAGAAAATCGGAGATTACTTCTGGCACCTGGCGTTGCCTGTCACGGCCAATGTCATCGGTGGCTTCGCCACTCTCACCCTGCTGACCAAGAATTCCTTCCTTGATGAGATCAGCAAACAGTATGTGGTGACCGCCAGAGCCAAGGGTCTGGAAGAGAAACAGGTGCTTTACGGGCATGTGTTCCGCAACGCCATGCTGATTGTCATTGCCAGCCTTCCCGGCGTGCTTGTGTCGTTATTCTTCACCGGCGCGTTGCTGATTGAAGTGATTTTCTCCCTGGATGGCCTTGGACTACTGGGCTTTGAGGCGGCGTTGAATCGGGATTATCCGGTGATATTCGGTACCCTCTATATCTTTACGCTCATGGGATTGGTGCTGAAACTGATCAGCGATATCACATACGTTCTGGTGGACCCCCGCATTGATTTCGAAAGCCGGGAGGGGTCGTAGGCATGGTAACGCTCTCTCCTATCCAGCAAAGGCGGCTTCGCAACTTCCGCAACAACCGTCGTGGTTTCTGGTCCCTGTGGCTATTCCTGGCCCTTTTTGGGCTCTCGCTCATCGCCGAGGTGATTGCGAATGACGTGCCACTGGTCGCTTATTACAAAGGGGATGTTTACTTTCCGATCGTGGAAAGTGTGCCCGAAGAAACGTTCGGCGGGTTTCTGCCCACCGAAGCCGACTATCGCGATTCGTTTATTGCCGATGAAATCGAGGCAAACGGCTGGATGATCTGGCCACCCATTCGTTTTAGTTACAACACCACGAACTATAACCTTGAGGTTCCGTCACCGGCCCCACCCAGCGCTGAAAACTGGATCGGCACCGATGACCAGGGCCGGGATGTGGCCGCGCGGGTGATTTATGGTTTCCGCATTTCCGTACTCTTTGGGCTCTGTCTCTTATACACATCTCCGAGCCCACGAGACGGACTCCTATCTCGT
>CAJXOQ010000119.1 GCA_913057975.1 uncultured Marinobacter sp.
GAGTCCGTCTCGTGGGCTCGGAGATGTGTATAAGAGACAGGCTCTGCTTCGGCCTTTGGCTGAATCAAGTCGTCAAGAGCAATGACATCACCTTCCTGGTAGACCATTTTTGAGGTCAACTGCCCAAAATCCGGTTGAAACACACCCAAAAAATCCTGCACGGCTTTGCTGGTCACACCGATTTTCTTACCAACCACCGTTTCACCTGCATCCAAACGTCGCTGGATGAATCGCAGCTGGATTTTGTAGGCATCGTCAAGACTGATGTCCGGATCTCGCTCAGTGAAAGGCGCGATGGTCCTGCGTTCGACAAACGCCTGATAGAGCTCGTCGCCGTATTGATCAATTATTTTCTGGTCCATGTCAGCCTCACATTTTGATGCAAACGTTGCGCATCTCGGTGTAGAACTCCAAGGAGTGCACACCACCTTCACGACCGATGCCCGAAGTTTTGGCACCTCCAAAGGCGGTTCTCAGATCCCGGAGGAACCAGCTATTAACCCAAGTAATCCCAACATCGACTTTGGCCGCAACGCGGTGCGCGCGTGTGAGGTTGTCTGTCCAGATCGTGGTGGATAGTCCGTAATCGGAAGCATTAGCTAACTCGATGACTTCCTCTTCGGTGTCAAAGGGTCGGATATGACAGCAAGGGCCGAAGATCTCTTCCTGAATTACAGCGGACGACTCCTGAAGATCCGTCCAGATCGTCGGTTGAACCCAGGCACCTTCGGCAAGCTCACCTGGCATTTCCGGAACACCACCACCAGTTACAATCGTGGCTCCATCTTCTTTGGCCTTGGCGTAATAGGATAAAACCTTCTGCCGATGCTCCTGACTGATCAGCGGCCCGTAATTCACACCATTGTCGGTGGGTCGGCCAAACTTGACGTTTTCAACCTTATCTTTGAGGGCGGCTACGAAACGGTCAAAAATTGGACGCTCGACATAGACCCGCTCAGTCCCAAGACATACCTGACCGGTATTGAGGAATGCCGACCGGAAAATGCCGTCAATTGCCTTATCAAAATCACAGTCGGCGAACACGATTCCGGCATTTTTACCACCCATCTCAAACGACACGTCCCGAATGCCATCCGATGCGGCCTTCATGATCGCCGAACCGGTTCGTGTTTCGCCGGTGAAGGTGATGGCATCAACATCCTTGTGGCGGGTCAGAAACTCCCCGGCGGAGTCTGGACCAAATCCGTTAATGACGTTGTAGACGCCTTTGGGGATGCCTACCTTGTTCATTACCTCACCCAGCAGGGTTGCAGTCAGAGGAGATTCTTCCGAAGGCTTAACCACCACGGTATTTCCACATGCCAGGGCGGGACCCACTTTCCAGGTCATCAGCAGGAATGGGGCGTTCCAGGGCGCCACTACGCCAATCACCCCCTTGGGAACGCGAACACCATAGTTCAGGGCACCACGACCGTCCGGAGTGTCCATGTGGAAACTCTCAGTCGGTACGTTTTTGATAATGTCCGCAAAGACCTTGAAGTTCGCGGCGCCGCGGGGGATGAAGGCATGTTTCATCACATGTTCAGGCTGACCGGTATCTGCCATCTCCGCATCGACGAAATCGTCAAAACGACGTGTAATTTCATCGGCCACCTGGTAAAGCAGATCCACCCGTTCATTTGTGGCCAACTTGCCCCACTCTCCTGTCAGTGCACGCTTTGCCGCAGTTACAGCCTGATCCACCTCTGGCTGCCCGGCCTCCGCAATCGATGCTATGACTCGGTTGTCGACAGGGGACCGCTTTTCAAACCGCCTGCCAACGCTAGAAGCGACAAATTCGCCGTTTATGAAGTTATCTATCTGGCGCATATTGATTCCTGCTTGTTCTGTTTCAGAGGAGCTGGTCTTCAGCGTCCTTGATAGCGGGTTATTCCGACCTATTTTGAGTGTAGGATTCCGAATCTATACCGTCTAATACCATTTAAACAGTCAGCCATTACCTTTTAGGTATGCATTGCACGACACCCTCTCCGGCATGGAAGATGCCCTCGGCGTCAGCTGACCACGGTCAAGAAAGTTTCGTGTAGTTTCCGCTGAGGATAATCGAGCCCCTGGCCGAAATTATCGAAGGTCCACGTCAGAGGTTCGTAATCGGGATAAGGCTGATATCCACCCATAAAGGTGTCAAATCGGTTTCCCGACGGATCCCAGGCGTAGATTGTGCAACCACGCGTAACACCATGGCGAGTCGGTCCAATGTCCACGGGCACTGAGTTCATCGACATTATGTCTCCGGCTCGCAGTACCCGCTCCCAACTCTCCATCAGGAAGGAACAGTGGTGGAGTTTGCCCGGTTCGGGATATTCAGCGAAGGCGATGTCGTGGACCTTGTGGGAGCATGACAGCCAGATAGCGGCCTCGCTGTCGCCGTCTTCGCCGAGCACGCGCTCAGCAAGATAGAAACCAAGTACATCAGTGAAGATCTTTTTGACCTCATTAATATTCGGTCCGTACAGCAAGGTATGATCAAACCGGACGGGGGCAATACCTCTCTCAGAATCTGCGCACCAAGGACCCGGATTAACTAAAGGAATTCCATTACCTACCGCAGTTTTTTGAGCATAGAGCTCGATCTCATGTCCTGAAGGAAGGGTGAAGCTTACCCGCTCGCCGGTTTCAAGAAGATCACCAGCCGGGATACGCTTGGTCTCGACCCCATATGCGTTGAGGTCGTTCTCCAGCCTGTCGAGCGTCTCATCATCAAGCACTTTAAAGCCGAAGAAATCGATACCCGCATGGTCGGACTCTCGAAGGATATAGCTGCTGTGATCCCGCTCATCCCAGCATTTGAAGTAAACGCGTCCCCTTTCATCCCTACCTGTTTCAACAAGTCCAAGAACATCTCGATAAAAGGTCATCGCTTTTTCAAGTTCAAGTACACGTACTTGAGCGTGTCCTGGGCGCAAAACTCCGGTCATAGCCATGATGAACTACCTCTCTCATTATTATGTTTGTGTTCAGATAGATTTGAATAAAGGGCTCCGAACCTGCTGGGCATCCGCCGCGGAGATGAATTTCTCGGTGTAAATGTCGCGCTCAAACAGACGCCCCTGCATTAATGCGGAGATACAGGAATCGATCATTCTTGGCGGACCACAAAGATATGCTTTGTTACCGCTGAAATCGTTGCCAAAGTGCTCTCTGGCCGCGTCGTGCACGTAACCGCGGAACCCTTCCCAAGATGAGGCCTCAGGCTCGTCGGACAGGGCCGGCACATAGGTAAAATTCTCATGCTGCCTTGCCAATTCGAGAAACTCATCGTGGTAATAGAGCTCCTCTTGCGAGCGCTGGCCGTAAACGAGGGTGATGGGTAGATCAAACCCTTCATCCAGGAGATCAAGAATCATCGACCTTGGGCTGGAAAGGCCAGAGCCACCGGCCATGAAGATCACTGGAACCTGCGCAGATTTCTTCACAAAGAACCTTCCGTAAGGCCCGCTCAAGGTCAGCACGTCACCTTCTTGGAGCTCTTCATGGATGTAAGTTGTACCCTTGCCGCCCTGAACAATCCTTACATTAAGTTCAATCTCGCCAGACTCAGACGGGGCGTTGGCAATTGAAAACGCTCGATGTCCGATTCCATCGGGCAATTCCAGGTTGATATACTGGCCCGCTTGGAATGCCACCTCCTCACCGGACTCAGGCCTCAGCCAAACGCCCTTAATGGTAGGAGTAAGGTCCTCTATCCGAGAAACCACACATTGGTAATCTCTAACCGGCAAATTCTGCGCATCCGGATCTTCTTCAATCTCTGCCTCAATCACAAGATCACTCTCGGCAGTGGCACAGCAGGCCAGACACTTCTGCTCTTCGCGCTCGAAGTCCATCAGAGCAAAGTCGGAGACCTCTCCGTGCTCCACTTCACCGTCAACCACCTGTACTTTGCAGGTCGCACACAGTCCGTGGCAGCAGGCATGGGGCAGGTAGATGCCTGCTCGTAGAGCGGCGTCGAGTATGGTCTGGCCATCCTCGATCTCGACGGTTTGGCCTAATGGTTCAATGGTCAGCTCGTAACTCATGGCACCCTCCGGATATTAACCACAGACTGTGTTCAGCGAAGGCGTCTTGAAACGCAGCAGCGACTTATGACCAACGCCATTGGCCGCAAGACTGGCATCCCAGTCCGGTGTCCAGGGTTCATTGCCCTTGAGCCATGTGACCGAGTCCCAGTCAATTTTTTCGGCATCCGGATCAGCGCTCAGCAACGGAGCCAGGTTGTTCTGAACCAAGTCACGGAACACGGTTTCTGGCGTTGGACATAAAAGGAAGGCAGAGGCAAACAGCAGATGATTATCCCAGCCGACATAAACCAGCTGATTGCCGTTAAAGTTCTCGACGCGATCACGCGCAACACCGATATATTCTTTTCTGGAAACAACTGACATTTTGCAGCTCCTTGTTTTTGTTCTCACCGCTGGCCACCCCAGATACCCGGACCGGCCAGCACTCAGTTTCAGTTAGAAGTCGTCATCTCACGCCACTTCTGGAAACTTGTTTGGTCATGCGATCCTTTGTAATCGCCATTATCCGAACCGTTTTCCAGACCGGCCCACTTCATCCACGCCTCCAGATCGCCATTGATCGGGTCCTGGAACAGGGCCGGCATTGGCAGCCAAGCCTGGATGTACTTCTCCGGCTCTTCTTTGAAAATGTCACAGCAGTGATCGGAGCAGAACTGGTACGTTTCCCCTCTGTATTCTGTCTCCCGGTGACACAAAGTGGTGGGGTCTCCGGGCTCTGTGAATACCGTTGGCAACTGGCAGATTTGACACAACTTCGCCAAACCAAAGTTGTTGAACGGGGTCCCGGCCTCGTCCATTTTCTTAATGTGTTCCCAACGGGGACGGTAGTACTTGTCAAAAGTGTCCGGGTACTTTTTGGAGAGCCAGTCCATATCCTCATTACTGGGAATCCAGGTATGGAAAGCGGTACCAAAGTTCCACTGGTAGAGTGCCAGCATGAACTGGTGGGACATGTGATCAACCGCCTCACCGGCGTCCTTCCAGCCTTTGGGCGGGCGGATGCCGTAGCGGGCAAGATCGTTGAACAGGGCTCCGCCATTTTCTTCACCATAGATGTCCCAGGCTTCCCGCCAGGACATGACCCGCTTCGGCAGCATATAGTCCATCATGGTGCTTACCAGACCAAGAACCCGGAAGCCCCGCCAGAACCACTTGTCGATCCACTTCTGAATAATGGCGACGTTGTCCGGATCCTGCTCAAGCATGAACTTGATACACTCCAGGCCGAGAGTCATGTGACGGGCCTCATCCGACTGGGCGGAAAAGCCGAAGGTCACAGTCGACATGTCTCCGTTGTAGGCCGCACCGGACATGAAGGGGACAAACAACAGGTTGGTGAGCACGTACTCGAACGAGAAGCCGATGGCGATCATGAACTCAAACGGCCCGGCAGACATGGCATCGTCGAAGAATGACCGTGCTACCGAGGTGTACCAGATGCGATCGCGCTGATCTGCAAATGCGTGGAAGCCACTGTAGAACTTGTTGTAGTTCGACATGGCATGGACCTGTGTCTGCGCATGGCGGATCTCGTCGATAGCCTGCATCTGGCAAGCAACCTGAGGGCCAACGCCCGGAAATTCGCGGCCAGCACGCGCAAAGCCCTTATGAGAGGCATATTCAGCCGGGCTGATTGCCTGTAGGAAAAGTTTCAGTGCCGAAAGATACCGGGCATCGGTAATCTTTAGGTGACCATTGTTCTGAGCAAAGGCATCGATGATGGCGTAAAACTTACGCTCTTTCTCGGCTTGGTACTTCCAGTAGGCGTCCATGGTCAGACGAAACGGGTCTTCCCATTTACTCCAATCGTGGACTTTTATCCCTTCATAAGTGGCATAGGGAAACAGGTCCTCTTTACTTTGGTAAGACGGTTCCCAGGCCAGATCCCGGGTCAGGTAGCTGTACTTCTCTTTGAGGCTCAATTTTTTCTTGTTTACTGGGGTATCCATAACTCTATCCTCGGCGTTATTTCCAGCTCAGGGTAAACGTGTCTTCATCTTCATTAAGATGACCAGACATGGTGATCAGGTTTACTTGCAACTCCTGCAAGTCGTACTCCCGCCCTATTTGATCTTCGATGGTTTCCCGGCGGATGATCAGCTCATCCGGTGCATCAATCTTCACCATCGCGGGCTCCTGGTGGACTGTTGCATTCGGGTTATCCAGTTCGATCGCCTCGATAATGGGGCGTGTCTCTTCGTTGGTCTGAAACGCAATAAAAACGGTGGACATGACCTCTCCTTACAAAGCGATACCGGTTTTGGTGATGCGGACTCGGAAGGCGTCCAATTCTTCGGACACCATCTCATCCACGCGCTCATCCAGAACCGAATTAACAATCGGAAGCAATGCGGACACAGCTCTGTCGCTCCAATGGTTGACCCACTCGGTTAAAACCTGTGCATTCTCCGGGGATTCCGCGGCGGCAACTTTCAGCACCCCAGTGGTCCACTTTTTCGATTCGGTGAACCAGTTGGTCATGAACTGGGTCAGCATGGCCACGGCCTGACCACCCTGTGAAGCGAGGTAGTTATCCACTAGGCGCTCATAAACGATCGGGTACAGCAACCCATCCAGAACCACGTTCTGCGCGACAAACACCTCGAACGGATCGCGGATTGCCATGGTGTCCTCGACGTAGCGACGCAGCGATTGCCAGTTGCTGTCGTTCATCCAGGTGTCCTTGCCCTGCTCCAGGGCATCTGTACCGCCCAGCAGCAAACCAATGCGTGAGAGGTACTGCGAAATACCTAGATTATCCATCGCGTGGTACATGCAAGGCTGAGTGAACACGACACCAAAGCCATAGCCACAAACTAGGGTGTTGTTCTGATTTGCCCCCCAGGCAGCGTGACGAAGCGGCACCAGAAGGTTCAGCGCCTTGTCTTTGATATCCTCAGGAAGCATGTCCTGAAGGCCCCGCGCTTCCACGAAAGCAAAATTGGCCTCCATGTTTTCCTGCTGACGGGAGCGGGCAAGCGTGTAAGTGCTGTAGTAGAACTGCCTAGGGTCTTTGAGGTCATACCAGTCTTTCATCCGAATACGGGAAAGATTGGGGTCATAGAGCTCTTGTTCAGGATCCCAGGTCGGGCGATAGTGGAGATTCTCCGCCGCCTGAATATCGTAACTACCCTCCTGGTAACGCGACGCTGGTTTATCCCCGAACCTGCGGGCCAGGTGGTCAAAGGTCTTTCTGACCGGTTCAATATTGACGGTTCTCAGGTCAATCTGCATTTTTTGTTATCCTCCGCTGTTTTGATGTCATGAGAGTGATCAGGCACTACTTGAAGCGCTTGCCGGTGGCATCCCGAAGGTTCCAGGCAAAGTCCGCCATTCGGTCTTCTGGCCCTGAATCCTCAGCAGGCCCCATGGTCTGCACCTGGTTCATTTCACAGAATTCCTCAAACGCGGGTCGTGAAAGGATCATTTCGACAAATAGCTCTGGCTCGCCCATGGCAAAATCGAACTCGACGAAACCACCCGGGCGCTCGCCGGTGATCCGGACATAACGGCGCTCGGTATCCAACTGGGCTGGCGTGATATCTGCCGGATAACTGTCTTCTGTCATTTGCTGCACCTCAACCTCTGGCACTGGGCCAGTTCGTTTGGTGACATCACGGGCCCTGACGTACAGGGCGGGGAATTTTGATGTCATCTTGTTTTTGTTTATTGCTGTCGGGCCTTGAATGGCCCCGACTCAGGCCATCACACAAAGTGTGCCTTCCACCTTGCATATGCACCGCTCGTGCCAAGTATTCAAGGCACTGTTTTTTATGGATTTATTACGTACTCCAGGAAGGTGAGCGTTTGTCTTGCCTTACGTTCTCGAACAACTTGCAAGTCTGCCTTACAAATTTGAACAGCCGGATCCGTGCGGAGCGGTTAGGCCAATACTCTACGGTCGAATCAACCCAAAAAGCGGCAACAGGTCTGCCAAACCCGGCATTTTCAGACATAGGAATATTTCGGTGCCTCAACGCAATAGCACCTGTTACAGATTGGAGTGAATCCAAAGAAAAAAGCAGAATGCGGAGGATCAGGAGGAACGGAATATTTAAACGCAAGATGTGCCCAGAAAGCTCCTGTCTGACTTTCGAGCCAACGCCCGGGGCCTCTAGCTCTCCGGGGCTTTCTCAGGGCTGTTTTTTTAATCGGTAGGCCAGCTGCCGTCGGGATACGCCAAGCAGCTTCGCTGCGTGGGTAAGATTGCCACCCGCTTTATGAACTGCCATTTCCATCAACATCAGTTCGTGCCGCCCAAGATCAAATCCGTTTTCCAGAAGATTCTCAGCGAGACGCACCTCCTGTTCCGAGGCCTGACTACTGACGATCCCTTCTTGACCTACGGCCACCTCATCATGGGACTCAAGTCCGGAACCGAAGACATGTTCAAACTCTATAAACCCGCCGTTAGGAACCAGGAGAACACCTCGCTCAATCAGGTTTTCAAGCTCACGAACATTTCCTGGCCAGTCATATTCCATAAGACCATGAGCCGCCTTGTCAGAAAGGCCTTTGACCGTCTTGGAGTATACCGGAGCGTATTTCGCGATCATCGCGTCGGCCAACAAAGGAATGTCGGATTTTCGATCTCTTAACGGGGGTATCTTTACCGGGTAAGTCGACAAGCGATAATAAAGATCAGATCGGAACTTGCCCGAAGCGATGGCCTCCTGAAGGTTAACGTTAGTTGCGGCGACAAGTCGTACATCGACTTTGATTGTTTTGTCGTCGCCTAACCGTTCGACTTCTCCAGTCTGGATGGCCCGTAGCAACTTCACTTGAGCGGATGGCGACAGATCGCCAACTTCGTCTAGAAATAAGGTTCCGCCGTCAGCGCGTTCGAACCGGCCTCGGCGTGATTCCTCCGCTCCAGTAAACGCCCCTTTTCGGACCCCGAATAATTCTGATTCGATCAAATCATGGGGAATGGCGGAACAATTAACAGCAACAAAAGGATTTTCAGCCCGGCTACTGTGCTTGTGCAGCCAGTGCGCAAAAACTTCTTTCCCGACACCGGTTTCACCCAGCAGAAGCACATTAATCGGGCTGTCCGCAGCACGTTCCAGAAGGTTGAAGGCGTTCCTGAACGCCTGGGACTCGCCAACAAGATCACCTCTACCGCGCTGGTGGCATAAAGTCTCTCGTAGCGACGACACTTCGTCCTGGAGCTCTCGGATTTCGCGATCGATATTGTCGGGCTTGAACAGCTTGACGTATTCCTGATCTTCCCACTCTTCAGCAGGCTTGCCGACAATCGAACATTTATCATCACCGCAACACAAGCACTGTTCTTCCCGAAAAACAACAAACCGGTTAAAGAACCGTGTTACGTAACCTGATGCGTAACCGGCAAGCGTCCAGCATGCGGCTTCATCGCCTACGCCAAACGCTTGGATGTGAGACTCCGCCTCCCATGAACCCTGCCAATCGACTGCTCCCAAAAAGGATCCGCGCTCCCAGTCGATTTCCGCCTCGGTGATGGTAGCCTTGACCAGCCCCTCAAAGGCATGTAGCTGTGGTCCAATCTGGAACACATCGTACGGTTCGCCAGAGCCGGTAAGCTTCCTAGCTAATTCAGCGTCTCGCTGTCCAGATTCAAACCCCATTCTTAATAGCAGCGCCTTCGCACGCTGTATGCCCAGCGACTGAATCAGTTCTTTTCGCAGGGCACCCAATGCCGACGCATGTAGCAGTAACATGCGATTCTCATCCAGCCAGATGTTGCCTTCTTCAATATTGAACCGAAGGTGGGACCGGAGGTTGAACTGCTCCATGAGTTTTTGCGCTGGCATGGTATCCCCTGGGAACTCAAGCATTCATCCTCGCCACCTTCCCTGTCTCCTCACGGACCCGGCGGGGCTTGTTTTATTCTAATAGTCGACCGACCTCCCTTCAGCCTTTCGAAACAAAGCCAATGTATACTGGCAATTTCAGCTTGTCATCGCTTTCACTCTCGGCACCAACAGAAAGCGGGCAAGAGCGGGCAGCAGTATCAATGCACCCAACATATTCCAGATAAACATAAAGGCCAGCAGGAATCCCATGTCTGCCTGGAACTTGATAGGAGAGAACGCCCACGTAAGCACCGCCACACCGAGGGTTACACCCGTGAGAATAACCACCTTGCCGGTAAACAGTAGGGCGCCGTAGTAGGCTTCAGACAATGGCTCACCTGCTTTGAGCCTTGCCAACGTAACCGAAAGGATATACAGAGCATAGTCGACACCAATGCCCACACCCAGGGCTATTACCGGCAACGTAGCGACTTTGATCCCGATATCCATCCATACCATCAGCGCCTGACACAGTGCCGAAGTAATCATCAGGGGAACGACGGCGCAGACCACCGCGCGCCAGGAACGGAAAGTGACAAGCGCCAACAGAATAACCGCAGCGTAGACCAATACCAGCATCTGTAGATTGGCTTTTTCAACCACAATGTTGGTGGCCGCTTCTATTCCCGCATTACCCGCCGCATTGAGAAACTGGATTTTGTCCGTGCTGTAGTTCTTCGAGAACGCTTCGGTTACCTCCACCACGCTATTCAGGGTATCGGCCTTATGATCCTTGAGGTATGCGAACACAGTCAGCAAATCGCATTCCTGGTTGAACATCTCCCTCGGGGCCCGGGTAACGATGGCGTTCAGCATGCCCTGAGACTTCGGAATACCCCACCATTTCATGCTGCCCTCGTTCATCCCAACATTGGCGACCTTGGCGAGCCCGGCCAGCGACTGGGTGGATTCAACGCCTGGAAGCTGCTTCAGCCGACGCTCAAGCGCATCGACGACCCTGAGCGTGTCGTAATGAGCACATGCATACTGTTCTGTCTTGACCATAACAACATACACATCACTGCTGGCCGCATAGTTTGTAACCATGAACTTGTTATCAAGGTTGTATTGTGAATTGGCCCGAAGTTCCGGCGCTCCCACGCCGGTGTCGCCAATCTTCACCTTGGATCCAACGAACAGCCCCATACCTCCAAGCAGCACGAATACCAATATGGTCACCCCGGCCACTCTCCGCTCAGTAAACCTGTCCAAGAACGCCCAGACTGGGTGCTTGGAGTGGTCCTTGTCGTTCAGGTTTGCGAGATCCGCCTGAACGCTCCGTGCCGCAGCATTCGTATTCACACCGGTATAGGAGAGCAGGATCGGCAAAAGAATAAGGTTCGTAAATATAAGTGCAGCTACGCCAATACTCGCGGTAACCGCCAGGTCCTGGATAACCGGGATATCAATAACCATCAGAACCGCGAAACCGACAGCATCGGATACCAGCGCCGTCAGCCCCGCAACAAAAAGACGCCTGAACGTATGTCTTGCAGCCACTAGTCGATGCGTGCCACGTCCGATATCTTGCATGATGCCATTCATTTTCTGGGCGCCATGGCTCATGCCAATCGCGAACACGAGGAAGGGGACCAGAATGGAGTAGGGATCCAGACCAAAGCCCAAGACACTGAGCAAGCCCAACAGCCACACGACTGCCACCATAGAGCAGCCAACGACCAGAAACGTACTGCGCAAGCATCGGGTATAGAAAAACAGTACCAAAGTGCATATGGCGATCGTCAGGGCGAGAAAGATCAGGACCTGTTTCATGCCGCTGATAAGGTCGCCAGTCACCTTGGCGAAGCCGGTAATATGTATGTTTACTCCTTGTGCCTCGTACCTATCTCTAAACTCCTCTAACTGTTGGCCAAGCTCGTGATAATCGATTGTCTCCCCGGTGACCGCATTGGTTTCCTGCAGGGGCACGAAAATAACGGAAGATCGGTAGTCCTCCGCGACCAGTTGTCCAATCTCGCCCGAGCGCTCAACGTTCTGGCGGACCTGATCAATACTTTCGGCCGATCCGTTATAAGCAGAAGGTATTACAGGCCCCCCATCAAGTCCCACTTCCGTCACACCAGACCAGCGTACGGCGGGCGCCCACAGATGCTTCATATACGGTCGATCGACGCCGGGGAGGAGAAAGACTTCCTCACTCAGTTTCCGTAGAGTTTCGAGGTAGTCCTTTTCAAAGATCGTTCCCTCTGGCGCCTCAACTGCGATTCGCAATGAGTTTTCACTACCGGCCAACTCACTGCGGTTTTCCAGATAGTTCACTATCTGTCTCTTATACACATCTCCGAGCCCACGAGACGGACTCCTATC
>CAJXOQ010000120.1 GCA_913057975.1 uncultured Marinobacter sp.
GAGATAGGAGTCCGTCTCGTGGGCTCGGAGATGTGTATAAGAGACAGTGCCGGGACCGATCATGATGACCGGCGCCTCGTCGTTATCCGGCAAGGAGAAGTTCTTGTTCGGGTCAATGTAAACCGGCACTGTAGCACCCCCCTCCAGCCGGTCCGCCAGCCAGGTGGAGGCCACGCCTTCGCGATCCCGATCGTGGCTCTGGTAACGCACGGCTGCCACGGTAATGTGTACCTCGTCTTCCTCGGCTGCCTGGCTGGAGCTGATGGAGTACAACCGCGGTGGCAGCTTGCGCAGCAGGTTCACCAGTTGCTGTGGCTCCAGTGACGGCACCGGCCAGCGTTGAACCAGATCCAGCAGATCCCGGCCTTCCATCCAGTCCCGGAGTTCGCCGGTATTGTCGGCCAGGGCGCTCAGTTCTTCCTGCCCCGCCAGTTCTGCCCACTGTTTTACCGGTGGCGGGGTCAGCAGGGTAATCTCGCGATGCCGGGTCAGGGCTTCGCCCAGAGAGCCGGTCTCGCCATTGATATCCACAGTCGTTTCACTGTCGAACTCCAGGGCCGATAACAGTTGTGAGACCAGCTCCGGGTTGTTTTCCGGGCACACCGCCAGGGCATCGCCGGGTTCGTACTGCAGCCCCGAGTCTTCCAGGGACAGCTCGATATGTCGTACTTCTTTATCCGAGCCCTGGCCGTTCAACAGCTGGTTGGTCAAGATCGTCGCCTGGAATGGATTTTTGCGGCCATAAGGCGATGCTAGTGGCGCAACCGATGCTGTCGCATCGCCGGCCACCGGTTGGGAAGCGCCGGCCTCGGATGCCACAGCCTCAAGCACCCGCTCGATCCACTGCTTTGCCAGATCCTCGTAGTCCACATCACAGTCAACCCGCTCGGCCAGGCTGGAGGCACCCAGCTCCACCAGCCGCTGGTCAAAATCCTTGCCGGTCTGGCAGAAATGCTCGTAACTGGAATCACCGAGCCCAAGCACGCTGTATCGCAACTGACCCAGTTTTGGCGCTTTTTTGCCCATCAAGAATTCGTGAAAATCCAGTGCGTTGTCGGGCGGATCGCCCTCGCCCTGGGTTGACGTGACCAGCGCCAGGAACTGTGCCTGTTTGAGCTGCTTGGGTTTGTAGTCCGCCAGGTCGACCACTCTGGCGGCAACGCCTTTCTCCGCCGCCCGGGCCGCCAGCTGTTCCGCCACATCTTCGGCGTTGCCGGTCTGGGAACCAAAGAGAATGGTCAGTTCGCTCTCGCCCGGAGCGGATGCCGTTTTAACAGAGGGAGACAGTGCGGTCGTACCCGAGGCTGCACAGACACCAGCGAGATAGCCGGCAAGCCAGCTCGTCTGATCCGGACTGAGTTCCGCCAGTAACTGGCCTAGCCGTTGCTGCTGCTCCGCTGAGAGCGGAGATGCTGAAAGCGCGTTTGTCATAATAAGCCACCGCAACACAGTGTGAGTGGCCTCTCCGGAAGGCAATCCGGAGGGGGCCGAAAATGTCACGGGCACTCTAGGAAGCAAACACAACCCTTATAAATCAGATTGTTTTGATATTATTTATCTGTTTTTTCGATTTACTACTTATCGACATGATTTAAAAGCGGTTTATGGATATTCGAAAACGATCGACAGCAAATGACCTCCATCATTCCATGTTTTTTGGTTTTAGATCTAACATTAAATCCAAACGTTTCATTCTATGAATGACACATTGGAAGGAGCAGATTCATGGCCAAACCAGAGACCACCCAACACCACACCGTCGTTGTTATCGGCGCCGGAGCCGCCGGCACCAGCGTCGCCGCCTCTCTGCTAAGGCAACGCCCAGGGCTGGACGTTGCAATCGTTGAGCCAAACGACGTTCACTACTACCAGCCCGCCTTCACGCTAGTGGGCGGTGGAGCCTATTCTCTCGCCAAAACCGCCAGGCCACAGGCGGAAACCCTGCCGGCTAGCGCTCGCTGGGTGAGAGCCGCCGTCGATGAACTTGAGCCAGATAGCAATTCGGTAACGCTCTCAGATGGCCGCAGACTGGCTTACGATATTCTGGTGGTGACACCCGGACTGAAGCTGAACTGGGATGGTGTGGAAGGGCTCCGGGATACCCTCGGACGCAACGGTGTCTGCAGCAATTATGACCCGTCACTGGCGGAATACACATGGCAGTGTCTGAAGGCATTCAAGGGCGGAAAGGCATTGTTCACCCAGCCACAGGCACCCATCAAGTGCGCCGGAGCACCCCAGAAAATTGCCTATCTCGCAGCGGACTATGTGCGCAGAAAAGGCCTTGCTGGAAGTAGCGAACTGAAGTTCTTTGCCGCTGGCGGGGCCCTGTTCAGCGTACCCGACTTCGCACCGCCGCTGACTCAGGTGGCCAAACGGCATAACGTCAGTTTATTGATGAACCACAATCTGGTTGCGGTGGACGGAGACAAGAAAGTTGCTACCTTCCGCTTTACTAGCAGCGCCGGCGAGACCAGCGAAGTAAAAGAAGCCTTCGACTTGTTGCACGTTACGCCGCCACAGTGCGCTCCGGATTTTATCCGGAACAGTGCTCTGGCCAACGCAGACGGCTGGGTGGATGTAGATCAGCATTCCATGCAGCATATATCCTACGGTAACGTGTTCAGCCTCGGCGATGCCAGCTCGCTACCAACTTCTAAAACGGCGGCGGCCATTCGCAAGCAATCACCGGTAGCCGCCGCCAACATTCTGGCCAAACTCTCTGGCGGTAACATCAGCGCCAGCTACGATGGTTACACCTCCTGTCCGGTGGTAACGGGCTATGGCAAGGTCATGCTGGCGGAATTCATCTATGGTGGAAAGGTTGCCCCTACCCTGCCTCTGAGCCCATTTAAAGAGTCCCGGTTCTACTGGCAGGTGAAAAAGCATTTTCTGCCGCCGTTCTACTTTGATTACATGCTCAAGGGCAAAGAACTGGATATCGCCCACAAGCCACTGAACTAGAGGGCCTCAAGGGTATTAGGCTGCCAGTCAGAGAGTAGCTGTTGGTATAACCATCAAAAATGGGTGCCCATCGCATCCGCCCGATCATGAACATGCACTGAGTAAAAAGCAGCCATAAGTCATCCGGGAACAGGTGTGATTAGACATGACTACTGATAATTCAGAAGGCCAATCCACGCGCATTATTCATAATCGACGCCATCAGGATGCTTTTGGCAGCCCCTACTCACCGATCTATAACACCACTATCTACCGCTTCCGTGACACCGAAGCGCAACTGGATGGCATTGAGGCACGAAAGCCGGGCTACCTCTACACCCGATGGGGAACCAATCCGACCATTCAGGAACTGGAAAAGGGCCTAGCAACGCTAGAACAGGCCGAGGAAGGGCTCGCCTTTGCTTCGGGGATGGCGGCGATTTCCGCAACAATTTTCGCCCACGGCCAACAGGGCGTTGTCTGTATTGGAGATATCTATGGTGGAACGCAGGAGCTACTTACCAACCATTGCCTGCCGTTGGGTATCCCGGTCACGTTTCTTCTTCAGGCCAACGCTGAAGATCTAGAGGCTTCGTTGAGCAGACCCAGCATGCTCGTGTTCTGCGAAACCCCAGCTAACCCTACCCTCGCCATCGTTGATCTTCGCACTATCGCCAGGGTCACCCACGATAAAGGAGCGTTGCTGGCCGTTGATAACACTTTTGCCTCTCCGATAAATCAGCGTCCACTGACGTTGGGTGCAGACCTGGTGGTTCACAGCGCCACCAAGTATTTGGGCGGTCATAGTGATCTTACTGCTGGTGCTCTGATGTCGTCGGCACCATTGTGCAAAACTGTTGCCGGCTGGCGCAAGAACCTTGGCCAGTTACTTTCACCCGAGACTGCTGCCCTGCTCTCCCGGAGCCTTCGCACCCTGCCCGTGCGAATCAGGCAACACAATGAAAATGCCATGGCTGTCGCGCAGGCCCTGGACGGTTATCCCGGCGTAACACGGGTTCTTTATCCTGGCCTGCCATCGTTCCCTGGGTACAGACTGGCAAGCGATCAGATGAGCGGCTTCGGCGGAATGATGACCATCGAAATCACTGGCGGAGGCCCAACAGCCACAGCCGTTGCCGACAATCTGCGAATCTTCCTGTTGGCAACCAGTCTTGGCGGTGTAGAAAGCCTGGTCAGCCAACCTTCAGTCACAAGTCATCATGACATTGGGAAAGAAGAGAGAGAAAAACGAGGGATCAGTGACGGTATGCTCAGATTATCCATTGGCCTGGAAGACCCTTCGGATTTGATTGCAGATTTACAGCAAGCGATTGACACAGCGAGGGCCAACAGCGATTTGGCGCGTTGATTCAAGCCATTACACCAGTCATCAGTTGACCTATCTTCAAGAAGACAAACCGGTGCGATTCAAATGCGAAGCCGGCGTGAGAACTCAGCCTCGCCTTAGTCTGATAAGACGATGCGTGGCCGTGCCCTGAAAGCCACTCTTCTTTAATTCAGTAACACCGACTCAGTTATAAGGGTGAGCAGATGAATCAACCAAGCGGAGGAGTGGCCGTCGTAACCGGCGCCAGTCGTGGCGTTGGCAGGGGCATTGCGATCGTTTTAGGGGCCGCTGGAATGACCGTCTACGTTACTGGCCGCTCTGCTACGAAAAGCAATGCAAAGCTTCGCGGTCAGACCTTATCAGGCACTCTTAAGGAAACCGCAGAAGCGATTACCCACGCTGGAGGCAAGGGAATTGCCGTAGGCTGCGATCACGCCATTGATGAACAGGTTCGCCAGCTTTTCGCTCGAATCGAGCGAGAACAAGGACACCTGGACGTTTTGGTGAACAATGCGGCCTTTCTCCACGAAAACCTTATTGATCCCGGACCGTTTTGGAGTAAGCCGATCGATATGGTGGAGATGCTCAATGTCGGCCTGCGATCCTCCTATATTGCCAGCTATTACGCTGCACCGCTGTTACTTAAATCGCCTCGTGGCTTGATTGCTTTCACCTCATCATTCGGGGCGGACTGCTATATGCGTGGCCCGGCCTACGGTGGTCAGAAGGCCGGCATCGACAAGATCGCCTTTGATATGGCTGCAGATTTCGAGGGTACAAATGTAGCCACTGCTTCACTATGGCTGGGCCCCCAGCGTACGGAACGCTCAGCCATTGCGGCCGTTGAGCGCGCGGACAAATATGAATCCGTTATGGCTAACGCAGAAACCCCGGAATTCAACGGTCGGGTCATCCTTGCACTATTGAATGACGCTGAGTTGAAACAAATCTCCGGGCAAACTTTAATCACCGCAGAGCTGGCCGCAAAGTACGGCATTACTGATCAAGACGGCCATAAACCTGCCTCCTATCGCAGCGTCTTGGGAGAGCCACGCAAATTCCACCCTGCAAGAGTTGAGTAAGTTCGATATGACCCGGAATTTCCTCGTCGATTATAAAAGGAGCGCTCAACATGGAACTTGAACAGCGCGTTGCCCGCCTGGAGGCACTTGAAGATATCCGCGAACTGAAGCATCGGTACCTGAATGCTTGCGATACAAAAGACGTTGAGGTCATTCGCCAGTGTTTTGCTCCCGGCGATGTATTCATTGATTTTGGCCCCCTCGGTAGTTTTAAAGATCGAGACAGCTTTGTGGCTTTGTTTCAGAAGCTGGCCTGCAATGAGCGAGTCATAGATCTTCATCATGGGAGCAACCCTGAAATAAGGTTAGAAGGGGAAGATGAAGCGGTTGCCCGCTGGGCCCTGTACTACTTCAATCAGGATAGAGAGACCGGCGCCACTATGCAGTTAGGAGGTCAATACAGAGATCGTTATCGCCGCATTGAGGGTAAATGGCTAATAGTGGAAACGGAATTCGACCGCTTTTCATTGGTGGAGCGCAGCGGCTGAACCGCATGCCTCTTCCCTACTGGCTCATAAACCGGTCAAATCAACCTTCTCTATCCGCCCGCTGCGGTAACGCAGACATTCGGAGGGCTCTGCATGGGCGGAGGTGCAAACCAGGAGATAACGGCCATCACCAGTCAAAGCACAAGCGTAGGCGTCTTGGCTCACAGTGATTTCATGCGTTATTTCGCCGTTCTTTACCACTCGGACCAACCCGGCCCTGCCAGGCCCCGGGGTAGCAACCCAAATGCCACCATCACGATCCAGACACAGGCCATCGGGTGAGTGCTCACCCAAATCCGCCCATACTCTGCGCCGGGAGAGCGCGCCATGAGGGTCAATATCAAAAGCTGTAAGTCGATTCGCAAATGATTCAGCCACAATCAGGGTCTGGCCGTTATTGACGACTACCGTACCATTAGGGAAATGCATATCTTCTGCAGCGACTTCTACATCGGCATTCGGGGTCACCTTAATAAGCCGGGCGGGCCGAAAGGTTTCACCACCGAAAATATCAAAGCCGAAGTTGCCGACAAATGCCGTCCCGTCATTGGCCACATACATGTCGTTACAACATCCGCCAGCTAGCGCAGAAAGATCGACAACCTCCTCAAGGTCTTTACCATCCCAACGCAACAGCTTCCGGTCGATCATGGAGACCACCAGCAAGTGACCCTCAGGTGTCCAGCCTAGGCCAGAGGGTTGGCTTGGTACGTCAATCTGCTTTTCCAGCTGACCGGCCAGTGACAGCGTGTAAACCTTACCGCTGTAGAAATCTGAGAACCAAAGAAGGTTATTACGCCAGCGCGGCCCCTCCGGAAAAGCAAGTCCCTCTGCGATAATCTCTGAATCAACTTTCATGATCCGTCCTCTGCAGTATTCAAAAGTTGCCCGGCCTGAGCATTGCATCCATGCCGCCATCGGCAAAAAAGAACGGTCCCGTGTATGAAGCTCGCCTGATCTGAGGTCAGGTAACAGATAACATCTGCGAGCTCTTCTGGGCGACTTCCACGCCCCAGGGGAGCCACAAACTTCTTCGTAGCTTCGCCATACTTTGGATGTTCCTTTGAAGCCTGAAGAAGGGGCGTTTCAACAGCACCCGGTGCCACTACATTCAAACGGACCCCGGCCTTGCCCCATTCAATGGCCTTCCGACGAACCAGAACGCTGACAGCGTATTTGGAGCCGCCATAGGCTTCCATGGAATTTTCACGCTCCTGTGTCAGCGCAAGGGCACCGTCTTCATCGTTTTTCAGCATTTTTGCCACCAGGGGTGACTGATCAGCACCGGGCTGAACCGACGCAACGGAGCCAACAACCACGGCTGATGGCGAGTCACCGGCCTGGAGTGCCGGGAAGAACCCTTCCAGCAATTCACTGACGCCAAAATAATTGACGGACACGATCAGTCCAGCATTGGGTGCCGTTACCCCCAACCCGGCGCAGAGAATCAATTGATCAACCTTACCTCCGGCTTTCTCCAGAGCCTGCTCAACCGCAGCTTTACGACCCTCAGGCGTGGAGAGATCAGCGGACACATCGGCATTCGCCCGATCAACTCCGACCACAGTGTGGCCTTGACTCTTTAGCTTCTCAGAAACAGCAGCACCGATGCCCGATGCGGCACCCGTTACGACGGAAATTGGCATAATCTCACACCTCATTTTATGTTTTCAGACAGACATACTGGAAAGAGCATCTACCTGAACTCTCTTTTCGACATCGTCAATTCAGACCATCTCGCGGCTTAACGTCCCTGCGCCCGCAACCGATCTGGCGTAAATTTGTAAGCCTTCAGATTACCCCTGTTGATTACAGGTCCCTGGCGACGTTCGTTCGTCAGGTTGTAGGCAAGATATTCTCCGCTCGTAAGGTCGTGGTAGAAGGAGCTGCCAATCTGCCAAGCTGAACTGTCGGGGTGATAATAGTAGTTAGCGAAAGCATGCTTCCACAGCTGGCCTCGTCTGTCGTAGTTATCAGCGACAACCGCATGCCATGTATCTTCGTCGAGAAACAGTCGGCGTTTGCCATAGAGGTGATTGAATTCTGGTTTCAGAGTGCCCTCAAGGACCCACACCCGTCGCAACTCATATCGCATGAAATCAGGGTTCGCGTGACGAGGCGTCAAAAGGGCCTCATAAGAAACCTGGTCGGTATTCGGCTTGTAGGCATTCGCAGGAATATACATTTCGCGCTTGCCAACGATCGTCCACTCGTACCGCTCTGGCGACCCGTTGAACAACCTGTCCTCATCAATGGTCATATTGCCATTGCTTCCGCCAAGGGGCTGATCAAAACCATATCCCGGCGCAAGTCTGACTCGACGAGTACCGGCATTGTAGGACCAGACCACACGCTTATCTCTCGAGTAATTGTAGGGCTCGTGATTAATCGAAACGTTTCCTTTCTCACGAATAGGTAGGAGCACCTCAGTGCGACACATGGCCGAGACGCCATCACTTGTGAGCGGACGACCTTCAGGTCTGTTGGAGAAAGCCAGGCACTGCCCCTCTGCCCGACCAAAACCAACATTCCCGTTCGCATTTACAGACGCAATGTCGCGAATGCTTTCGTCAGTGTATGCGCGGAATGGCACCATATGATTCCACAGCAACTCCAACGCGGTCTCTGGAAACGGAAACGGTGTGTGGCCCATTCCCATATAACCCAAACCACGATAGGTAATTCGAGCTCTTTCTGCATTGTATTTCGCCCGCTCACACACGAAGTCTGGATAGCGGAAATCCCTATGCCCCTGATAAACGTTCATCCTGAAAGTGCCTGGATAACGCTCGAACATGGCGCGCTGACCTTCTGAAAGTTTGTCTTCATATAGATCAACGTTTTGTCCCGTTATCACAAAGAGCGGGGCTTCATTAGAATAAGGATCCTTCGGATGTTCGCCGGAGTTGGGCTCTGGATTCCAACCAGGCACTGTACCCAAGTAACGGCCTGTGAATTCGGGAATTGTACCTGCCGAGCTCCCCTGCGTTTCTGCGCCTACACAGGTCAGATCTTTCCCAAGGCGCTCGATCTGTTCTGGCCCTTCAGCCGCGTTAGCAGTAAACGATAAAAATGCTGGAATCATTACAGCGCCAATCAGCGTCCCCAAATAACTACGTTGCATTGTTCTTGTCTCCTTGTATCGAACGCAATTCTTGAACTCTGCAACTTTCCGGAAATCCATACACATCGGCATGGTCTGTTGGGACTAAATCAGCTGCCTGCTTGCAAATCGTTACAAAACCCTCAAATGGACGATGTGCCTGAAAGTTTTTTGGCAACTCTGATCTTAGGAAAAGAAGAGGAATACTGATTGGATGGCGGCTTACTGGTATTCGGCTAACCGTTCACGTGCTAAGGCGCCTTCGCTACAACTCTGACGATTAATCCGGGATACAACCACTATGTACAAACAGATTAACACCACTAAAACCAATCTCTGGATCAAGGTGCTGACAATGACCGTGTGCATTAACACCACGGCGGTGGCGGACACAACAGAGGATGAAAGAGAGTGGATGGAGGGCTTTCCACCGCCCGAAAACCGTATCATCCGGAATAGCGATCGCGACTTTTTTTCCGCTCCCAAACTCAACTGGTCAGTGTGTCACCTTCGCGAATTGCTACCAACGACAGAAGTATCACGAGGCCTCGGCGCGCCAGTCCCACTTGATTATCAGCTCGACGAAAGTATCGCCCAAGTCAAATTCCAGCGCAGCGATACCGGCGACACCATGACCTGGGCAGAGGCTTATACGGCTAATCACACCGATGGAGTAATTGTTCTGCACAAAGGGAAAGTGGTCTACGAGCGCTATTCAGGCTGCCTGGACGAGCAAGGAAAGCACGCGGCCATGTCGATGACCAAATCCGTAACAGGCCTGATCGCCGAAACGCTGATTGCCGAGGGCACGCTTGATGAATACGCTTTAGCCGGAGAGCTTGTGCCGGAACTTAAAGACAGCGCGTTTGGAGACGCCACTGTGCGCCAGATCCTGAACATGACAACCGGCCTTAGATACAGCGAAGACTATTCAGACCCTGATGCCGATGTCTGGGTCTACTCAAAAGCGGCCACACCGCTACCGAAACCACCCGGATTCGAGGGACCGAGGAGCTACTTCGAATACCTCCAGACCGTTCAACCGGAGGGACAACATGGCGAAGCTTTTGCTTATAAAACCATAAACGTCGATACCATCGGGTGGATCATTGCCAGGGTTACCGGCAAATCGGTGGCACAACAACTGTCGGAACGCATCTGGCAGAAAATGGGCGCAGAACAGTCCGCATACTTCACCATCGACTCCATCGGAACGCCGTTTGCGGGCGGCGGCTTGAGCATGGGCTTAAGAGACCTTGGCCGTATCGGGCAACTCATGCTGAATGAGGGCTCACTCAACGGGAAGCGTCTGATTCCGCAAGCAGCCATAAAAAGCATCACTGCCGGCGCTGACCCCGATGACTTTGCCAAGGCCAAATACGACACCATTCCAAACGGTAGCTATAAAAGCCTGTGGTGGATTTTTCACAATGAAAATGGCGCATACGCCGCCAGAGGCATCCATGGTCAGACACTTTACGTTGATCCAACCGCTCAGATGGTGATTGCTCGCTTCGCGTCTCACCCCACTCCCAGTAATGCCATCAATGACGTAACCTCGTTAGCGGCTTACCAAGCACTTGCAGATTACCTTATGAACTAGCCGGTTAGATCTCACGCCGCTGCGCAGAGAAATAGTTTGTCCGTTCCTGGACGGCCGAAACCAGACAGGGTTCGATGTATCGTTTGCTAGTCTGGGCACGGGCAAAGTATGAAGCGAAAGGCATGGGGCAGCGGTCGATTTGGTAGATCCGGGACAGCGAACATGTGGTCTAACCACTTGCCCACCCTCACAATAGTCCGATTAAACCCGCTCTGCAGCGATTATGGGTAGCGCCCTTCGGGCACCACGAATTCAACAAAAAAGCCCGCTAACCCGCGATGAACCTTTTTTATTGGAGTATTCCGACCAGAATAACGAACGACATCCCCAGCACGTTCACCTCGTAAACGCGCCCGAATACACAGGGAAGCTCAGCCAAGCAAGCACTCGCGTGACAACTTCTGACTGACTTCCCGACGCTGTCGCCGCAAGCGGTTGCCCTGATCGTTGGAGTACCCGGCCCGCAGTTGCTTCTGGATACGGTCCAGCTTTTTCCGATATTCCTCACAGCGGGCGCTTTTGCGCTCACGCTCGCGGGCCTTCTGTTTTTCGGACATCGTTTGCTGGCTACGGCTACTGCTCTCAAGGCTACGGTTCACTTGCTGATTGATCGTGCTCACCCGCTTGCCCCGGGTGATGTTCTCCCGCATGGGAATCAGCGAGGGGCGCTTCAACTCCACATGCTCATGTTCACGAGCCACTGGCTTTATGTCGGTAAAGTGCGCAACGCCCTGGTCATCAACCCAGGTGTACATTTTTTCGGCTGTTGCAACGGCGGGAATAACGAAAAGTACAATTAGTGCGGCCTGCCTCCATGGCATCGGTTTCCACTCCTTGTGGTTTGTGTGTCGGCGCGGGCATTATAAACAAAACCACAGGCGGGTGAGAGGGCCAGCGTGCTTCCTGGCCCACAAATCACGCATCCAGTAACTCAATCCAGTGCTGAACCGGCACCTGAGCCTTGGTTTCCAGATGCATCTGACAGCCAATGTTGGCGGTGACGATGCGGTCAGGATTGTCTACAGTCAGCGCCTTGAGCTTGTTGTTCAGCAGGCGCTGGCTGAGCTTGGGCTGGAGGATGGAGTAGGTACCAGCAGAGCCGCAGCACAGATGTTTTTCCTTGGTTTCAGCCAGATCAATGCCGGCCTTACGCAATACCTGATCTACCACGCCGTTTTGCTGCATGGCGTGCTGCAGGGTGCAGGGGCAATGGAAAGCGACCTTACCGGCTCCCTGGGGTACCTTCAGTTTTTCCAGGTCCTGTTTGAGCAGGAAAGCGCCCAGGTCAATGGTCATGTCGCTGACTTTCTGCGCCTTAGCTGCGTACATCGGATCATCCTTTAACAGGTGGCCGTACTCCTGAACCATCGCCCCGCAACCGGAAGCGGTCATGATGATGGCCTCGGCTCCGGCTTCGATGGCGGGCCACCAGGCGTCGATGTTGCGGCGCATGGCGTTGAGGGCCTGATCATGTTCCGAGAGGTGATGGTTCACTGCACCACAGCATCCGGCTTCCGGTGCTTCCACCATGGTGACGCCCAGTTTGTAGAGCACCCGGGCGGCAGCGGCGTTGGTGTTCGGCGTGGCGGCTGTCTCTTATACACATCTCCGAGCCCACG
>CAJXOQ010000121.1 GCA_913057975.1 uncultured Marinobacter sp.
TCTACACCTCTCTATTCGTCGGCAGCGTCAGATGTGTATAAGAGACAGACCGTATACCATACAAGTTTGTCCATGCGCGGGCTGGTGGCGCGCAGGTTGAGGAAGGCGCGGGAGAATAACAGGGTGAATATCAATGCTATGGGCACGGTCAGCATCATTGCCTGGTTGTGCAGCCAGGGCGACTCTGGCCAGAGCAACTGATAGGTGCTGCCATTCAGGCTGCCAATAAACATCAGGTAGCTGAGGGTCGACAGCACGTACAACAGGTACATGCGCTCCCGCAGGGCCAGGAAGATGAACAGGTTGAAAACGATCACCATGATCAGGATGCCGTAATAGATCGCGTGCATCTGGTCTTCGATGGACGTGGCTTCAAAGTAGATTCGAGGGTCCCACAGCCTGACGGGGATCTGCATGGCGCCCTGAGTCCGAATCCGCAACAACACCTGGTAATCGTTTTGCGGATAGGTTTCGAAGGAAAACAGAAAGTTGCGGTGTTGAATCTGGCGCTGGGTAAAAGGTAAGCGATCGCCCGTTGATAGGCGTTGCCTGACGACACCATTCTCGATCAGGTAGAAGGTGATATCGTCGAGTTGCGGATAGCGTATCTCCAGTAGCTTGCGGTCACTGGATATGGCGGATATAGGAACGCGGAGCCACACGGTGTCGCGAATGTAGCCGAAGTTGGGGCTTTCGTCTTCCAGTGACTGCCACCGGTCGGAAGCAAGAGCTTCCCTGAGATCCATCTGTTCCGAAGGTGCCACCCGGATGTAGTCCATATCCGGTTCTGCAAAGCCGGGCGAAGCCGCGTTTGCCTGGGTTCCGAAAGCCATTATGACCAATGCGCCCGCCAGGGCGAACAACTGAGCAATATGGCGCACGTAGTACCGATCTTGTGGTGATTGTCTGGGCCAGTATGGCGTTAACTTCAGGGGTGCTCAAGACCGATATCGCCAGTTTCCGTGCGTACCTGTGTCAGGATTACAGTTGTTCAAGCCACTCCCGTACCCAGGGAATGGCTTCCATGTCCGGTTCGGTGGTTTCCAGGGCATCGATCCTTAGGGTGTCCCCCACTTTCCGGGCTGAAGTTTCGTATAAAGCCTCTTCCATCAGCTCACCGGCGCCACAGAACGTGTCACCGTAGGAACTGTCACCAAGCACAATTACTCCAAACGGACGTGCCGGTTGTTGGGGCAGGTGCTCCCGCAATCTCAGATAGAACGGCAGCAGGTTGGGAGGGAGCTCTCCCTGGCCGGTGGTTGATGTACACACCAGCAGTGGTTCGTCGTTCCCGGTGATGTCCTCCAGGTCGGGTTCCTCAAGGATCGTGATCCAATGCCCTTCCGGTTCCAGAGTTTTCTTCAGGGTACGTGCCGTCAGCAGCGCGCCACCATAAACGCTGCCGACCAGAATCCGGATTGAAGCCATGAATGGTCCTGTTGATTCGTAACGACAGCCATCTCGTGATGACTGTCTGCGTTGGGGCCCGATCATAGCTGTTGATGTGGTAAGGCTCAAGATCCGGCTCCGGAGGGGCTGGTATCCCTGGAGGAGGTTCGTACTCTGGGAGCAACGCGATTCCGCCCGTCTTCCTTGGCGTTGTATAGGTGGACGTCAGCCTGTTTCAGCAATTCATCCACTGAGCCGGTCTTGGCGATGGAGCATATGCCGGCGCTGATGGTGACGGGCATGCGCCTGCCACTGAATGAGAAATCAGCACAGGCGACTTCGGAACGGAGCCGTTCTGCGAGCGTGAGAGCCTGTAGCAGTGAGGTGTCCGGCAACAGGATCAGAAACTCCTCTCCACCCCAGCGGGCGGCCACATCCGTTTGGCGGGTAACGGTTTGCATCAATTCCGAGAAGGCCCGCAGTACGTAGTCGCCGGCGTCGTGTCCGTAGTCGTCGTTGATGCGCTTGAAGAGATCCAGGTCGATCAGAACGATGGAGAAATGGTGTCCGGAACGCCGGTACCTTGAGTACTCCTCGTTCAGCCGATGCTGCATGTCCCTGCGGTTGGACAGTCCCGTCAGTTCATCAGTGCGGGCCGCGTGTTGGTGGGCTCGGGCCATATCCATAAGCTCATTCCGTGCTTTCAGGCGACTGGCTTCCAGCACGAAACAAAGGATGGACTCAAAGGTCAGCGTCGCGAAGAAGCGGATCTTGAAGTCTGTGCTGTATTCGGCGGTCACCAGCGGTAGTTCAGGAAACTGGAAAACCACAACCGCCAACAGGCAGCAGAATAACAACACCGCTGTGCCGGTTTTCAGATCGGTCAGGTAGAACAGCAGCGGCGGGAACACGTAAAACCAGAGTGGGCCGGTGTTGCTCTCGCCACCCGTTATGATCAGGTATCCGAACAGCAGGCCGACGATGGAGATCATGCCAGCCTTTTGATGGCGGCGGTTGCCGGAGCGGGCAAACGCCAACATGTTCATCGCCACCAGGCCCGCGAAGAACCAGAGCGAGAAGGCATGGTGGGTATGCGTTGCAAACCACGCCTTGGCGCCAATGCCCAGCAGGAACAGGATAGCCATGGCTGACAGGCCGGTCAGCAGGCGGGATACGCGCTCTTCCTCACCTTCGTCGGCTATTTGCTGGCTGGTATCAAGGAGTCTGGTCATGACACTTTTTGTTGTTGTCGATTTTTTGTAAACGCCCTGCCCAGGCTGGGTGGGTCGGGCTCGTGACTCAGATTAGTCGAAGCGGGAAATCTGTACAGCGACTTTGGTCAAGCAATCATCATTATGACCGTTATGTTTCAATTTCATGGCAAAAAATTTATAGTTGCCGCCGTAAGTGATATGAAACTGCAGCTTCCCGTACCCTCCCTGTTGCGAGACCTGACGTATTATGGCCGGCAAAAACGGATTCCTCGATACTCTCCTGACCAGCCCTTCGACCGAACGTTATCGTGTCGGCTTCAGCTTCCTGTTCCTGCTCTGCATATTTTTAGCGGTGGGACAGATCAGCGATGGCATGCCCAACAATATGTTGCTGATGGCAGCCGCAGTCATTGGCGGCTATATGGCCATCAATATCGGCGCGAACGACGTCGCCAACAACGTAGGCCCCGCCGTGGGGTCCGGGGCGCTGTCGCTGGGTGGTGCAGTCCTGATTGCCGCCGTGTTTGAGGCTGGAGGTGCCATCATCGCCGGTGGCGACGTGGTCTCTACCATCAAAGGGGGCATTATTGCCGCTGAAAGGCTCGATGATGTCAGTGCCTTCGTGTGGCTGATGACAGCCGCGCTTCTTGCCGGCGCGCTGTGGCTGAACCTGGCCACCTGGATGGGTGCTCCGGTGTCTACCACCCACTCCATTGTCGGGGGCGTGCTTGGAGCCGGGATTGCGGCCGGCGGCTGGGGCATTGCGGACTGGGCGGTGATGGGAAAGATTGTAGCCAGTTGGGTGATTTCTCCTGTTCTGGGGGGGGTGTTTGCAGCTCTTTTTCTTTTTGCCATCAAAAAAACCGTGCTGTATCAAAAGAACGTGGTGTCTTCGGCGCGAACCTTCGTGCCATGGCTTGTGGCGATCATGGCCTGGGCCTTTGGTACTTACCTGATGGTTAAGGGAGTGAAGAAGGTCGTTGAAGTGGATTTCTTGGGAGCCAGTCTGGTGGGTTTCGGGGTCGCTGCCGTTATCTTCTTTATAATGAGAGGGGTGGTTGGCCGTCGTGCTTCCACAATGGAAAACAGTTCCGAGGGCGTAAACAGCCTGTTTACCTGGCCGCTCATTTTTGCAGCCGCCCTGCTCAGCTTCGCCCATGGCGCCAATGACGTGGCCAACGCCATTGGCCCTCTCGCCGCCATCAACGATGCGCTTTCGGCCGGGGCGGTGGTGACCGCAGCGTCCATTCCTTTGTGGGTGATGCTGGTTGGCGCCCTTGGCCTGGCCGTCGGCCTTATGTTGTTCGGCCCACGCCTGATAAAGACCGTGGGGACTGAGATCACAGAGCTGGATAAAACCCGGGCGTTCTGTATTGCCCTGTCGGCGGCGCTTACCGTGATCATCGCTTCTCAGTTGGGGCTCCCGGTCAGTTCCACTCACATTGCCATCGGTGGTGTGTTTGGTGTTGGTTTCCTGAGGGAGTATCTGAAGTCCAATTACGCCACCCAGCTTCATAGCATCATGGACAGTCACGAGGAGCCTGAGCGTGAGCGTCTGCGTCCGTTCCTGGAAGATTTCCGCAATGCTTCGGTTGAACAGATGGAAAACCTGCTCCAGCAGGCCAAGAAAAAGAAGCAGGTGCCACTCTCCAAAAAGGAGCGCAAGCGGCTTAAGAAAATTTACCGTGAGGAAATGGTGAAGCGGTCTCACCTGACCCGTATTATTGCAGCCTGGATTATTACGGTGCCGGCATCCGCCTGTATGGCGGCCACCCTGTTCTTCACTCTGCGTGGGCTGTTGCTGTAAGGGATAGTCACGCTGGTTGTCAGGTGCCTGTTTGGCCCATACTATTCTTTAATGCGGGAGGCGTTTGCCTCCCAATACGTTGCCATTCTGTCCGGGGATTGATTCATGAGTTCAGCAGAAGAAAGCCGTCAGGCGAAGGTCATTGACGAGCTCAGGGTATTTATCAAGAAGGTTCTCAGTGACCCCACAATTGCCGTTAAATCAGTGGAAATTGCCCGTAAATACCGCAATCAGCCCAACTCCAACGAACTTATAGCTCGGGAGATCAGCGCCAACACTACGATTCGTATTCCGGAGAGCTGGAGCCGGGCGGATCATATGTTTCTCGATATTCTGGACGAAGTTCTGGATGACGAGGAGGCGCTTTACTGATCTATTCTGGCCTGCATTGGTCGTAGCGCAGGTGAGCAGGGCGCGTCAGGCCTGACGCGCCCCTGGTTGGTGCTGCTTCAGTACGGCATCGGCCATCTGGTCCAGGATGGTGATCTCGTCCTGGATGCCCTCATCCGATGATAATTCCCTCTGTTCTTTCAATATGTCCGCAAGGATCTCTTTCGTGGTCAAGGGGTTGGCCAATACCACCCGGAATACGATGCAGGGGTGATGAAAGTAGCGCGCTGGTTCGAGCCGCGTCCGGGAGACAAAGGCTTTGCCACGTTCACGCTGAGTCTTCTGGATAAACTTGGTGATGCGGTTCAGGCAGGTGTTCAGACGTTCGGCCTGGAGTGAGTCCGCAATGGTCAGAGCCTGCTGCGCTTTCTCCGGGCAGTAGCGGTAGGTCAGGATGTTGAGCTCTGGCTTGGTGATGAGCTCAAAGTCCGTTTCTGTGTTGATCATCTCCGCGAACGTGGCGGCCTTGTCGATACCCTGGTCGATGAGGATCTCGTAGCCTTCCCGCGCCAGGATTCTCAACCCCGACTGGATCAGCATCGACATGCCCGGCCTTGAGCCTTCCAGGGTGGTGCTGCCCAGATCTCGCGAGCCCTTACGGATAATATACTGCGCGTGATGTTCAACGGCGCTTGCCAGTCCCGGGTCACGGAACACGACCAGGCCGGCCCCCATGGGGACGTAAAGCTGTTTGTGGGCATCGAAGGTGACCGAGTCGGCTTTCTCGATGCCTCTGAGCAGGTGCCGGTGTGAGCGGGAGAACAGGGTTGGCCCGCCCCAGGCAGCGTCCACGTGGAAGTGTGCGCTGAATTCCCGGGCGATGTCTGCCATGGCATCCAGAGGGTCTACGTTGCCGGTTTCGGTGGTGCCTGCAATGCCGCAGATGGCCATGACCCGGATTTTCTGGCGATGCAGTTCCAGGCATTTTTCGCGCAGTGCATCGGTGTTGATCCGGTTGTCGTCATCGGTGTCAACCGGCACCAGGAAGTCCCGGCCGAGGCCGAGCACATCGGCGGCTTTGCGCAGCGAGTAGTGGCCACGGCGGGAAACCAGAATCGCGGCGCCTTCGCAGCCGTAATAACGTAACGCACGGAACAGTCCTTCCTGATGGATGCCCCGGAAACTTCCTTCGGCAGGAAAAGCGTTGTTGCGGGCTACCCAGAGTGCGGTCAGGTTCGCCACGGTGCCACCGGAGCACATGGCGCCGAGGGCGTAGCGGGGATCGTGCATCCACTTGCGGTAAAAGGCGCCGTCCTGTTCGTATACAAGGCGGTGGATCATGCCCAGTACCTGACGCTCCATGGGGGTGAAGGCCTTGGAGGTTTCGGTTTTAACCAGATTCTGGTTGAGGGCGATCATGATCTTGGACAGCGGCAGCATGAAGTAGGGAAGTGCCGATGTCATGTGACCGATAAAGCTCGGTGACGCCGTGTGTACAGAGTTGGCGACCAGTTTGTCGAGCAGGAACTGGGCTTGCTCTGAGACGAAGATGGGCTTTTCAGGGATGGCATAGTCCGAGAAGTCTTTCTCAACTTCGGATAGATCCCGTTCAACCGCAACGATGTGCTCCTGGAGGAAGCCGGCAAGGTTGCTGGATATGTTCTGGTCAATCCGGCTTAGTGTGGATTCAGGTGCCTCTGGCACGGTGAATACACGGTACATGGCCTCTACCGAGGCCTGGGCGGATTTTTTCTTTCCGGTCATAGGTGCCACACACTATCAGTGGTCATTCACAGAGCCTGTCCCGGCCGTTCTGTTCTCCCTGAGGGGGCGTAGTATACGGTGTCGCGAAACCATACGCTACAGCATGGCCCGAGCCCGGCGGGAGGGTCAAAGGATCTCTCGGTGTACATCCAGTATGGCCGCATCGATGCGTTCCTGTATGGCTTTTTCGATCTGGTCCAGGCGTTGGGATATCTGTTGCGATGAGTCGCCGAGGGCGGCGATGGTCCAGGTGGCGCAGTCGAGGGCGTCCTGGTCGGCGGTTTCGGCGACGGCCAGGTCGGGTTCTTTGCCCCAGACGGCTTTCAGGGCGGTGAAGACTTTGCGTTTGGCTTTGAGGTCTTTGCAGCCGTAGAGCTGGAAGTGCAGGGTCAGGATGCCCACGTGGGGCGTGATCACTGGTTGCTGGGGGTTGTTTTGGTTCAGGAGCTTTTTCAGGGCTTCGGACATGGTTGCTTCCGGCTTTGGTGCTGGAACCGGTGAGAAAGGACTCTCCAAAACACGCTCCTTCGGCCCATCCTTGGGGCGCTTGAGCTCCGCCATCCATGGCTCCGCACAGTTTTGGAGAGTCCTTCCCCACCGGTTCGCCAACTATTCAGGTGGAGTCCCTTAAGTCTACCATCACGACAGACTGATGAACGTCCAAATTAGCCTACTACAGGCGTCGCCCGTTTGATAATAGCCGCCGGGTCAGTGCCGGAGGGCAGGTTGCCATAGTTCAGGCCGCCGTTGTGTTCCAGGCGGGAGGCGCAGAAGGCGTCGGCGACCGCCGGGTCGGAATTTCTCAGCAGCAGTGAGGACTGCATCAACAGGGCCAGGCGGTCCACCAGGTTACGGGCGCGGTATTCGAAGTCGCTGATGTCGGCGAAGTCGTTCTGCAACTGGGCCAGGAAGCGGTCGAAGCGGGCGTCGGCGCCGCGGGCTTCGGCGGCTTCGCTGAAGAAGGCGTCGAGGGTGTCTGGTTCCTTCTGCAGTGCGCGCAGTGTGTCCAGGCACTGGACGTTGCCACTGCCTTCCCAGATGGCGTTGACCGGGGATTCCCTCAGCAGTCGGGGCATGATGCAGTCTTCCATCACGCCGCTGCCGCCGATGCATTCCATGGCCTCGTAGGCGTGGTTGGGGGTGCGTTTGCAGATCCAGTACTTGCCAACCGGGGTGGCCAGTCGTGCCAGCAGGCGCTCGTGCTCCAGATGTTGGCTGTCCAGGGACTTCGCGATTCGCATCGTGTAGGCCAGAGCAGCTTCGCTTTCCAGGGCCAGATCGGCCAGGACATTCTGCATTAATGGCTGTTCGCTGAGTCGCCCACCGAAGGCGCTGCGGTGGCGGCAATGGTGGGACGCCTGGGCGAGAGCCTGGCGCATGCCGGCGGAGCTGCCGATCATGCAGTCGAAGCGGGTCATGGCGACCATTTCGATGATGGTTGGCACGCCGCGGCCTTCTTCGCCCACCATCCACGCCAGGGCGCCGCGCAGTTCCGCTTCGCTGGAGGCGTTGGCGACATTGCCCATCTTGTTTTTCAGGCGCTGGATTTGCCAGGGGTTTTTGCTGCCGTCCGGGCGCCAGCGTGGCATCAGGAAGCAGGACAGGCCGCTTCTGGTCTGGGCCAGCACCAGGAAGGCGTCGCACATGGGGGCGGACACAAACCACTTGTGTCCCACCAGTTCATAGGGTTGCCCCGGGCCTTCGGCACCGACAGCGTGGGCACGGGTCGTGTTGGCCCGGACGTCGCTGCCACCCTGTTTTTCCGTCATCGCCATGCCGATGGTGACGGATTGTTTCTCACTATCCGGTACGTTGCGAGGGTCGTAGCTATTGGCCAGGATTCTGTTTTCCCAGACCGCGGCCAGTTCCGGTTGTTTGCGGATCGATGGAACGGCGGCGAAGGTCATGGTAATGGGGCAGCAGTGGGCGGCCTCCACTTGGGAATGCATGTAGTACTTGGCCGTTCTCGCAACATGGGCGCCCGCGCCGGGATTGGTCCACGGGCTGCTGTGGAGGCCGTTTTCCATCGCTGTGGACATCAGCTGGTGGTAGGCGGGGTGAAAGTCCACCTGGTCAGTGCGATGACCAAAGCGGTCATGGGTGTTGAACGCCGGTTTGTTCTCGTTGGCGTGGAAACCGAGCGCGATGGTGTCCGCCGCGCCGGCGAAAGCGCCAAACTGCTTAAGGTCGCTGGTCGCCGCTGCGGCGCCCTCCCGGGCGACCGCCTCCTGCAGAGCCTTGTCCTGTTCGAAGAGGTTGTAATCCTCCAGAGCCGGTGGCTGATTGAAGACCTCGTGGGTGACAGCCAGGTAGCGGTCGTCACTGGAGGGGGTTGCGGTTTCCTGCTGCAGGGGCTGGCGGGCCTTCATGTTTATCTCCTGGTGCCAGTCAACCCCTGCATGCAAAAGCAAATGATGGAGTTAACCAGCGGATCGTGGTCGTTGGTCTCTGCCTGCTCCGTGGTGTCAGCCTGTGCCGGGGACAGAGGCCCCACAAGGCTTTCGGCAATGGCGCCTACAAGGCAGGTACTGCTTTGCCTGGCATCCTGATCCGGGAGGCAACCCTCTTTGATGCCGTCCCGGATGGCCTGCTCGAAAAGTTGAGCGTAGGCGCGGCGGAACTTGAGGCGTTCTTCCTCAACTTTCGGGTCTACCGGCTCCGCGATCAGCGACCAGGCCATCACCGGGCCTCTCAGGGCTCTCTCGGCAAACTGGCGAAGGGCCACTTCCAGACGGGAAGCGGCATTGTCTTCGGCGGTCAGTGCCTCAGCGACTTTGTCGACTTCCCGTTGTGTCGCAATCCTGAAGATCTCTGCAAACAGATCTTCCTTGGACTCAAAGTGTCGATAGATGGTTCCCGTAGCAACGCCGGCACAAGCTGCGATGCGCGTTATCTGGGCGCTGCGGAAGCCGCCGTCGGCAACGCATCCGTATGTGCATTCGATAATGCGCTTGCGGGCCTCAGCCTTGCGATTGCGCATCTTTTCCGTTTCCCGATAGGCCATGCGGGTTCCTTATAAGCAGTGAATCATTATTCATTCTTTGTGTCAATCAATAGAACAGTATAGCTTGGTTAATATTATTCTTTAAAAACAATATTGTGGAGTTGATTACAAAAAATTACAAAAAAATCGTTGTCAGGAAATAGCGTTGCAATTGAAAGCGGATTATAAAGACGCCAAGGCGGGTAGTAAGACGCATCCGCCGAGATGGGGCGGCCTTGCCATAACAGGCTTGGCGCGCTCGTTGTACTGTTTTCGTTGATGGAGAGAATCATGAGTGAATTCGACGAAAGCAATCCGGAGCAATTCGGTAGCTGGAAACATGACAGCGACGATACACATTCCATTGCCGGCCGTGCGCGAATCCGCGCTCAGCTTCAACAGGATATTGAATCGTTTCTGAACCAGGGCGGCAGAATTCAGGAAGTGGATACGGCATTTCGTTCGGACCCTTCCCGCAAGGTGGATGTCGGTTTCAATAATCGCTCCCTCTGAATTCATGAAGCCGCAGCCTCTGAGGCTGCGGCCTGTTTGCGTTCGTGGCTTACGGTTGTTTTGACGCCGGTCTCACCGCTGTATCCCATATTCCTCTATGCTGCGTTCTGCAGGATAGCGTGTTCCGTGCACCATGACCGTTACTTACCCCACATTCGACCCGTAGACAGGCCGCGTTCATGAGAGGATTCCTTCGTTTTGCAACCACGGCGCTCGTCGTTATGGCGCTGATCGCGGCGGGCATGGTCATTTTCTTTGGTGATACCCCGACCCCCTCCCAGGAAACGGTTGATGCAACCACCGATACAGATAGCAGCGTTGTGCCCATAGCGGATTCGGAGTCCGGGCGTGGGACGCCTTCAAAACTGGTGGGCGAAACCACGGTAGCGGTGCCGGATACCTTGCCTGCGTCGCTGGCGGGAACCAGCGTGCCTGGCGGCTGGGTCGAAACCGACGCTAATGGCTCCCTGGTCCCCACGCCGCAGTTGCGCCAGTTGTTTGAATATTACCTGGCGGCGCTGGGCGAGGAGACGTTACCCCAACTGGTTGCCCGAATAGAGCAGGCGTTGGCCAGACTTGAAGAACCAGCTCGATCGGAAGCCCTGGACACCCTGGGGGATTATCTGGACTACAAGTTGGCTCTGGGTGACCTGGAGGCAGCTTACGGAGCTGCCTCCACAACGAATGCAGAGGACATGCAACGGCGAATGGCGGAAATACGTGCCCTGCGACGCACCTGGATGGATGCGCAAACCGCTGACGCTTTTTTTGCAACGGACGAGGCTGTTGATAGGTTCCAGGTCGAGCAACTGCGTATCCGAACGGACTCGTCGCTGTCGGATGGCGAGCGGGAGCAGGCGCTGGCAAATGCTGAGGAGGCGTTACCGGAACCGCTACGCCAGGCTCGCCGGGAAACCCGCAAATTCACCGACTACCAGCGTGCGCGTTCGGAATTCGCGGATGATCCCGACGCCCTGCGCGTCTGGCGGAAGGAACGCTTTGGTGCCGAGGCCGCCCGTGAACTGGAAAAAGTGGAAGCCGAACAACAGGTATGGGAGGCCAAGTGGCAAGCCTACAGCCAGGATCTGGCGGAGCTTGACGGCATGGGGCTTGCCGGTCCGGAGCGCAAAGCCGCCATTGACGCGCTCAGGGACGATTATTTCGAAGGTGCTGAAAAGCTGCGTGCCGAGGCCCTTGATTCCATCCGGTAACAGTCCTTTCATCTGAACGTAGTAGCCTGATGGTGTGGCTCGGCTGTAAGCCCTGCCACCGCCGCTTATGGGCGTGTATGATGGGGCGGTAGCCCCATTTTCCACAGGAGGTATTCCGTGAGCTTTTCGGCCAATCGCATGTTCCCAGCCACTCGTCTGCGTCGTAACCGGGTTGACGGTTTTTCCCGGCGCCTGGTACGGGAGAATCAGCTCAGTGCCGACAACCTGATTTTTCCGGTGTTCGTACTGGAAGGCGAAGGCCAGCGGGAGGCCGTGCCTTCCATGCCTGGCGTCGAGCGCCTGAGCGTTGATCTTCTGGTGGAACAGGCGGCCGAACTGGTGGCTCTGGGGATTCCGGCGGTGGCGCTGTTTCCCGTGGTGCCTGCGGAGTACAAGAACCTGTCCGGATCTGGCGCGTGGGATTCCGATGGCCTGGCCCAGCGTGCGGTGCGTGGGCTGAAGGACGCCTACCCGGAGTTGGGTGTTATTACCGATGTGGCACTGGACCCATTCACCACCCATGGCCAGGACGGCATTATCGACAATGATGGCTATGTGCTGAACGACGTGACCGTGGAGGCGCTGGTTAATCAGGCGTTGTCCCATGCCGACGCGGGTGCGGATATTGTGGCGCCGTCCGACATGATGGACGGTCGGGTCGCCGCCATCCGCGAGGCCCTGGAGTCCGCTGGCTATGTGAACACCCGTATTCTGGCCTATTCTGCCAAGTATGCCTCCAGTTATTATGGGCCGTTCCGTGACGCGGTCGGCTCAGCGGGCAACCTGGGCAAAGGCAACAAGGCCACCTATCAGATGGACCCGGCCAACAGCGATGAGGCGCTTCAGGAAGTGGCGATGGACATCGCCGAGGGTGCCGACATGGTGATGATTAAACCCGGAATGCCGTATCTGGATATCTGTCTCTTATACACATCTCCGAGCCCACGAGACGGACTCCTATCT